>JALETK010000092.1 GCA_022781505.1 Clostridiales bacterium | reverse complement strand
TCTTCCCTAATCATTAAAAATACCACCGAAAGAAAGAGCCGCCCTGCCCGTCCGTAGTACGTTGGAACTTTTAAAATATAACTTTGGTGCATTGTAGGGGAGGGTCATGACCCTCCCGGAACAAAACGGGCCCACCCGGGCCTGTTTTGTTCCAGAGTCAAAGGATTTTACGGATTCGCCCGGGTGCGCCGGGATAGGAAGTCCCGTACTGCGGGAGGGTCATGACTCTCCCCTACGGTTCGTAGAATCACGGCCCTTATAGCGATCTGTTGTCGATTTTTAGAAGTTACAACGCAGCAGGGGCGGACACATGGGTCCGCCCCTACGAACAACAGAGGAAACCCTCTCTTAATCCTGGGACAATGGCTGCGGTTTGCCACAGGCCTGGAGGGTTCTTGTGAAGGCCGTCCGGTCTTTTGCCTTGAAGAAGGCGGAGCCTGCCACCAGGATGTCTGCCCCGTGGGCCACGCAGGTCTCGCAGGTGTCCAGGGACACGCCCCCGTCCACCTCCACCTCCGCAGGAAGGCCCCGGCGGGCCACCTCCCGGGAGATTGTCTCCAGCTTGGGCATCATGTCCCCCCGGAACTTCTGCCCCCCGAAGCCCGGCTCCACGGTCATGACCAAAACCAGGTCGCACAGCTCCAGGAAGGGAAAGGCCGCCTGGGCCGGCGTCCCCGGCTTCAGGCTGAGCCCGGCCCGTCCCCCCAGGCTCCGGATGGTCTCCAGGGCCCGGCGGATGTTCTCCGGGGTGTCCGCCTCCAGGTGGGCCGTGACAATGGAGGCCCCCGCCTTCACAAACTCCCCCACATACCGGACGGGCCGGTCAATCATAAGGTGCACGTCCAGCGGGAGGCGGGACACCCTGGACAGGGCCGCCACCACAGGAATGCCAATGGTGATATTGGGCACAAACAGCCCGTCCATCACATCCACATGGACATAGTCCGCCCCGGTCTGCCGGATCATGTCCACGTCCCGCTCCAGATTCGCAAAATCCGCCGCCAGGATGGAGGGGGATACCTTAACCATAGAAATACCTCCGTATTCTCTCTTGATTGTCAGAAACGAGCAGGGAAAAATTTTCCAGTATTCTTCCCGCGCCGGGGGACATACTAGCTCCGAACCCAATTACAAAGGAGGCGTTTGCCATGAACACTCATGCCAACAAGTGTATCGCCTGTACCGTGGTCTCCTGCGCCAACCATTGCGACGACGCAGACTACTGCTCCCTGGATCGGATTCAGGTGGGCACCCACGAGTGCAACCCCACCGTGGATCAGTGCACCGACTGCATGTCCTTCCGCAAAAAGTAAGGTTTCTCTCCGGTCAGGGGGCGCCGCAGGGCATCTGCGGCGCCCCCGGTTTCGTCAGTAGCCCGCCTCCCGGGCCATCCGGGTCACAACCTCCCGGGCAGACCGGAGCTGGAGCACCCGCACCGCCGGAGACAGGCCGGGCAGGGCCCCCACAGGCTCCAGATTGAAGCTGCCGGTGAAGCCCGTCTCCCGGAGGGCCCGGAAAATCTCCCCCCAGTTCAGGTTCCCGTGGCCCGGAAATAGGTGCAGATCCTCGTATACCGGGCCGATCAGCCCGAAGTTATCGTTGAGGTGCAGCACCTTCAGCCGGTCTCCGTAGGCCCGGATCATCCCGGCGGGGTTTTGCCCCGCGATGTTGGCGTGGCCCGTGTCCAGGCAGATGCCCACGCGCTGGCTTCCGATTCCTTCCGCCAGCTCCAGCATGTCCTCCGCCGAGGTGTAGGTGAAGGGCGGGTCCCCGGGCCGCTGCACCCGGCGGTAATCAAAGGTGTTCTCCAGGGCGGCGGTGACCCCCGCCTCCTCCAGATGGGGCACCAGCCGGGAAAACCACCGGATGTTCCAGTCCGTCACCCGCCGCCGGGCGGCCCCATCCCCCATGGGGAAAAAGTACAAGGGGGCATGAAACACCAAATTAGGGCAGCCCAGAATGGAGCAGGCGGCAATGGTTCTCTCGTAGACGGGGAAGGGCTCCTGAAAGGCCAGATCCTCCCCGATGGCCTGCTCCCAGGAGGCGTGGGCCTGCACCACCTGCAGCCCCAAAGCATCCAGCTTCCGCCGGAGCTCCCGGGTCCACCCCTGCCAGCCCTCCCCCTTTAAGGGCGAGCCCGCCGGGCGGCTGAAGACGCTTAAGGGAAAATCCACCTGGGTGTACCCCGCCCGGGCCACGGTTTCCAGAGCCTCGTCCAGAGAAACGGCCCTGAGAAGGCCCGCAATCGAGGTGCTGACGATAATCTTCAAAAAAACACTTCCATTTTCCTTCGGATTCCAGTATAATGGTCAACAAATAGTATATTCGATTCCCTGGGAAAACGCAAGCCCCAGGAGAGAGGAGAAGCCGTGAAGCAGAAGAAAAATCGCCGTCTGTCCAAGTTCATCGACCTCGTCATCAGCCTGGCCCGGCTGGATGTGCCGGTGTACGCGGCAAACGCGGCATATTTCATTATTCTGTCCGCCTTTCCCATGGTTATGCTGCTTCTGAACATTCTGAGCTACACCACCCTCAGCGGCGGCGCCCTGCTGGAGATTCTGGAGCAGGTGATTCCGGAGGCCCTCATGCCCCCTGTGTCCCGGCTTCTCAACGGCATGTTCGCCAGCAGCTCCACAACCCTGGTGTCCGTGTCCGCCCTGGCCACCCTCTGGGCCTCCTCCCGGGGGGTCTACGGCATTCTGGTGGGGCTGAACCGGATTTACGGGGTGCAGGAGGACCGGGGCTATATTTTCACCCGGCTCCTCAGCCTGGTGTACACCTTCCTGTTCCTCCTGGTGCTGCTCCTGACCCTGGCCCTGCACGTCTTCGGCCAGACCATCCTGGCCCAAATTCCCCACACGGACAGCCGCGCCATCCAGTTCGTCATGGAAATTATCTCCAGCCGCTTTCTGGTGCTGCTGGTGATTCAGACCGCCGTGTTCACGGCCATGTTCATGTTCCTGCCCAACCGGCGGAACAAGCTCCTGACCTCCCTGCCCGGCGCCCTCCTGGCCTCCCTGGGCTGGCTGCTGTTTTCTGACGTGTTCTCCATCTATGTGTCCCACTTTGGGAACTACTCCACCATCTACGGCAGCCTCTCCGCCGTGGCCATCGCCATGCTGTGGCTGTACACCTGCATGGCCATCGTGTTCTACGGCGGTGCCCTCAACAAGTATCTCATGGATGTGGGCTACCAGCTCCGCCTCCGCCGTCAGAAAAAACAGAAGGCAGAGGAAAATAAGGACTGATTGTACAAATCCCCCTGGAAAATTTATACACAGTTCACAAATATCCCTTAGAATAGAGGCAGCAAAGGAGGCGAGGCCCTTGTTTGGATATGTCACGGCCAGCATGGGAGAGCTGACCCAGGAGCAGCGGCAGCGGTATATGGGCTGCTACTGCGGCATCTGCCGGGCCATCGGCCGGAACAGCTCCGGCCCCAGCCGGCTGTCTCTCAATTATGATATGGTGTTTTTGGCCCTGCTTCTCTCCTCTCTGTACGAGCCGGAGGAGGAGCAGGAGGACCGGCGGTGTCTTCTGCACCCCCTGTCCCGACGCCCGGGGTTCCGGAGCGAGGCGGTCTCCTACGCGGCGGATATGAATGTGGCCCTGGCCTATTTCAGCGCCGACGACCACTGGCGGGACGACCGCCGGCCCGACGCCCTGGCCCTGCGGAAGCTCCTGAAAAAGCAGTATCCGGAGATCAGCCGCCGGTATCCCCGGCAGTGCCGGGCCATGGAGGCCTGCATCCGGGAGCTGAGCCGCCTGGAGAAAGAGGCCTGCTCCAATCCGGATCTTCCCGCCAACTGCTTCGGCCAGCTCATGGCGGAGCTCTTCGTCTGGAAGCAGGATCTGTGGGAGCCCTACCTCCGGGAGATGGGCGAGGCCCTGGGCCGGTTCATCTATCTCATGGACGCGGCCATGGATTTTGAGAAGGACCGGCGGAAGGGGCGGTACAACCCCTTTGTGTCCCTGGGGGAGGCGGACCGGCAGCGCTGGGAGGAGTACCTGGTGCTGGAGATGGGCCGCTGCACCCGGAGCTATGAGACCCTGCCCCTGGTGCAGGACAAGGCGCTGCTGGACAATATCCTTTACAGCGGCGTCTGGATTCGATACCGACAGAGAAAGGCGCACAGAGGTGCGCAGGAGGAACCGACATGATGGAAGATCCCTACAAGGTTCTGGGTCTGGAGCCCGGAGCCTCGGACGAGGAGGTTAAAAAGGCCTACCGCCGTCTGGCCAAGAAATACCATCCGGACGCCAACCCCGGAGACGAGGCTGCCGCGCGGAAAATGCAGGAGATCAACGCCGCCTATGAGCAGATCAAGAATCCCCAGAAGGCCGCGGACAGCGCCCAGGGGAGCTACGGCGGTCAGGGCGGCTACGGGGGAGGCTACGGCGGATACCGGGACCCCTTTGAGGACGTCTTCCGCCAGTGGCAGCGCCAGCAGCAGCGGGAGCAATCGTCCCGGTTCCACTCCAACCAGGCCCAGGCGGCCTATCGGTACATCCAGAACGGGCGCTATCAGGAGGCCCTCAACGCCCTGGGGGGCGTGGAACCCGGGCGGCGGGACGGCCAGTGGTACTATCTCAGCGCCGTTGCCAACGACGCCCTGGGAAACCGGGTCACCGCCCTGGAGCATATGCGCCAGGCCGTGGCCATGGAGCCGGACAACATAGAGTATCAGCAGGTTCTGACCCAAATGGAGCAGGGCGGCGCCGCCTACCGCCGCCAGGCCGGGGGCTACCAGGGCTTCGGCGGCGCCACGGACCTGTGCGCCCCCCTGTGCATGTGCCTGGGCCTCCAGTGGTGCTGCTGCCCCCGCTGGTAAGAAGAAAGCCGTCCCTGGGAAACGGTGGATTTTCCACCCGTCCCCAGGGACGGCTTTCTGATTTTGGGGGTTCTCCCTGTGATCCAGCAGAGAACGCTCTTAACCAGGGGTGTTGATTGCAGTTACATGCGTTGCAATGGCGCGGGAGCGCCAGTGGGTTGCAGGGTTGCTTGACGTAACGTATGACAATCTGTAACCCGAATCAACAGGCCCGGTCAAGACCGTTCCCTGCGGCAAGCCCCCCGCTTTGTTACAGGTGCAGCACTCTGTCCCGGATTTCCTGGGTTCTGCCCTG
>JALETK010000123.1 GCA_022781505.1 Clostridiales bacterium | reverse complement strand
CCCCGCCGGGCAGCTGCAAATTTGCTTGGCGGCCCCGTCCAAAGGCATCCGGCCCCCGAACCTGTCATTGCGAGGAGCGCAGCGACGTGGCAATCCGTATCCCCCGCAATGCGGCAGCATTGCACCGGCCGCGAGGCCGGTCATCCCCCGGGCCGGTATTGCGCCCCTGCCGGGGCGCTGCAGCCTTGCGGCTTGCAGGGGAACGGATTGCCACGACCCCTGCGGGGTCTCGCAATGACAGGCTTGGGAGTGCGGTGGGTTTGGATGTGGTGCAGAGGTTCCGGGAAACTGACGGCGGGGGCGAGCCCCCGCCCCGCAGGGGTTCTCCCCAACCGCGCAAAATCTCCCATCCCTGTGCCGTATACGGCACCCAATCTTTTAAAAACCGGCAGGTGTATTGGATGAAACAGCCCAAGGAGACAACTTCATATGGCCTCCCCGCCCGGCTGGGGGTGTTTCTCGCCTGCTTTGCCCTCACCTTTGGCCTCACGGTCACGGGGATCATGTGCCTGGTCACGGCCTTCCACCTGCCCATTGACCTTTGGGCGCTCCTGGGCTGTCTGGCCCTGGGGAGCCTTGGGGCCTGCCTTCTGTACGGCTTCCGCCGGGGCTGGCTTCTGGTGCTGGCAGCCTGGGTGCTGGGCCTGGGGGCGGTGTGGCTCTGGGGGCTGGAGCCCCTGGGGGAGAGCGGCAAGCTGGTATATGACACTCTGTTCACCGTCTACGCCCGGGCCTATCAGATCACCGGTGGCCCGAGCTGGGCCCCGGCGCCCTGGGCCGGGGCCACCCAGGCTTTGATTCTCTGGGGCCTTGTGGCCGCCTGCGTGGTGGCCTGGACCCTCATGCACCGCCAGAGTCTGGCCGCGGCGGTGCTGTTCTCCATCCTCCCCCTGGTTCTCTGCCTGGTGGTGGTGGACACGCCCCCCGCCGTTTCCTGGCTCCTGGCCTTTCTGGCTCTGGAGTGCATCATGTTCCTCACCCAGGGCTCCCGCCGCCGGAGCCCCCGGCAGGGGGCGCGGCTGACCCTCTTCCTGGCGGTGCCCCTGGCGGCCCTCCTTCTGGGCCTCTACGCCCTACTGCCCCAGGAGAACTACGTCCGCAGCCCCCTGGGCCAGAAGATTCTCCAGAGCATGGTGGACTTTTCCAGCAAATTCATCTCCCTGGACGCGGAGCTTCTGGGCGACCTCAACGCCCTGGTGCCCGTGTCCCGGATGGAGAGCCTGGAGGTGGGTCCCCGGAAGGACACGGACGACGTGATTCTGCGGGTTCAGGCCAGCACCACAGGCAACATGTACCTCCGGGGCCTCACCTACGGGGTCTACACCGGCACCGCCTGGGAGCAGATTCCCGCCGGGGCCTACCCGGAGGAGTCCTCCCGCCCGGGCCTCGCCAACGGCGGGGATTTTGACTACCGGTTTGACCAGCAGACCGTGAACATCCGCAGCACCGTGGACCGCTCGGTGATCTACACCCCCTACTACCTCCAGCGCCTGCCGGAGGTGGGGGACCCCCTGCGGGACTGCGGGGTGGAGAACACGGAGCGGCTCCGGAGCTATTCCGTCACCTACGCCAGAAGCGTCTTCCTGTCAGACCCGGAGGACGAGGCCGTGCGGGCCTACCAGGACTTTGTCCATGAATACTACACCCAGCTTCCGGAGGAGACCCGCGCCAACGCCCTTGCCATCGCGGAGCGGTGGAGCGCCCGCAGGGTTGCCGCCTCGGACCTTCCGGAGTACCTGGCCCAGCAGGTCAGCCGCTCGGCCAAATACGACCTGAACACCCCCCGGATGCCCCGGGGCTCGGACTTCGCCATCTGGTTTTTGGAGGAGAGCGACACGGGCTACTGCGTACACTATGCCACGGCGGTGGTGGTGATGCTCCGGGCCATGGACATCCCCGCCCGGTATGTGACCGGCTACGTCTGCCAGACCTCCTCCGGCGTCTGGCGCCCGGTGACGGGGAAAAACGCCCACGCCTGGGCGGAGTATTATGTGGACGGGGTGGGCTGGCTCCCTCTGGAGGCCACTCCCGCCGGCGGCGTGGAGGACACGGTTCATCCCACCACGGCCCCCCCGGAGACCACCACGGAGCCGGAGCGGGAGATCACCCACACCCTGGCAGACCCCAATCAAACCACGTCGCCCCGGGAGACCAGGGAGCCGGAGCAGGAGGAGGCCCGCCTTCACCTGGTAATCCCCGGCTGGCTCTGGTGGGTTCTGGGCCTTCTGGCCCTGGCCATCCTCCGCCGCCCGGCCACCCTGGCCCTGGCAAGGCCCCGGGGGAAGCGGAGCAACCGCCGGTTCCTGAGCCAGTGGAAGCGCACCCGCCGCCTGGCCCGGGCCCTGAAGCGCCCGGAGGAATGCCGGGATCTGGCCCTGAAGGCCCGGTTCAGCCAGCACCGGCTGAGCCATGAGGAGTGGGATATCCTTTGCCGTTGGCAGCAGGATGTGCTGGAGACCCTGAAGGCCGCCCCCTGGCCCAAAAAGCTCCTCCTCCGCTGGCTCCTGATCCTGGACGCCGGCCTGGAACCCCCGGCGCCGCGAACTTAAAAACCGCAGGATGTGGCAGAAACCACACAAAAATAGCAGGAAATTTGATTTATAAAAAGCTCCATTTCATGTCCGCCCCTACGGACGCACAGGTTGGCTTTCCGTTCTCCGGAAATGCGGAAAAGGTCATTCCTTGTTCGTAGGGGCTTAAGCCTGTGTCCGCCCGCAGGGAAAGGTGTCGTTCCACAGAAATCCAATGCGAATTCGTATTGGATTCTGGAAAAATACGAATTCGCCCAACATTTCCGCAAATTTACCCCCCTGCCGCGGGCGGACACATGGGTTCGCCCCTACGGACACCTAACCGGCCTTTCCAGAAACAGACACCTAACCGGCCCTTCCGGAAACGGACACCCAACCGGCCCTTTCAAAAATTCGGCAGCCGGGACTTTCCTCTTTGTCCTTTGGAAAACGGCTTGCTTTCCCGGGGAAAATGCTGTAAAATAAAATCAACCTTTTGTGTCCATTTTTCGCAGCAGGAGCCGCAGGAGATCGGTGCACTCCCGGCGGAATTGGGCGAATACCGGGCCGTACACCGGGTGCTCCGGGTCATAGCGGCGGCTGTGCCAGGCCAGGCGGCGGAGGAGCTCCGGCATGGTGGGCGTCAGCTTCCCCAGGGGGGCGGTGAAATCGGCCTCCCCTCCCAGGCGGCCCATGGCCCGGAGCTCTTTTGCCCTGGCTGCCGCCTCCCGGCGGCCCCGCTCCAGGAGCCTGGGGTCGCCTCCCCGGCGCTGGAGCTGGCGGCACAGGGCTGCCAGCCGCTCCTCCTCCAGGGCCAGCTCCCGGAATCCCGCCGGGACGGCCCGCACCCGCAGCCACACGGCCTCTGCCTGTGCCTTGTCAAACGGATCCATGGAGATCCCTCCCTTCTCACCAGTCTATGCACCCCCGGCCCCGGGGGCTTTCAAAATTTCTCCCCGGAGAACCCCCTTTCCGATGCAAATTCGATACACCCCCGCCGTATGCTCCCATTATCAAGGAGCCATGGGGTTCCCACGGAAGATAAAAGGAGGAGACGCAGCATGAAAAATAAGACCATTTTTCGGCGGGCCATGTGCGTCCTGCTGATTTTCGCCATACTGCCCCTGTCGGGCATGGCGGCGGAGCCCAGTCCCATGGACGTGTTCAACCCGAACCCCCTGGTGGAGACGGCCTTCACCGACCTGAGCCGGGAGGACCCCGCCTGGGACTATGTGCAGCTGGTGTGCGCCAATGGCCTCATGGAGGGCACCGGGGCGGACGCCTTCACCCCCGAGGGCACCGTGCCCGTGACCCAGGTGGTGGGGGTCAGCGTGCGGATTTACGAGAAATACCGGCAGATTCCCGACGAATCCCAGGATTACGGGGATCTGTGGTACGAGTATTACATAGACCGGGCCCGGGAATACGGCCTTCTCCCCGGGAGCCTTGCAACAGAGGACCTGGCCCGCCCCGCCACTCTGGGGGAGACGGCCCAGATTCTCTCCGCCGCCCTTCCCGCCGAGGAGCTTCAGCCCCGGTTCCAGGCGGACTCCCTGCCGGACTGCGGCCCGGAGGACCCCTGGTATGAGGGCGTCTCCACCCTCTACGCCGCCGGGATTCTCCTGGGGGACGATTACGGAAAGGTTCACCCGGACAACCGGCTGCTCCGGAGGGATTTGGCAACCCTGGCGGCCCGGCTGGTGTACCCGGCCTTCCGGGCGGAGCCGGAGACCGTCACCGTCACCCTCCCGGACATTCTGGATGCCCCTCTGCCCCAGTCCCACCGGGTTCCGGGGATGGAGGCCTTCGGCCTCTCCCAGTCCCTCCAGACCATGCCTTTCACGGACGTGCCGGCGGACAGCTGGTATTATGAGCCGGTGGAGACGGTGTGGCGCATGGGCCTCATGGTGGGCATGAGCGACACGGCCTTCTCCCCCGGAGGCTCCGTGCGCATCAGCCAGGTGGCCGCCGTGGCCGTGCGGCTGTACGAGAAGTACCACGGTCTCGCGGATCGCTCCGCCCTGTATCCCAGCCCCTGGTATCATTATTACATGATGATGGCCCGGCAATACCGCATTCTCCCGGCCTCCCTCCGGGACGCCGACCCGGACCGCGCCGCCACCCGGGAGGAGGTGGCCGCCATTCTGGCCGCCGCCCTGCCCCTGTCGGAGCTCCCGGCCCTGAACACCGTGGAGGAGCTTCCGGACTATGACGGCAGCAGCCTCTATTTTGACCAGGTGCTCCTTCTCTACCGGGCGGGCATTTTGAGGGGAGACGACGAATACGGCACCTTCCGCCCCACAAGCCAGGTGCGCCGCTGCGAGCTGGCGGCCATGCTCACCCGCCTGACCCTGCCGGAGACCCGGGAGGTCTTCACCCTGACCCCCTTCCTGAAGACGGTGATCGAAGAGCTCACCTACGGAAAAAGCGGCGCGGGCCGGGAGCTGAAGGCCTACCGCTATGGAGACGGGGAGAACGTGATGGTTCTGACCTTTGCCATCCACGGCTGGGAGGACAACTTTGACCGGGACGGTCAGATGCTGGTGGACACCGCCTACCGGCTCATGGACCGGCTGGAGAAGGAGTACGAAACTCTGATCCGGGCGGGGGACTGGTCGGTGTATGTGCTGCCCTGCCTGAACCCCGACGGCCTTCTGGACGGCTGGACCTGCAACGGCCCCGGCCGGTGTACGGTCTATGGCCTGGATTCCCAGGGAAACAACACCTACAACCGGGGCATCGACCTGAACCGCTGCTTCCCCTACGCCTTCTCCGCCAGCTACTCCGGCCGGTACTACACCGGCGCCCAGCCCCTCATGGCCAGGGAGGCCCAGGCCCTGGCGTCCTTCATCCCGGGGCTCATGGGGGAGGGCCACAACATCCTCATTGACGCCCACGGCTGGTACCGGCAGACCATCGTCAGCGGCGGCAGCGGCGGGGCCATCTACCAGGCCTTTGCCAGGTACTTCCCCGGCAACCGCTACACCTCCCTCCGGGGCGCCTCCGGCTACCTCTCCAGCTGGGCGGCCTACACCCTGGGCTACGACGCCTGCCTCTTCGAGTTCCCCAGCGTCTCCAGCGCCGCCGACTTCCGCTCCAAGGGCTACGCCCAGGACTATGTGGACGCCATCTGCTACCTGCTCCAAACCTACACCGGCTGAAAAAGGCCGCCTGCTGCCGTGCAGTCCTGAATAAACCACAAATTGTCCCCGGAGGACGGAATCTCAATCCGCCCTCCGGGGACACTTGCAATAACAGGGGTGGAGGCCGTGCATTGGGACGGAGCTGCAGGGCAGGTCTGGTGGTGTGTCTGTAGGGGAGGGTCATGACCGGAGCGGGTGTGTTGAAACAAAGGCTCTGCCGAAATCCATACCGTAGGGCGGCTGGCTGTCCCCCGCCGCCCGCCCACGAAAACCCCGGCACTTTGTCCACACGCACCGCACCTCCAAGCCTGTCATTGCGAGACCCCGCAGGGGTCGTGGCAATCCGTTCCCCCGCAAGCCCCAAGGCTTGCGCGCCCCGCCAGGGGCGCAATGGGGGCCCGGGTCTATGACCGGCCTCACGGCCGGTGCAATGCGTTCGCATTGCGGAGGATACGGATTGCCACGTCGCTGCGCTCCTCGCAATGACAGGTTCGGGGGCCTGATGTGTTGGGGCGGGGCTGCCAGGCAGATTTGCAACTGCCCGGCGGGGGCGAGCCCCCGCCCTACGGGTGCGATGTCGGGAGCCGGGTGCCTTTGGGCGGGGCTGCCAGGCAGATTTGCAGCTGCCCGGCGGGGGCGAGCCCCCGCCCTACGGGTGCATGGTCGGGGCCGGGTGCGTTGGGGCGGGACTGCCGATCAAATCGCAGCTGCCCGGCGGGGTCATGACCCCGCCCTACGGATGCACCGCCGTAGCCGTACCGTAGGGAGGCTGTCTGCCCCCGCCGCTCGCTCACCGGGACCCCCGCACCCCATCCAACCCCACCGCACCCCCAAGTCTGTCATTGCGAGACCCCGCTGGGGTCGTGGCAATCCGTTCCCCCGCAAGCCGCAGGCTTGCGCGCCCCGCCAGGGGCGCAATGTAGGCCCAGGCGATTGACCGGCCTCACGGCCGGTGCAATGCATTCGCATTGCGGAGGA
>JALETK010000071.1 GCA_022781505.1 Clostridiales bacterium | reverse complement strand
CATTATGCGGGAGGGCGGTCTGCTGGATATTTTCTACATAGGCGTGAAAACCAGCCTGTATCCCTGCCTGATCTTTATGGGTGTGGGCGCCATGTCTGACTTTGGCCCCCTGCTCTCCAATCCCAAGAGTCTGCTGCTGGGCGCCGCTGCCCAGCTGGGCGTGTTCGCCGCTTTCTTCTGCGCCAAGTGCATGGGCTTTACCGGCAGTGAAGCCGCTTCCATCGGCATCATCGGCGGCGCCGACGGCCCCACCGCCATCTATCTGACCAGCAAGCTGGCTCCCTCTCTGCTGGGCGCCATCGCCGTGGCCGCTTACTCCTACATGGCGCTGATTCCCATGATTCAGCCGCCCTTCATGAAGCTGCTGGTTCGGGGCAAGGACCGGGAGATCGTCATGAAGCAGACCCGGGAGGTCACCAAGACCGAGAAGATCATCTTCCCCATCGTGGTCACCGTGTTTGTGGCCCTGCTGTTGCCCTCCACCGCCCCCCTCATCGGCTGCCTGATGCTGGGCAACCTGTTCCGGGAGTGCGGCGTCACTGCCCGGCTGTCTGACACTGTGCAGAACGCCCTGATGAACATTATCACCATCATGCTGTCCACCTCCGTGGGCGCCACCATGGTGGGCGCTTCCTTCCTGAACGTGCAGACCATCCTGATTGTCATCCTGGGCGTCTTCGCCTTCATCCTGTCCACCGTGGGCGGCCTTCTCATGGGCAAGATCATGTGCTGGGCCACCAAGGGCAAGATCAATCCCCTCATCGGCTCCGCCGGTGTGTCCGCCGTCCCCATGGCCGCCCGTGTGGCCCAGGACGTGGGCCGGAAGTACAACCCCACCAACTATCTGCTGATGCACGCCATGGGCCCCAACGTGGCCGGCGTCATCGGCTCCGCCATCGCAGCCGGCTTCCTGCTGTCTGTGTTCGGCTGATTTCTTCCTGCGGCAAAAGGGCCGTCTCAAAACATTCGTTTTGAGACGGCCCTTTCTGGACCCTGAAAGCCTCCGAAGGGATGGGGTATCTGCTGCATGGTAACTTCTAAAAACCGACTACCGATAGCGATAAGGGTCGCGATTCTACGAACCGTAGGGGAGGGTCATGACCCTCCCGCAGTACGGGCCGTCCTTTCCCGGCGCACCTGGGCAAATCCGAAAATCCTTTGGCCCCGGAACAAAACAGGCCTGGTGGTTTCGTTTTGTTCCGGGAGGGTCATGACCCTCCCCTACAGGTGGCTGCAGGTGGTGCAATTCTGCGAACGGTAGGTGGCATATCCGGCCCCTTTGGCCCCGCCCTACAATGCATCACAGGTCGATTTTTAGAAGCTACAACGTACTGCGGGACAGACCCTGCATGACCTTTGCCATGGCCCGGTCATGGCTCCAGGGCCTCCAGGCGTTTTTCCAGGGTGGCGGCGCTGAACTGGGTCAGGTACACCCGGGGAATGCCGTACTCGCTGACCAGGATAAAGGCCTTGGGCAGATCCTCCGCCGCGCTGACCACCCGGCCCTCCTCCTCCGCCTGCCGCAGAAATTGCCGGGTGTGCTTGGAGACGGTGGTGTTGTCCAAATCAAAAATCCCCACAATGCAGCCGGTGCGCACCGCCATATCGCCGCCGATGGAAAGATACATGAACAGGCCTCCTTATATAAAGTATTGTTATTGTACCATCCCGCCCCCCCGCCCGTCAACCGGCGCGGCGGGGCTGCTCCCACATGTCCCGGCTGCAGGCGCCCGGGGCTTCCGCCGGTTTATTTTTTTCTCCACAAAACGCCCGGCCTGTGATACAATGAAAGCACCCCGCCGGCGTCTTAACCGGCGGCGGAATCCGGGAGGAGGCGCTGTTATGCTGACCTGCAAGGGACGAGACTTTTTACTGAACGGAGAAACCTTCCACATCTACGCCGGAGCCATGCACTATTTTCGGATTCTTCCCCAGTATTGGGAGGACCGGCTCCTGAAGCTGAAGGCCGCCGGCTTTAACACCGTGGAGACCTATGTGTGCTGGAACCTCCATGAGCCGGTGAAGGGCCGCTTCGACTTCTCCGGGCGGCTGGATCTGGTTCGGTTTCTGGAGACGGCCCGGAAGCTGGGCCTTTACGCCATTGTCCGCCCCGGCCCCTACATCTGCGCGGAGTGGGACTGCGGCGGCCTGCCCGCCTGGCTCCTGGGGGAGGGGGCGCCCCGGCTTCGCTGCAGTGACCCTGTGTATCTGGCCCACCTGGGGGACTATTTCCGGGAGCTGCTGCCCCGGCTGGCGCCCCTGCAGGAGACCCGGGGCGGGAACATCCTGGCCATGCAGGTGGAAAATGAGTACGGCAGCTTCGGCAATGACAAGGCCTATCTCCGGTTCCTCCGGGATCTCATCCGGAGCCAGGACATAGACGTGCTCCTCTTCACCGCCGACGGGCCCTGCCGGGACATGCTCTCCGGCGGCCGCCTGGAGGGGGTGCTGCCCACCCTGAACTTCGGCAGTGACCCCAAGGGGGCCTTCCGGGCCCTGGGGGAGCTGGAGGTGCCCAGAATGTGCACGGAGTTCTGGTGCGGCTGGTTTGACCACTGGGGGGAGAAGCACCACACCCGGGACACTGAGAGCCTGACCAGGGAGGTTCGGGCCCTTCTGGAGGAGGACGCCAGCTTCAGCCTCTACATGTTCCACGGAGGCACCAACTTCGGCTTCACCGCCGGGGCCAACCAGGTAAACCGCTACGCCCCCACGGTCACCAGCTATGATTACTGCGCCCCCCTGAACGAATACGGGGACTACACCCCCCGGTATTATGCCCTCCGGGAGCTGATGTGGGCCTACCGGGGCCTCACCCCGCCGCCCCTGCCTCCCCGGCCAAGGTGCCAGAGTCTGGGGGAGGTGCCCCTGGAGGAGACGGCGGGCCTGTTTGAAAATCTGGAGGCCCTGGGAACGGTGCACCACAGCCCCATGCCCGGTACCATGGAGTCCTATGGCCAGAGCTTCGGCCTCATTTACTATGAGACCGTGCTCCCCGGCCCCTATGACAGGGGCTGGCTCACTCTGGAGAACCTGGGGGATCTGGCCTGGGTCTATGTGGACGGGAAGCTCCTGGGCAGCCTGGACGTCACCGCCCCCCGGAGTAAGCTGGAGCAGCTGAAGCCCAAAAACCGTCTGCTCCTGCCGGAGTGTCCCGCCGGAACCCGCCTGGGTATTCTGGTGGAGGCCATGGGCCGGGTGAACTACGGCCCCCACCTGGCGGACAGGAAGGGCCTCACCGGGGTCCGGCTGGGAAATCAGTACCTTATGGGCTTTACCGTCACCACCCTTCCCCTGGAGGAGCTGTCCGGCCTGGACTTCACCGCCCCGGCGGAGCGGTATCCCAAATTCTTCCGGGGGTACTTCCGGGCGGAGCGGCAGGACGAATGCTTCGTGAGTCTGGAGCATTTTACCAAGGGGATGGTCTGGGTCAACGGCTTCTGCCTGGGAAGATTCTGGAGCAAGGGACCTCAGAAAACCCTGTACCTCCCGGGGACCCTCCTGGACTTGGGCAAAATGAATGAAATTACAGTGTTGGAATTGGTACATTCTAACAAAGCCACTCTCCGGTTGGTGGACACACACGATTTGGGCTGATCCGGCCCGAAAAGATGAATCTTGTAAATTCGGGCAAAAAAGACGGGGATTTGTCAGGACCTATTCGTAAAATATGACAGGGATTATCCCCTGGAATTCTGAAAACCTGAGGGCGTTTTTTAGAATTTTAAACAGGAAAGAGACAACCGTCCGCCCTGGAAAAATGGGAACACTGTGAATAATGCGTAGAAACGAGAAGAGAAAATGGTATAGATTCCCACTTGAATTTTCTGAAATGTATCCTTTTTGCACTATAAAATCACGTTTTAATACTTCCGCACGATTCTGGAAGAAGCTATAATAATTTCGGAAATGGAAATCGATTTTTGTGCAAAACGACAACGCTAAAAAGGAAGGAATGAAGCAAATGCCAGCAAAGAAAGACCCTGTCAAAACGGCGCCCCCGGCAAAAGTAAAGCCCCGCAGGCGCTCCCACTGGACCAGAGACGACACAGAGCTGTCCATTCTGGCCCTGCCTACCACGGTGTGGTATATCCTGTTCTGCTACCTGCCTATGTTCGGTATTATCCTTGCCTTCAAGGATTACCGCATTACCCAGGGCGCGAGCTTCCTGACCAGCCTCCTGAAGAGTGACTGGATCGGGCTCAAAAACTTCGAGTATTTCTTCAACCTGCCCATCTTCCCCCAGCTGCTGAGGAACACCCTGCTCTATAACATCGTGTTCATCGTCATGGGCATCGTCTTCCCTGTGCTGTTTGCCATCCTCATCAGCAACATTTACAGCAAGCGCCTGTCCAAGACCTATCAGACCCTGATGTTCATGCCTCACTTCATGTCCTGGGTCGTGGTCTCCTACTTCGTCATGGCCTTCCTGAACCCCACCCTCGGCCTGGCCAACACCATCGTGGAGTGGTTCGGCGGCAAGCCCATTTCCTGGTACATGGAAGCCAAGTATTGGCCCTACATCCTGGTGTTCCTGAACTTCTGGAAGACCATCGGCTACAACATGGTCGTCTACCTGGCCTCCATCACCGGCATCGACCAGAGCCTCTACGAGGCTGCGGTGCTGGACGGCGCCTCCAAGTTCCAGCAGGCCCGGTACATCACCATTCCCTCCATCCGTCCCATCATCATCATGATGTTCATCCTGTCTGTGGGCCGTATCTTCTCCACCGACTTCGGCCTCTTCTATCAGGTTACCCGGGGCGCTCAGTTCCCTCTGGACGGCGTGACCACCACCTTCGATGTTCAGGTCTTTAAGATGCTGAATTCTCAGGGTACCACCATGGGCCAGACCACCGCTGCCTCCATGTTCCAGGCGGTTGTGGGCTGTATCACCATCCTGTGTGCCAACGGCATTGTCCGCAAGGTGGACAAGTCCAGCGCATTGATTTAAGGAGGTGGAAACAATGAGCAAAAAAATGAATGATAGCGCAATGAATAAGCTGAACCGCATCAAGCCGGGTACCAACATCCTGTTCAACCTGCTGTTTGTGCTTCTGGCTGCCATGTGTTTCCTCCCCATCGTCTCCATCTTCGTGATTTCCATCACCGATGCTGGCGCCATCCGCGCTGACGGCTACAAGTTCTTCGTCTGGGGCAAGGATGTCTCCTTCTCTGCTTATGAGTACCTGTGGACCCAGCGCCAGACCATTCTCCATGCTCTGTGGGTCTCCGTGTACGTCACCGTCATCGGCACCGTCCTGGGCGTTGCCCTCACCACCCTCATGGGCTATGTTCTGTCCCGGAAGGAGTACAAGCTCAACGGCTTCCTCACCATCCTGGTTTTCATCCCCATGATCTTCGGCGGCGGCATGGCTGCCTCCTACGTGGTCAACACCCAGATCCTCCATCTGAAGGACAGCATGTGGATTCTGATTCTGCCTCTGGCAGTCTCTTCCTTCAACGTCACCATCACCCGTACCTTCTTCCGGCAGACCATTCCCGATTCCATCATTGAGTCTGCCAAGATTGACGGCGCGTCCCAGTGGACCATCTTCGGCCGCATTGTGCTGCCTGTCTCCAAGCCTGTTCTGGCTACCATCGGTCTGTTCCTGGCCTTCGGCTATTGGAACGACTGGTTCCAGTCCAAGCTGTACATCGACAGCAACAGCCTCAAGTCCCTCCAGGCCATGCTGTACTCCATCGAAGCTGACCTGAAGTTCCTGACCCAGAACCAGACTGCGGCGCTTACTTCCCAGGCCGCTCTGCTGGCGTCCATGCCCAAGGAGAGCGTCACCATGGCCATCGCATTCGTGGTCGCCGTGCCCATCGCCTGCGTTTACCCCTTCTTCCAGAAGTACTTCATCTCCGGCCTGACTGTGGGCGCCGTTAAGGGCTAATTTCCAATCCGTATTCCGGAGCAGCGGGTCCTGCCCCGCTGCTCTCGAATAAAACAAAACCTTTAGGAGGTAACAAAATGAAAAAGATCCTGGCACTTCTGTTGGCCGCCGTGATGGTCGCTGGTCTGTTCGCAGGCTGCACGACTGGCAACGGCGGTAGCGACACCACCACCGCTCCCGTTGACAACAGCGGGGACACCACCACCGCTCCCGTTGACAACAACGGGGACACCACCACCACCACCACTCCCGCTACTCCCTCTGGCGAAGTCGTTACCCTGAAGTGGTATCAGGTTGGCGGCGGTCAGCCCGGCAACTATGATGCTTGGCTTGCCCAGATCAACCCCTACCTGGAAGAGAAGATCGGCGTCAACCTGGACGTTCAGGTTGTCGGCTGGGGCGACTGGGGCGATCGCCGCTCTGTCATCGTCTCCACCAACGAGCCCTACGACATCATGTTCACCAACATGGACACCTATGCTGCTGACGTGGCTCTGGGCGCTTTCGCTGACCTGACCGACCTGCTGGAGAACTACCCCGATCTGAAGAACGTGCTGCCCGCCGAGTACTGGGATGCTGTCCGCATCGACGGCCGGATCTACGGTGTTCCCGCTTACAAGGATTCTTCCATGACCAACTACTTCGTTTGGGACGCCGATGTGGCCGCTGAGTACTTCCCCGGCTACAAGGATGCGCATACCCTGGCTGACCTCACCGATGGCCTGAAGGCCATTTACGAGGGCACCGGCACCGCTCCTGTGGGCCTGAACAAGGACGGCATCTCCGCCGTTGCTGGCAACAAGTACGACGGTCTGGGCGCTGGCCTGGGCACCCTGGGTGTTTCCTACACCAAGGGCGACAACAAGGTTGTTTGCACCTTTGAGCAGGAGGACGTCATGAACGACCTCAGAACTCTGCACGAGTGGTATGTGAACGGCTACATCAACCAGGATGCTCCCAACCTGGATAGCGCTCCTACTTACAAGGTTGTTGCTGTGGCTCAGGGCTGGCCCTACGCCGCCGTGACCACTTGGGGCCCCAGCCTGGGCGCTAGCCCCTTCACTGGTGAGGCTGTCAACTGCGAAGCCATCCAGTGGGAGAACACCGTTCTCTCCAACGACACCGTGCAGGGCTCCATGGCCTGCATCTCCGCTTCCTCCGCTCATCCCGACAAGGCCCTGGAGCTCCTCCAGCTGGTCAACACCGATTCCTATGTCCGCGATATGCTGTACTACGGCGTGCAGGGCGAGAACTGGGACTACGTTGATGTGAACGGCGAGCAGAGAGTTCACAAGAACAACACCGACTGGTCCATGGCTGGCTACACCCAGGGCAGCTACTTCAATGTCACTCTGGACGACACCACCGAGTTCAACTACTGGGTTGAGGAAGTTCAGAAGCTGAACGAGAGCGCCATTCCTTCTCCCGCCCTGGGCTTCTCCTTCGACACCAGCTCCGTTTCCGAGAAGCTGTCCGCTTGCGTGGCCGTGTACGAGAAGTACAAGTCCGTGCTGCTGACCGGCGCTATGGATCCCGAGGAGATCGTGCCTCAGATGATGTCTGAGATGCGTGCCAACGGCTTCGACGATATCGTTGCCGAGGCTCAGGCTCAGCTGGATGCTTTCCTGGCTGGCTAATCTCCAACACAATTATATCTAAGTAGCGTGGGGCTGCTGCGTCTGCAGCAGCCCCATTTTCCCAGCCGTGCAGGAAGCCCGAAGCTCCCCACCGGCCCCGGACTCCGGAAGATATTCCCTCTGGGATAATCGATACGCTCTTGCGAGGATTTGATACATCCCGCAGGAAAAACAATGGTTGACAAGGGCCGGAGAATGTGGGAAAATGCAAAGGATGAAACCTGTTCCTGCGTGGGAGCCGGACCCTCCGGACACCGGAGCGCCCGGCCCCCGCACAGGGGAATTTGCCCGGAATTCACAATCATTACACCAATCTACAGAAAAGAATACGAGGTGCGGTTATGAGCAAAATTATTGGCACTGAACTGAAGAATATTCCCTGGGAGGAGAAGCCGGAAGGCTATCAGCTCCCCGTATGGCGCTACAGCGGCAACCCCATCATCGGCCGCCATGCCACCAAGCGTTCCAACAGCGTGTTCAACAGCGCCGTCGTTCCCTTTGGGGATGGCTTTGCGGGCGTGTTCCGCTGCGACAGCCGTTCTGTAAGCATGGACCTGTTCGTGGGCTTCAGCAAGGACGGCATCAACTGGGAAATCCAGGACGACCCCATCACCTTCGAGGGCGATCCCGTGGTCACCGTCCGGGAGTACCGGTATGATCCCCGGGTGTGCTACATGGACGGGAAGTACTACATCACCTGGTGCAACGGCTACCATGGCCCCACCATCGGCGTGGGCTACACCGAGGACTTCAAGACCTTCCATCAGCTGGAGAATGCCTTCCTGCCCTATAACCGGAACGGCGTCCTGTTCCCCCGGAAGGTGAACGGCCTCTACCTGATGCTCAGCCGTCCCTCCGACACCGGCCACACCCCCTTCGGCGACATTTTCATCAGCCAGAGCCCGGATATGAAGTTCTGGGGCTGCCATCGTCATGTGATGAGCACGGTGAAGGGCGACGAGTCCGCCTGGCAGTCCACCAAGATCGGCGCAGGCCCCATCCCCATTGAGACCGACGAGGGCTGGCTCCTCATTTACCACGGCGTCATCACCACCTGCCAGGGCTATGTGTACCGCATGGGTGCGGCTCTGCTGGATAAGGACGAGCCCTGGAAGGTGCTCTACCGCTCCAAGGACTACATCCTGGCTCCCTACGAGTACTATGAGTGCGTGGGCGACGTGCCCAACGTCACCTTCCCCTGCGCCACCCTCACCGACGCCGCCACCGGCCGTATTGCCATCTACTATGGCTGCGCCGACACTGTCACCGGCCTGGCCTTCACCACCGTGGACACCCTGCTCCAGTACATCAAGGAGAACAGCCTGTAAGGACTGTCCCCCCACAAAAAATGACATTTTCCCCTTAGGAGGATTTTCATGTACTTTATTGATCAGAGAATTCAGGTCATCTGCAACCAGCTGAAGCTCCTTCGCTTCACCCATTCTCATGGCCTGTCCAATTGGGAGTACAAGCCCGGCTTCTTCCTCCATCCCGAGGACGCCGACGCCTGCGAGACTCCCTGGGATACGTTTGACAGCCAGGCCCGGCGGATTTACTCCTTCTATGACGGCTCCGACCAGTTCGAGGGCCGGTTCCAGGGCTATGGCGGAGATTTCCACGGCATTCAGGGCACCCATCACTGGTTCCGCACCAAGGTCACCGTCCCCCAGGAGATGGACGGCCAGCAGGTCTGGATGCGGATTCACACCCAGATTGAGGAGTGGGACGACGGCAAGAACCCCCAGTTCCTGATTTTCCTCGACGGAAAGGTGACCCAGGGCGCGGACATGAACCACCGGGAGGTTCTTCTGTTTGAGAAGGCCAAGGCCGGTGATCAGGTCACCGTGGATGTGCAGATGTACACCGGCACCCTTCACCGGGAGTTCCAGTTCCTCACGGAGCTGTATGTCCAGGATGAGGCCGTCAACCGGCTGTATTATGACATTCAGGTTCCCCTGTGGGCATTCCCCCGGATGGATGAGGACAGCAAGGTTCGTCTGGACATCCAGACCGTTCTGAACAACACCATCAACCTCCTGGACCTGCGCATCCCCTATTCTCCGGAGTTCTATGCCTCCGTGAACGAGGCCATCGCCTATGTGGAGGAGAACCTCTACGAGAAGATGGGCGGCAACCGGGATGTGATCGCCACCTGCATCGGCCACACCCACATTGACGTGGCCTGGTGGTGGACCGTGGCCCAGACCCGGGAGAAGGTGGCCCGTTCCTTCTCCACCGTCCTGGAGCTCATGAAGGAGTACCCCAACTACAAGTTCATGTCCAGCCAGCCTGTGCTCTACTACTTCCTGAAGCAGCGCTATCCGGAGCTCTATGCGGAGATCAAGGAGCGTGTGGCCGAGGGCCGCTGGGAGCCCGAGGGCGCCATGTGGCTGGAGGCCGACTGCAACCTCACCTCCGGCGAGTCCCTGGTCCGTCAGTTTGTCCACGGCAAGCGGTTCTTCAAAGAGGAGTTCGGCGTGGACAACAAGGTGCTGTGGCTGCCCGACGTGTTCGGCTACTCCGGCGCCCTGCCCCAGATCATGAAGAAGTCCGGCGTGGACTACTTCATGACCACCAAGCTGGCCTGGAACCAGATCAACAAGATTCCCAACGATACCTTTATGTGGAAGGGCATTGACGGCTCCCAGGTGCTGACCCATCTGATCACCACCCTGGGCATCGGCCAGGACCCCAAGAAGTCCTTCTTTACCACTTACAACGGCCTGCTGCACCCCGATGCCATCATGGGCGGCTGGGAGCGCTATCAGAACAAGGAGATCAACAACGACATTCTCATCTCCTTCGGCTACGGCGACGGCGGCGGCGGCCCCACCCGTGAGATGCTGGAGATTGCCAACCGCATGGAGAAGGGCGTCAAGGGCATCCCCATGGTTCGCCAGGAGGGCGCACTCACCTACTTCCGGGAGCTGGAGGAGAGAGTCAAGGACAATCCCCGCCTGGAGACCTGGGAGGGCGAGTTCTACTTCGAGTACCATCGCGGCACCTACACCTCCATTGCCCGGAACAAGAAGGGCAACCGGAAGAGCGAGCTGCTCATGATGGATCTGGAGCTCCTGGGCGTCATGGCCAAGGACTACCCCGCGGAGATGGACACCCGCCTGTGGCGCGACACCATCCTCCTGAACCAGTTCCACGACATTCTCCCCGGCAGCTCCATCGCCGAGGTCTATGAGGTCACCAAGAAGGAGTACGAGGCACTGGCCGCCGAGGCCAAGGCCTTCATCGACGCGCACACCAAGGGCCTGGCCGGTTCCGGCGATGGCGTCACCGTGTTCAACACCCTGGGCTTTGACCGGGACGACCTGGTGAACCTGGGCCACGTGGACGCCACGGCGCTGAAGGACTGCTGCGGCAACGTCTATCCCATCCAGAAGACCGCAGACGGCGCTCTTGCCTACCTGCGGAACCTCCCCTCCAAGGGCTACAAGACCCTGGCCCGGGCCGAGGCAGAGGCCGCCAGCCCCTTCACCCGGACGGACGACCGGCACCTGGAGACCCCCTTCTACACCATCGCCCTGGACGAAAAGGGCCACTTCACCTCCATCTTCGACAAGGAGAACGACCGTGAGGTGCTGAAGCCCGGCCAGGTGGGCAACCTCCTGCGGATGTATGAGGACAAGCCCGTTTACTATGACAACTGGGACATCGATATGTACTATACCGAGAAGTCCTGGCCTGTGGAGGATCTTCAGTCCATGAAGTGGATTGAGGACGGCCCCGTCCGCACCACCCTGGAGCTCACCTGGAAGTGCAGCCGGAGCACCATCACCCAGAAGATTCACTTCTACGCCGACACCCGCCGCATCGACTTCGAGACCGTGGCGGATTGGAAGGAGCATCAGCACCTGCTGAAGGCCGAGTTCCCCGTGGACATCCACGCCGACGAGGCCACCTTCGAGGTTCAGTTCGGCAACGTCACCCGGAAGGTGCACACCAACACCAGCTGGGACAAGGCCCGGTTTGAGAGCTGCGCCCAGAAGTGGATGGACTTCTCCGAGGGCAACTACGGCGTCAGCCTCCTGAACGACTGCAAGTACGGCCACAGCGTCCGGGAGGGCGTCATCGGCCTGACCCTCATCAAGTGCGGCGTGGAGCCCAACCCCAACGCCGATGTGGAAATCCACAGCTTCACCTACTCCCTCATGCCCCATGCCGGCACCTGGAAGACCGCCGGCACCGTGGCCGAGGCCTACAAGCTGAATCAGCCCGCCTACACCGTGGCCGCCGGTACTCCCGGCACAGCCTTCTCCCTGGCCTCTGTGAACCGGGAGAACGTGATTCTGGAGACCGTGAAGCAGGCCGAGAACGGCGATGGCACCATCCTGCGTCTGTACGAGTGCCAGAACGCCCGCACCAAGACCACCGTGACGCTTCCGGAAGGTACCACCAAGGCCTATGTCACCAACCTCCTGGAGGAGGTGGAGCAGGAGCTCCCCGTGGCGGACGGCAAGGTGACCCTCACCGTCAAGCCCTACGAGATCGTGACCATCCTGGCAAAATAATCCAAACAACCCAAATGGCCGGGGAGCAAACGCTCCCCGGCCGTTATTATGAAGCGGCCCGGAAAGAAAACCGGGTCGCTGCTGGTATCGGTTCAGTAATCTTTATGTTATCCTGGGAAGCCCCAGGGGACGCCTCATATATGCCGTATGGAACAATCAAGACCAGAGGTGTTGATTGGGGTTGTAGATTGTCATACTTTATGGAAAGCGCCCCTCCAATGCACTGGCGCGGGAGCGCCCAAAGGCTTCTCCCGGGGAGAAGCTGTCAGCCTGTGGCTGACGGATGAGGACCGGCGATATGTTGCGACTGGAAGGCACCTACTATGTTTTAACTTCTAAAAATCGACTACCGATACCTTCAGGGCCGCGATTCTACGAACCGTAGGGGAGGGTCAGGACCCTCCCGCAGTACGGGACTTCCTTTCCCGGCGCACCCGGGCGAATCCGCAGAATCCTTTGGCCCTGGAACAAAACAGGCCCGGGTGGGCCCGTTTTATTCCGGGAGGGTCATGACCCTCCCCTACAATGCACCAAAGCTATGTTTTAAAAGCTACAACGCACTACGGGGAAAAGGAAGGGGCTTTCCCCGATTGAGAAACTGCATTCCGATTCGGAGGCTGTCGCCGTTCCTCATCTGCCCCAGTGTGCGCACTGGGGCACCTTCTCCCCGGGAGAAGGCTTGGGCGCTCCCGCGCCAGTGCAGCATTTGTAATCTTTGGTAACCGCAATCAACAGGCCTGGTCAAGATCATTCCCTGCGGTATGAGCAGCGGACGCCTGCTTTCTTATCACCAGGCAGGGAGCTTCCGGATTCGTTGGCCCGGCTGCTGCGCTCCGGGGCGAAGCTATGGCTTTCTGGACATGGTGGTTGTGAACTCGTACTGGTCGCCCACATGGTAGCTTATGACGTAATACAGGGGCGTGGAATCGGACAGGTGCATGAGCGAGGTCATTTTCATAAGGGCCAGGGAGCTTTTCAGGTTCAGTAGCTTCTGGAGGGCGGGGTCGGCGGTCACCGCCTCCATTTTTATGGAGATTAAATCCATGTCCAGGTGGTAATATTCTTCGTAAAGCCGGTACAGGGAGGTGTCCTCCAGGAGCAGGGTGTGGAGATTGGGGCAGAGCTTTTGCCGGACGTAGGCGATTTCATAGGCCATGGGGACGGAATCGGCCAGACGCACCCGCTTGATGCAGTAAATCCGCTCTCCCTCGCCGGGCGCCAGGGCCGCCGCGATCTGGGGCGGCAGCTCCGTGAGAATTTCAATGGACTTGATATCGGAAGAGGGCTCCTTGCCCTGCTTGTGCATCTGCTCTGTGAAGCTCTCGTGGTAGCAGGAGGGGGCGTATTGGGTCTTGGGCACCTTCACGAAGGTGCCTGCGGAGACCTTCCTGGTGATGAAGCCGTCGGCTTCCAGCAGGGACAGGGCCCGCCGGACGGTCTCCCGGCTGACATGAAACCGGCTGCACAGCTCCATCTCCGTCTCCAGACGGGCCCCGGGCGGGAGCGCCCCTGTCTCGATGCGGCTGCGGAGCTCCTGGTATACCTGCATATAGATATAGTTGTGGGACATGTTCGGATCACTTCCTATGACAATTCACCTCCATTATATCCCTTTGCAGGACGATTGCAAGTGCAAAGTGAATTGGGCCCGGAAGGAGGGCGCTCCTTCCGGGCCTGCGCGCAAGCTTACAGGGACAAGAATTCCTTAACTGCCTGCTGAGCGGCCTTCTCCACCATCTTGTCGATGGAGGTTCCGATCACCAGAATGTTGACCTTGGTATCCTTGAACGCCTGGAAGTTTGTGATGTTGATGCCGCCCTCGGCCAGGGTGGGCACATGGACGGTTTCCACCAGCGCCTGGAGACGCTCCTTGATTTCGGGATGGATGTCTCCCGCGTCCACGCCCTCGTAGCTCATGCCGGTCATGAGGCCGATCATGTCGGTGCCCACATCCTCCATGAGCTTCGCGGTCCTGGCCACCTCCTCGGGGGTCTCCGCAGGGAGGCCGAAGGTGTGCAGGTCGGAGGCCTTGCCGATGTAGGCGTCCACCAGCAGGCCGTACTTGTGAGCCGTCTCCACCAGCTGGGCCAGGTCCTCGATGCAGGACTTGTGGGTGTGGAGGCCGTCGGCCCCGGCCAGAGCCATTTTCATAAAATCCTCATCCTTCAGGGGCATGGGAACCACCTCGGTGAAGCCGCCGGGAATGCCCACCGTAATGTAGGTGTCAGCGGGGCACACGGCGCGAACGCCCCGGGTGACCTCCGCCATCTGATCCACGGTGATCTCATGGCGGATTTGCTCCGCCGCGTGCATGGTGACGACGCCCCTGTGGCCTCTTGCCAGGGCCACGGCGGGGTGGTTGGGCTCGATCATTTTCACGCCCACGTCCGTGACGGCCCTTGCCAGGCGGGAATCGTCACCGGTGATGCCGGTGCTGAGAATGGTGTGGCCGCCGCCCAGCTCCAGAGCGTTGTAAATTTTGGCACGGGCCAGCTCCATGCGCTTTTTCATATCGTTTCGGATCATGATCAGGACTCCTTTTCAAAAGATGTGTGAGATTTGCCGTGAATCAGGCCTTTTCCCCTTTTTTCTTCTCAATCCGGTTGGACAGAACGGTGAGCACAAAGGCGACCACCAGGGCGATGAGCATACAGATTGCAAACTGCAGGCCCTTCCCCTCATTTGCCAGGAAGGGGGCGGAGAAGGAGGGGACGTAGGCGGTGCCCTTCACGCCGAACAGGCCCACAAAAATGCCCGATACGGTGGAGGCCACAATGGCGGAACCGAAGACCAGCTTGCTGGAGAACATGAACGGGTACGCAGCCTCCACGAAGGTGCCGAAGCCCATGTTGATGATGAAGCCGGGCAGGGCGGCGCTGGCGTCGCTCTTCTGGCGGGGGAACAGGACGTTGGCCAGGGTAATACCGGCGGAGACCATCACGAGGCCGGTCATGTCGATGGCGCCCAGGAAGCTGTAGCCGCTGGCCTCCATTTCCAGAAGGACAATGGGGAGAATGGCAGCGTGGTACACGCCGCCGATGATGGCGGGCCAAATCAGCAGACCCGCAAGGCCGCCGGCCAGCACGGGGTTGAAGTCAATGGCGGCGGCAATCAGATCGTTGATGCCGTTGCCCAGCCACAGGGCCGCAGGGGCGATGACATACATGCCCACAAGGCCTGCGGCCAATCCGCCCAGACCGCCTGCGGCAATGTTGGCGGTGGTGCCGGGAACCTTCCACTTGAAGCAGAGGATGGCGATGTAGTAAGCCAGGACGCCCGCCAGAATACCGGCGATGAGGCCGCCGATGAGGCCGCCGTCCACGCTCATGAGGCCGGCGACGATGCCGGAGACAATGCCCACCTCATCCAGACCGGAAATCTGCTTGGCGGCAATGGCCGCAACGATCACCGGTATGGCGCCCACCAGGGTGTTAAACACTTCCTCCAGGCCGGAGAGGCCGGGGATTTTGCTGAGGGCCAGCACCAGGGCCATGGCGATGAAGCCGGGGAGGGATGCCATCATAATACCACGGAAGTTAATGCGTTTCCACACATTTCCGCTCTGAACGGCACCTCCGGCGGATTTTCCGATGACGGGACGGTACTTGAGCTTCCACTCCTTGGAGAGAACGGAGATGAAGGAGACGGCGCGGGTCCGGTTGGTGGTGCCGGTGGTGCCCGAGGCAGAGATCACGTTGCAGCCCAGCTTCTGGGATGCCGCCATGGAGGTTCCGCCGGTACCCACGCAGGGGATGTGGGCCTTTGCCGCTGCCCTGAGGGAGGCGGCGTTGATTCCGTTGGGGTCGCAGCTCATGAGCACCAGGCCGTGAATCTCCCCGGCGGAGATGCGCTCTGCCAGCTGGGCGTCAAGAACCTTTGCGTCCTCGTTGATCTCCACCAGGGGCTTCTGCTCTCCGGCGGTGATGCTGCCGTCACCGGAGAGGGAAAAGACCCGGGCGGGCGCATCCTTCGGGATGTTGTCCATGGAGCGGCTTGCGCCGATGAACTCCACGAAGCCGATTTCAATGCCGGCCGAGGCGGCCTGGGTGAAAATCTCGCCCAGCAGAGCCCGGGGGTCGTTCCCGCCCTGCGTGTACAGATTCCCACCGCTGCTTCCGATAATTGCTATTTTCTTCATGGGTACCACCTTTCTTTTTTTGTATTGCATCTTGATTATACATTGTCCGGACAATATATGCAATTGGCAGTTTGGACAAAATGTGCTAATTGCATATATTTAATCTGCATAAAAGAGAAATAATTGTGCATAAATACCATACAATGGGCAATTAATTGTTTTTTGCATACAAATTGCCATACTTTGTACGAAAATCGCCCCTTTATTGTACATACAATAAAGGGGCGATTTTCAACAGCTACGGCCCGGATGGCGCTTCAGGGCAGATTTCAGGGTCTGGAGCCCGGAGCAGCAGCCGATGAGGACGATGAAAATTTCCAAACGGCCCAGGAGCATCCCGCAGATTTCCACAAGCATGGTGGCCGCCCCTGTGGCAGGGCCTGTCAGGCCGATGGACAGTCCCACGGTGCCCAGGGCGGAGGCGAACTCAAACATGGCCTCCGTGAGGCCGCAGTCTGCGGTCAGGGTCAGGAGAAGGGAGCCTGCCAGAAACAGAAGGAGGTAGCAGCCTGTAAAGCCCACGGTATCCCAGCAGAGGGCCTCGTCGATTCTGGTTTTGCCCTGGGCCTTTGTATAGGAGGGCGCCTCCACGCTGCGCTGGGAACGGAGCCGCCTTTTGATGTTCAGACCCATGATGCGGAGGAGCAGGTAGACCCGGGTGAGCTTCAGCCCACCGGCAGTGGAGCCCATGCCGCCGCCTACCAGCATCATGAGAATCAGAATTCCCAGGGCCAGAGGCGGCCACTGGGCATAGCTCATGGTGGCATAGCCTGTGGTGGACAGGGCGGAGACCACGTTAAAGGCCCCGTGCCGGAGGGCCTCTCCCGGGCCCATGTGCAGTCCCCCGGCCAGGGAGAGCCCTGTAACGGGAATGAAAATCAGGAGCAGCAGAAACAGAAACCGAGTCTCGCTCACCTGGGATGCCTGACGGAGCCGCCCCCTCACCAGGAGCAGCAGGACGGCGAAGTTCGTGGTGCCGATGAGCATCAGCGCCATGGTGACTGCCTCTATGGGAAGACTATGATATTCCCCGATGCTGTTCAGCCGGGTGGAGAAGCCGCCGGTGGACAGGGCACACATGGCGTGACAGACGCTGTCCAAAATGGGCATTCCCAGAAGGGCGTAGGCCGCCGTGCCAACTGCCAGGAAGGCGGTGTACATGGCAAAAATCAACTGAGCCGTTTTCTTCAGGTTGGGTGTCAGCTTGTCCGGGTGCCCCTCGGCGCTGTACAGATCCATGGCCTGCTTGTTGGGAATCAGCATGACCATCATCATGACAAAGCCCAGCCCGCCGCAGTATTGCATAAAGCTCCGGTAAAGGAGGAAAACCCCGGGCGTTTTGGTCACATCCATTACGGACAGTCCCGTGGTGGTCCAGCCGCTGACTGACTCAAACAGTGCCTGCAGGAAGGTTAGCTGCCCGGAGAGGACGAAGGGGACGGCGCCCCAGCCGATGCCCCAGAGCCAGGCGAACAGAACCGTGAGGCTGCTGCGCTTCAGAGCCTCCTGCCGGTCGGATTCTCCGGCGGCGCCTCTTCCGAACCGGCACAGCAGCCCTCCAAAGAGGCTGGAGGCCAGGGCAGGCGCTGCGAAGGAGAGCCAGTAGCGGCCCTCCCCCGGGAAAAAGGGCAGTGACAAAAGGGGAGCGGCCACCAGGGCGCTGATGAGCAGGGCCAGCTTTCCACAATTGGAGCAGTTTTTCAGCTTCGCCATTTGGAGTCCCCCTTCAGGGCCCGGACGGCTGCCGCCTCCCGGTTGCTTCCGGAGATGAGCACCAGCACATCCCCAGCGAGAATCCGGGTGTCGCCTCTGGGAACCAGGTTTCTGTCGCCCCGGAGGATGCAGCCGATGATGACCTCCTTTGGCAGGTCAATTTCCCAGACCTGCTTCCCGGTCACAGGGTCGGAGGCTGTGATGGGGATTTCCAGCATCTGAACCCGCCCGGCCCCGATGGGGATGGCCTTGGCCATCTCCTCCACAAAGGCCTGCTGTTCAATGATGCTGGTCACGGCGGAGATGGCACATACCACGCTGTCGATCCCCATTTTATAAAAGAACTCCGTCTTTTGGGGGTCAGAGAGGAGCGCCACGGTTTTTTTCACCTGGAACCGTTTTTTGCACAGCTGGCAGATCACCAGATTGTCCTCGTCCCGGGGGGTCAGGGCGATGGCCATGTCCATACGGCCGGCCCCGGCATCCTCCAGGACGTAGGGCTTTGTGCCGTCCCCGTGAATGACGGACAGCTTCCCGTTTTCCGCCAGCTTTTGGCAGTCCTCCAGGGCGGCGTTCACTGCCGTCACCTGGTAGCCCTTTTGCAGCAGGGACTGGGCCAGGGCCTTGGCCTTGCTCCGGCCACCCACCAGCAGCACGCTTCTTTTCATGAGGCATTCGCCTCATTTCCCGCTGCGCCGGGCTTTCCCAGGAGCTTGTCAATTTCATTGGCGGACAGCACCGCCGGGCAGATGGTGTCAACGCCCAGCTCCCGGTAGACGCATTCCCGCTCCGGGTCATACAGACGGGAGATGACCCGGCCTACCTGAAACAGCTCCCTGGCCATTTGGGCGATCATAATATTCACATTGTCGTTGTTGGTCACCGCCACCACCGTGTTGGCTTGGGGGATTCCCGCCTCCTTCAGCACGTCCAGATCCGTGCCGTCCCCCTCCAGGGTCAGGCCGCCGAAGGAGGAGGAGAGCTTCCGGAAGGATGCCTTGTTCCGGTCCAGAATCAGAACGTTCTTCCCCTGGTCGGACAGTGTGTTGGCCAGATTGGCCCCCAGCCGTCCGCAGCCCACCACAATGGTGTAGGGTGCGGGCTTTTTACTCTGAAAAATGGTCATAGCTTCTTCCTCCTCTGGACATGGCCGATTCCATGGGTGTCATATGTAATTTCATACCCGGGGTCGCGCTCCTCCGGGCAGTCCGCCTGGTCAAAGGCGCAGCCGCCCGGGGCGTAAAAGATTCCGTAGTGCTCCAGGTTCTGCCTGGCTGGACGGTAGGATGGATCCAGGGCGTAGGCGGCGCGGAAGTGCCGCATGGCCTCGGCGTGCCGCCCCTCCCGCTCCAGAACGATGCCCAGCAGATTGTGAGGCTCCGGTGCGCTGGGGTGCTCCTCCATGGCGTGGGCGATCAGGGAGACGCAGGCCTCAAAGTCCTGCAGATCGGAATATGCTCGCACGGTCTCACAGAGCTCTTTCAGCTCTGCACCGGCACACGCTTGTGTCATCATGTGGAAGAACCTCCTTTGGATACCATGATTCTAGCGCGGAACCTGTGAGAAGGGTGTGAGAGTGGGGGGAGCCGTGTGAGATTGCTGTGAGAAAAAGCCCTGCCATTCCATGGAGGGCATGGAATGACAGGGCAGGGGGATATGAGCTTATTCGTCCACCAGACGGTAGCCTACGCCGATTTCCGTCAGGATGTACCGGGGCTTTGCGGGGGACTTCTCGATTTTCCGGCGGAGCCCCGCCATGAGGGCCCGGAGGGCCTGGGTGTCTGTGCCGTAGCCCACGCCGTAGATTTCCTTCAGAATGTACTGGGTGGTCAGCACCTTCCCCATGTTTTTAAACAGCAGGGCCAGGAGACTGTACTCCATGGGGGTCACATGGAGCTCCGCCCCGTCCAGGAAGACCAGGTGGCGCTCCAGATCCAGGGTCAGCCCACCGACGGTATAGACGCTCTGGGCCTTGCTTCCTGCGCTCCGGCTGGCGTGGCGCAGGGCCACCCGAATCCGGGCCATGAGCTCTGTGGCCGAGAAGGGCTTTGTCAGATAGTCGTCCGCCCCGCAGTCCAGGGCGGCGGCCTTTTCACTGTCCTGATCCCGGGCGGACACCACAATGATGGGGATTTCCGACCACTCCCGCACCTTTTTTATCACATCCATGCCGTCATAATCCGGCAGGCCCAAATCCAGAAGCATCAGATCCACCTGGCTGGACACCAGCGTGGACAGGGCATTCTGTGCCCCACCGGCGGTGAGGCAGGGAAAGCCCTCCTGCTTCAGGGCATAGCAGATAAAGCTGCGGATTTGAGGGTCGTCCTCCACCACGAGAATGGATTCACTTCGTCTTTTCATGTTGTTCCTCCATAGGCAGGGTAAAGGTGAAGGCCGCGCCGCCACCTGCCCGGTTTTCGGCCCGGATGGTTCCCCCGTGGGCGGTCACGATGGATTCGCAGATGGCAAGGCCCAGACCGATGCCCCGCCTGGCGTCAGGGCCGGTTCCCTTGGTGGTGTAGAACATCTGGAACACATGGGGCAGATCCTCCGGGGAGATGCCAGTGCCCCCATCCGCCACAGTGAACACCGCCAGCCCGTCGCCCTCCCGGGCGGTGACGGAGATCTCCTCCTCCGGCCGGGTGTGCTTCACGGCGTTGTCCAGAAGATTCACCAGAACCTGGCCCACGAGCTTTGCGTCCATGGGCACCATCCACACGTCCTCGGGGATATGTACGCCAATCTCCCGCTCCGGGGCACGCTTGCCGATGGCCGCCACCGCGGCGCCCACCACCTCCTCCACAGCCTCCGGCTGCTTGTGGAGGGTCAGCCGCCCGTCCTGGAGCCGGGTGAGGCTCAGAATATTCTCTACCAGGTCGTGGAGCCAGTCTGCGTCCTTGTAAATGCCTTCGGCCATGGCGTAGCGGGGATCTGCCGGGTCGGTCATGCCCATGAGCATCTCGCTGGTTCCCATGATCCCCGCCAGAGGGGTTCGGAGGTCATGGGAGATGGCCCGGAGCAGATTGCCCCGGTAGTGCTCCTGGGCGGCCTCCTCCCGGGACCGGAGGCGGTCCTGGACGCTCCGCAGCCGGTCCATGGCAAGGGCCGTGCTCTCAATCATGGAGTGCAGCAGCTTCCGCTGGGGCTCCCCCAGCGCCTCCGCGTCCGTCCTCGGAATCCGAAAGACGCCCAGAATGGCTTCGCTGCCGTAGATGGGCCAGTCGAAAAACTCGGCTCCGGCGGCGTACTCCGTGCGCAGATTCTCCACGGCGTGGCGGATGGTCTCCCGATCCTCCGCCACACGCCGCACCTGCTCATCCCCGTTTTTTTGCTGAATAAAGGTGCGCTCCGGCTGCCCCTGCCCGTCAAAGCACAGGCAGGCCGCCTTGCAGCCCAGGGTGTCTGTGATGATGCTCACCGCGATGGAGGCGATGTCCTCCCCGCTCTCCGCGTCTGACAGGCGGCTGGTGAGCCGGTACAGGGCGCTGGCCTCCCGCTCGTTGCGCAGGGCCTCGGCGGCCATTTTCTTGGCCTTGGAGGTGAGGGCGCTGGTGATTACGGCGGTGACCGCCATTACGGCAAAGGTGATGAGATAGGTGGGGTCATCCACGGACAGGGTGAAATAGGGCTGGGTGAAAAAGGCGTTGAAGGCGCAGGTGGAGATCAGGGTGGCCAGAATGCCATAGGGGTAGCCCCTGGTGAATCTGGCCGTGAGCACCACGGAGAAGATGTAAACCACCACAATATTTGTCTCCGGAAACTGCCAGACCCGGAACAGCCAGCCCACCGCCGTGGCTCCGGCGGTAAAGCCAAGGGTCAGCAGCAAATCACGCCACACCGGTCTGGATGCCGGCTCCCCCTTACGCAAGGGAATCTCCCCCTTTTCTGAAAGTATGGGATGGATTTTTTCACAGGATCGGTTACCGTTCAGCGGCTCCCTGCCTGGAAATAAAAAAGCAAGCGCCCGCCTTTTGTACTGTTCCCTGCGACATATGTGGGTTGCTCCGCGAAAAATCTCCCGGAGCAGAACAGAGGCTGCTGAACGGATACCGGGAACATTATAATCCTTTTTCCCACGGGCAACAAGGGCGGGATGGATTTTTTACCGCAGCCGCTGGGTGTCGCCGGTGAGGAGGCCCAGGCGGAAGCTGAGGGGGCCGCGGCTGGGGAGACGGAGGCGGCCCAGGCGAAGCTCCGCACCCTCCACGATGCAGCCCAGGCCCTCTGCGGGGCGGGTCATGTAGGCGAAGTGGCACTTGCTTCGCTTCCCGTTTACAAGGCCGTTCTGGGTGACCCGGAAGCCCTTGGCCTTGTATTCCTCCACCCAGGCGTCCAGATTCCGGACAAAGAAGCTGATGTGGTGGAGGCCCCCGGCGGGATTTTGGGCCAGGTACCGGCTGTAGAGGTTGTCCACCTTCCCCACGGTGATGAGCTCGATTTCCGTTTTTCCGCAGTAGCCGATGGCCATGTCGTACCCCGGGTCGGAGAAGGGCCTCCCCTCAAAGAACAGCTCCCCCTGGGGCTCGTTCACCGGGCGGTACCACCGTTTCACTCCGTAGACGGCTCCGTAGAAGTCCATGGCCGCCTCCATGTCCGGCACCACGAAGCCCAGCTGATGCACGCGGTTGTATTTTGACATATCACTTCACCTCGTTGATGGGTTCCTGGTCGTTGACCGTTCCCGCCAGGCCGTTGACCCGAATCAGCCAGTCGCTGAGGGAGGGGCTGATGGCGTCGGCCCACACCAGGAGGCGGCAGGAGGCGGCGGGAACCATCAGCTCCTTTTTCTTTTTCACCACAGCCTTCACCACGGCCCGGGCCACCAGATCGGGGTTGCCCTTGGGGGTGATTTTGGGGCAGTCCACATGGCGAATCTGGGGGGTGTCCATGCGGCTGGGGTAGATGGTGGCGATGTGGACGCCGGTGCCCCGGAGCTCCTGCCGGAGCACCTGGAAAAAGCCGTTCATGGCGAACTTGGCGGCCACATAGGCGGCGTCCGGGGGCACGCCCTTTTTGCCGTCCATGGAGCAGGTGGTCACAATGCTGCCTGCCCCTTGCTCCAGGAAATAGGGGAGAACGGCGTAGACGCAGTTGAGGCAGCCGAAAAAGTCCACCTCCATGAGCTTGCGAATCTGATCCATGCGCAGATCCTTGGCGGGACACCGGAGATAGATGCCCGCGTTGCAGTGGAAAATGTCCAGGCCGCCCAGCTCCCCGATGGCGGTTTCCACGGCGGACCTGACCTGCTCCGGCTCCGTGACGTCCGCCTCCAGAATCAGCGCCCGGCGGCCCAGGGCCCGAACCTGGGCTGCCGTCTCCTCCAGGCGCTCCCGGTTCCGGGCGATGAGGGCCACGTCCGCCCCCTCTTTTGCCAGGCGGAGTGCCGTGGCCCGCCCGATGCCGCTGGAGGCGCCGGTGACGGCGGCCTTCTTTCCGGATAATGATTGTTTCATATGACTTCCTCCTCGACTTTTGAATGGGTAACCGATTGCTGCACTGCCTAAACAGTAACACAATCTGCCGCAAAATGTCAACCGTCCGTGAAAATCAATGTCACGAACACAAGGGGTTATCCCGCGTCCGGCGCCACGGCAGGGCGGCAGTCTGTCCCCCGCCGGGCATATACCGGAACCTGGGCACTTCCGCTACACCGTGCCGCACCTCCGACTTGTCATCCTGAGCCAACAGCGAAGGATCTCGCGCAGAAGGGCTTCAACACGGAACCCCGGTGCATGAGATCCTTCGGCTACGCCTCAGGATGACAAATGGGCGCAGCGGAATCTTTGAAAGAATTCACATAATGTTCATTGCATTATTTCTCTAAGGGTGTTAAACTATTTCTGTTTTTCATTCATACCCAAGAACAAGGAGTGGGCTGTATGTCAAAATTCAGCGTGAAAAAGCCCCTGACCATTTTTGTGGCAGTCGTTGCCATTTTGGTGCTGGGGGTTGTGTCTTACACGAAAATGACCCCGGATCTCTTTCCGAACATGGACTTTCCCTACATCATGATTATGACCACCTATCCCGGCGCCAGCCCGGAGAAGGTGGAGGCGGAGCTGACCAAGCCCATGGAGCAGTCCATGTCCACCCTGGACCACATCCAGGAGATTCGCTCCACCTCGGCGGAGAATTACAGCATGGTTTTGCTGGAATTTGACGAGGAGGTGAACATGGACACCATCGGCGTGGACATTCAGCAGAAGATCAACAGCCTGTCCGCAGGCTGGGATGATATGGTGGGCGCGCCCTACATGCTGAAGATCAACCCCTCCATGATTCCCGTGGAGGTGGCCGCCGTGTCCATGGACGGCAAGGACACCATGGCTCTGACGGAGCTTTTGAACGATGAGCTCATGAACAAGCTGGAGGGCATCTCTGGCGTGGCCCGGGTCACCGCCTCGGGCGCCGTGGAGCGGCAGCTCCATGTGGTGCTGGATCAGAGCAAGATTGACGCGGTGAACAGCTCCATTGCGGACGCCATCAACAAAAAGATGGACGACGCGGCTCAGGAGCTGACGGACAAGCAGGAGGAGCTCCAGGCGGCCCAGGAGGAGCTGACGGCGGCCCAGGAGCAGCTGGACAGCGGCAAATCCGCCCTGGCCAGCCAGACGGCGGCAGGGGAGGCGGAGCTGAACCGGAAGCAGATGGAGCTGCTGGCCGCCAAGGCGGAGCTTCAGGATCAGCTGGCCCAGCTCCGGTCCGGCAAGACCCAGATTGAAACCACCCTGCAGGTGCTGAAGGCCCTGCGGGAGGGCATCGCCACATTGCAGGAGCAGGCCACGGCCATGGGACAGGACCTTGACACCCTCCTGGGCCTCCAGGAGGCCGCTGACCGCCTCCAGAGCCTCCGGGAGCACTTCCAGGAGCAGATAGAGGCTCTGGAAAACAGCCTGGAGCTGACCCCGGAGGAGATTGAGGCGGCCATCGGGGAGCTGAAGAACAGCCCGGAGTACATTCAGATGGAGGCGGCCTGGGCCCAGCTTCAGGCCCAGCTGGCGGCCAACGGCCTGGATCTCTCCGGCCTGGAGGCCCGGATTCAGGAGCGCCGGGCGGCCCTGGAGGACCTGCAGACCCGGCTGGGGGAGCTGGAGGGCTCCCTGACGGAGCAGGGCCTGAGCCTGGAGAGCCTGGACGGCCAGATCCGGGAGCTGGAGGGGAACCTTGCCCAGATGGACGAGGGGATTGCAGCCCTGGAGACGGCCCTGAAGCAGCTGGACAGCGGGATGCTTCAGCTCAGTGACGCCACCCGGCTGCTGAGCCAGCAGAAGACCAGCGGCCTCCTGGAGCTGGGCAGCGCCGCGGCCCAGCTGGCGGTGAACGGCTCCGCCGTTACCGGCGCTCTGACTCAGATTGAGTCCGGCCTCACCACCCTGGAGAGCAGCCGGGAGACCGCCCTGGAGCAGGCGGATTTGCATGAGATTCTGACCATGAGCATGGTGTCCTCCGTCCTGGCCGCCCAGAACTTCTCCATGCCCGCAGGGTATGTGGAGCAGGACGGGGTCAGCTACATGGTCTCCGTGGGAGACGAGATGACCAGGGTGGAGGAGCTGCAGAATCTGCTGCTGTTCGACCTGGGCATGGAGGGGGTGGAACCCATCTATCTGTCCGACGTGGCCGAGGTCATGGTTACGGACAACCGAAACGAGTCCTACGCCAAGCTGGACGGGCAGGACGGCATTGTGCTCAGCTTTGAAAAGCAGAGCACCTACGCCACGGCGGAGGCCACCAACAACATTGCCAAGCGGATGGAGGCCCTGGAGGAGCAGTATCCCGGCCTGCATTTCGTGTCCCTCATGGACCAGGGCAGCTATATCTACCTGATTGTGAACACCATTCTCCGGAGCCTGCTCCTGGGCGCGATTTTTGCGGTGCTGATTCTCTTTTTGTTCCTGAAGGACTGGCGGCCCACCCTGATTACCCTTTGCTCCATCCCCCTGAGCCTGGTGTTTGCCATTGTGCTTATGTATTTCTCCGGCGTCACCATCAATATGATATCCCTTTCGGGCCTGGCGGTGGCCGTGGGTATGCTGGTGGACAACTCTGTGGTGGTCATTGAGAACATCTACCGGCTTCGCTCCAAGGGGGCCAACGTGATTCGGGCGGCGGTCTCCGGAGCGGGGCAGGTGGCCGGGGCGGTCATCGCCTCCACCCTCACCACGGTGTGTGTGTTCCTGCCCATCGTCTTTGTGGAGGGCATCACCAAGCAGCTCTTTACGGATTTGGCCCTCACCATGACCTATGCCCTTCTGGCGAGCCTCATCGTGTCCCTGACTCTGGTGCCCGCCATGGCCTCCGGAATGCTCCGGAAGGAGAAAAAGTCCCGGAATCTGCTCCTGGGCAAGGTCACGGGGGGCTACCGGAAGGCGGTGGGCTGGTCCCTGAAGCACAAGCCTGTGGTTTTGGGAGCCGCGCTCCTTTTGCTGGCGGCCAGCGCCCTGTGGTGTGTGGCAAGGGGCTTCAGCTTTATGCCGGAGACGGATATGCCCAATGTGAACCTGTCCGTCACCATGCCCGAGGACGCGGATATGGAGACCGCCAGCGCCCTGGCCGATCAGGTGCTGGCCCGGATTGACACCCTGGACGGAATCGAAACCGTGGGCGCCATGATGTCCTCCGGCGCCGGTATGGGCATGATGTCCGGCGGCGGCCAGAGCTATGACGTCACCGTGTACATCACCCTGTCCGACCAGGATGCCTCCGGTGCGGCGGTGGGCAGGGAGATTGAGGCCCTGTGCGCCGATTTGCCCTGTGAGGTCACCGCCTCGTCCGCTATGGTCAGCATGAACGCCCTCACGGGCAGCGGCATCGAGCTGCGGCTCTATGGCGAGGATATGGAGGCCCTCCAAAACGCTGCCCGGGAGGCCGCTAAGGCCCTGGAGGCGGTGGAGGGAACCACGGAGGTCTCCGACGGCCTGGAGGACGCGGCTCCCGCCATCCACATCCGGGTGGACCGGAATAAGGCCATGGCAAAGGGCATGACCGTGGCCCAGATTTACATGGAGCTGTCCTCCGCCCTGCAGGACTCCGCCACGGCCACCACCCTGGAGCTGGACGGGACCACCACGGAGGTGATTGTGGACAGCGCTGAGACCATCAGCCTGGAGGAGCTGGCGGACTACACCCTGGAGGCCACCGGCCGGGACGGGGAGACCACCGCCTTTACCCTGGGAGAGGTGGCGGAGATTCAGGAGACCACCAGCCTCAGCGCCATCAACCGCCTGAATCAGCGCCGGTATCTCACCGTGTCCGCCGCCATTTCGGAAGGGCACAACGTCACCCTGGTCACCCGGGCGGCGGAGCGGGTCATGGCCCGGGCGAGCCTGGGAGAGGGAGTCACCTACGCCTTCTCCGGAGAGAATGAGAACATCATGGAGGCCATTGAGCAGTTGGTGCTGATGCTGGCCCTGGGCGTTCTCCTGGTGTACCTGGTGATGGTGGCCCAGTTCCAGTCCCTGAAGTCTCCCTTCATTGTGATGTTCACCATTCCCCTGGCCTTTACCGGCGGCTTCCTGGCCCTGCTCATCTGCGGCATGGAGGTGAGCGTGGTGTCCCTCATTGGCTTCATCATGCTCACAGGCATAATTGTAAACAACGGCATTGTTCTGGTGGACTATATCAACCAGCTGCGCCGGGACGGTATGCCCCGGCGGGAGGCCATCGTGGAGGCCGGCGCCACCCGACTCCGCCCCATCCTCATGACCTCCGTCACCACCATTCTGGGCCTCATTGATATGGCCGTGAGCCAATCCGCCGGTACCTCCCTGATGCAGCCCGTGGCGGTGGTGTGCATCGGCGGTCTGCTCTACGCCACCCTCATGACGCTGTTCGTGGTGCCCTGCATCTACGACCTGCTGAACAAAAAGGAGCTGCGGAAGGTTCGGGAGGAGGACCTGCAGCTGCTGGATCTGTAAAAGGCTCCGGCCTTAACAAAAATGAGCCGGTATGCTTGCAGGGCTGCCGGAGATGTGGTATGATGCTGGCAAAAGGGGGGAGCTCATGTGGAACACTACAAATCCTGGCCGGCCCTGAAGCGGCAGCTGGAGGAGCTGGTATGTGACGGGCTGCGGGGGCGGATTACCTATTTTCTCACCCGCTATCATCAGGTGCACAACGCCTATGGCCGGGCGGCGATTCTTCTGGATGGCCGGGAGCTGGTCTGCTTTTCCTGGGCGGAAAACTGCCGCCAGGAGCAGGAGCTTTCCCGGCGCTCCCGGGAGCATCCGGAGTGGTCCTATGGGGAGCTGCTGGCGGACCGGAATCCCGTCTGGGAGGAGAAGGGGACCCTCAGCGAGATGGACTTCCTGGCCGCCGCCCTGGCCTTCCGGAACATGCCGGTGCAGGAGGCGCTGGAGTCGGAAAACGGCATCGTGCGAATCTTTGCCATCCTGGACCGGCGAACCGGCCGGAGAACCCTGGAAAAAATCGCCGCCAGCAAGGCGTACCAGACCGCCCCGGAGTGGCTGGGGCAATTCTACCGCCTGCGGCTGGGCCTGGAGGCATAGGGCTTCGCTTCCGAAAAAACAAGTCAAAAATGCGCCGTGGAACAGGATTAAAACCTGTTTTACGGCGCATTTTTTGCAATTTAAATGGGCTGCCGCACTTTTGTGCGGCAGCCCGGTTTTCAAGGGGAGAAGGGATTACTCGCCAATGGTCTGGCAGTAGCGCATCACGATGGTGGCAATCTGAGCGCGGGTGGCGTAGCCTCTGGGATTCAGGCGGCCAGCCTCATCGCCCACCAGGATGCCGTTGTCCACGGCCCAGGTCATGGGAGCGACTGCGTAACGGCTCACGGAGTCGCTGTCCACGAACTTGGACAGATCGCCCTCGGCGGTCACGTCCTTGCCCTGGAGCTTTGCGAATCTGGCCAGGAAGGTCACCAGCTGCTCTCTGGTGGCACTGGCGTTAGGCTCGAAGGTGGTGCCGGTGACGCCCATCACGATCTCATTCTCGTAGGCCCAGGCGACAGCCTTGGCGTAGAAGCGGTTTGCCGCTACATCGGTGAAGGGAGTCTCGTTCTCGATCTCGGGGGAACCGGCCAGGCGGTACAGGATGGTCACCAGCTGGCCACGGGTGAGAGTGCCCTCGGGGGCGAAGTGGGTCTCGTCCATGCCGACCATGAGGCCAGTCTCCAGGACGAAGTCCACGCCCTTGTGATACCAGCGGTTGGTGTCCAGATCCTCAAAGGCCTCGGAGAGACAGAAGGCGGGAATGACCGTGCCGGTGGACTTCACATCGCCGCAGATCTCGCAGACCATATCGCCGGTGTAGCCGTCCACGCCGCAGCCGGCTTCCTTGACGCCGGTGAGCACATAGCTGTGGCCGGTGGGCTGCACGGGATCGGTGATGTAGTTGTGGCCGCAGACGGTGCAGGTGTGGGTGGTGTAGCCCATCCAGGTGCAGGTGGGAGCGGTGACGGTCTCCTCATAGGTGTGAGCCACCATGGGGATGGCCTGGGTGTAGGTCTTGCCGCAGTCGGAGCAGGTGAAGGTCATGAGGCCCTCTTCCACGCAGGTGGGCTCCTTGGTCACTTCCTGCACGAAGGTGTGCTCCGTGGCCTGGACATAGGAATCGATGTAGCTGTCGCCACAGCGGGAGCAGGTGTGGGTGGTGTAGCCCATGGTGTCGCAGGTGGGCTCGGTGACCACGGCCACATAGTCATGGCCCAGGGCCTCGGTGTACTCGTCGATGTACACGCTGCCGCAATTGGCACAGGTGTGGGTGGTGTAGCCGCCGGCCAGGCAGGTGGGCCCGGTAACAACGGCGTCATAGTCATGGCCCAGAGCGGGGATGATCTCCTCCTGGGTCTCCTCGCCGCACTGGCAGGTGCGGGTCTTGAGGCCGTCTTCCTCACAGGTGGGCTCGGTGACAACCGTCCACTCGCCCCACTTGTGGTTCAGGGCCTCCCGCAGCAGGTCATAGGCCTCCTGGAGCTCCTGGGTGGTGGCGTTGTCCTTGGCCAGGACTTCCTTGGCGTTCTTCAGAGCGCCGTCAATGGCCTTCAGCTGCTCCTCGGTGTACTCGGCCCGGTCAATGGCCTCGGCGGTCTTGACCAGCTCCTCCAGAGCGGCCTTGGTCTCGTCGTGGGCCACGGTGTTGTAGGTGGTGGTCTCCTCGCCGAACTTCACGAAGGAAACCTGGTAGGTGGCGGGGATGCTCAGGGCAACTTCAGAGGCAACGCCGCCGTCCACATAGACAACGTCAAAGCCGGCGCCCATCTGGGCCTCCATATCGTAGTCCTCAGCGATGAAGTCCGCATCCGTCAAAGAGGCGAAGTCGGTGCCGCGAACGGTCTTATAGGTGGGGATAACCGTGAGGTCGGCGGTGCCCTCGGCCTTCTCGTAAGAGACGGTCCCGGGGACGGTCAGGTAGGCGGCAGGGCGCTGGCCTTCGGCGGTGGCACCGGCGGTGTAGGTGATCACCTCATGGCCCAGGAGCTTAAACTCGTTGACCGAACCACTATAATATGTGGGAACAAACTTGAAATACCGGGCTGTTACGGGAGACTCAAAGGAACCGCTACGGGTTCTTGTGAGAATGTCGGATGCGGAGGCAACCAGAGTGTAGGTCTCATTGTCATCAGAGGCATAGAGCTCAAAGGCGCGGGTGCCGTAGGAAAAATCATTGTAGCCATGGTTTTTCAGTTCCCATGCCTCTACGGTTTTGGGCGTGCCAAAATCCAGAATGTATTCCTTTCCAACGCTAACATAGAGGAAATCGCTTTCGTTGCCGTTGAACAGCCGGTCAGCACCGTTCAGCGCAGTGCCGCTGGGGCCGAAGTTGGAGAGCTCAGGGTCGGTAAGGTGGATGTCCTCCTTGCCCTCGGTGAGCTTGACGGCAGCCTCCACAAAGGCCTTTTCGGGCGTGCCCTCAGACAGGTCGAGATGGGCGCCGTCCAGCTTAACAGACACCAGGGAAGTGAGGGCGGAGGTGTCATTGCAGGTGATTTTCTCCAGGCTGGAGTTGGGAAAGTTCAGAACCAGCGGCTTGGAGCAGCCGGTGATGTTGATTTCCTTCAGGTTGGGCAGGCCGCTGACCCGCTCCACGGGGGTGTTGGCGAGGTTCAGGCCGGCCATGTTCTCCAGGTAGGAGGCGCCGGTGAGATCCTTCACCTCGGTGCCGGACAGATCCAGGGTGCCCTCGAAGGCCAGAACCTTGTCCATGGTGTCGCCCACCTGAGTCTTTACGGCAGCCAGAAGGGCTTCGTCGGGGAAGACGGTCTCGTCCACGGCTTTGGTGTCCGCGCCCCAGTAGACCTTGGTTCTCTCGGAGAGGTTGCCGTTGAAGTCCTCCAGCTGCACCTCGATGTAGCCGAAGTCGCCGGTGAGCTGCAGGTTGTTCAGGCTCATTACACCGCGAATCGCATAATTTCTCCCGCTAAAGGTAATCGGATCGCCAGTGGCCCGCCAGGCGTACAGGTGCCACCAGTCGTAGACCTCGGGGCTCACCAGACGCCAGCCTGCGCCCATGGTTCTGAGCTCCAGACCGCCCTTGTAGTTCTCGCAGTACAGGTCCAG
>JALETK010000048.1 GCA_022781505.1 Clostridiales bacterium | reverse complement strand
ACGGATTGCCACGTCGCTGCGCTCCTCGCAATGACAGGTTCGGGGGCGGGTGCGTTGGGACGGAGCTGCCAAACAGATTTGCAACTGCCCGGGAGGGTCATGACCCTCCCGGGCACCTGCCGGAACCCTGGCACTTTCGATCAAACCCACCGCACCCCCAAGCCTGTCATTGCGAACCAGCGCGCACGCTGGTGTGGCAATCCGTTCCCCTGCAAGCCGCAAGGCTTGCGCGCCCCGCCAGGGGCGCCATACAGGCCCTGGGGTATGACCGGCCTCACGGCCGGTGCAATGCTGCGCATTGCGGGGGGACGGATTGCCACGTCGCTGCGCTCCTCGCAATGACAGTTATGGGAGCCTGATGCGTTGGGACGGAGCTGCCAAACAGATTTGCAACTGCCCGGGAGGGTCATGACCCTCCCCTACAGACGCGCCCCGGAACCTGCCCGGCGGGGGCAAGGCCGTTCCCTGCTGGGCCCTCCGGCTTATTTTACCTGGAACGACCCTTTGAGCCATTCCTTGCCGCCGTCGGCCAGGAACCACTCCACCTTGCCGGGGAGCAGCTCCTGCTCCATGGCCCAGTTCCACTGGCACAGGGCCTCCCGGGGGATGGTGAGGGTAAGGGTCTCCTCCTGGCCCGGCTCCAGGTACAGCTTGGTGAAGTCGCACAGGGCCCGGACCCGGGAGGTGACGGCTCCCTGGGTGCGGTGGAGGTACAGCTGGGGCACCGCGTGGGCGCCCCGGGCGCCGGTGTTCTGCACCGTCACCCGGAGGTGCAGGGCCTCCGCCCCCTCCCGGGGCAGGTCGCCCGGGGCCTCCTCCAGGCGGTAGGCAAACTGGGTGTAGGTGAGGCCGCAGCCGAAGGAATATTTGGGCCGGGCCTTGCTGTCGTAATAGCTCATGCCCCGGTAGGAGTCCTTGAAATTGTAGTACACCGGCAGCTGCCCCACCCGGTCCGGCAGGGACGCGGGGAGACGGCCCGCCGGGGCCAGGTCCCCGAACAGGAGCTTTGCCACGGACCGGCCTCCCATGGGGCCGGGGTAGAAGCAGCACAGAATCCCCTGGGAGCAACGGTCAATCTTGCCCATGGCGTAGGGACGGCCCCCGATGAGCACCGTCACCACGGGCTTGCCCGTGCGGTGGAGCCGCTCCAGAAGCCGGAGCTGGTCTCCCGGCAGGGCCAGGAGGCTGCTGTCCACATTCTCGCCGCAGTCCATGGTGGCCATGTCCTGGGTCTTCAGGGCGCCGTTGCTCATGAACTCGCCGCCGGCAAAGCGGCTGGAGGTGCCGCCCAGCACCGCCACAATCACGTCCGCCTCCCAGGCCCGCTCCACGGCCCCCTCGATCATGAGAGGCTCCCGGGCGAAGGAGGGACAGCCGGGGGCGTAGGTCACGGAGATTTTGGTGTCTCTCGCCCGCTCCCGGAGGCCCTGGAGCACCGTGACCCCGGAGCCGGGGCGCACCGGCGGGGTGTAGTCGCCCAGCTGATTGTAAATGGCGTCGGCATTGGGGCCGGTCACCAGAACCCGCAGGGGCTTGCTCTCGTCAAAGGGGAGGAGGTTCGTTTCATTTTTCAGGAGCACGGCGCTCTCGTCCGCCAGGCGCTCCGTCTGAGGGAAGGCCTCGGGGGTGTACACCTGCCAGTGGTTGTTCTCGGGCACAAAGGGCTCGTCAAAGAGGCCACGGCGGAACTTGATCTCCAAAATCCGCAGCACCGCCTCGTCCAGCCGCTCCATGGACACAAGCCCCTTCTCCAGGGCCTCCTCAAGCTTGGCAAAGCCCGTATCCCACAGGCCCATATCCACACCGGCGTTCAGGGCCAGGGCCCCGGAGACCGTCCGGTCCCCGGTCACCGCGTCCAGCTGGTCAATGGCCACGCCGTCGGACATGACGAAGCCCTCAAAGCCGTACTCCCCCCGGAGGAGGTCCGTCAGGAGCCACCGGTTGGCGTGGCAGTAAATTCCGTCAATTTCATTGTAGGCCGCCATGAAGCCCCTGGCTCCGGCCTCCACGCAGGCCTTCACAGGGGGCAGATGGATCTCCCGCAGCTCCCGGGGCCCGATCCGGGCGGCGCTGGCGTTGACGCCGCCGGTGGTCTCCCCCTGGGCGCACAGGTGCTTGGCCACCACGTCCACCCCCTGGCTCTGGACACCCCGCACCGCCGCCCGGGCCATGCGGGAGGCCAGGAGGGGATCCTCTCCGAAGCACTCCTCACTCCGGCCCCACCGGGGGTCCCGGAGCACGTCCAGGGCGGACACCAGGGCCAGATCCACGCCCATCTCCCGGAGCTGCCTGCCGGACACGGCGCAGGCCGCCTCCAGCAGGGCTGGGGAGAAGGTGGCTCCCGCCGCCAGGTTCACCGGGAGGAGATACCCGTCCAGGGCCTGATGGCCGTGGGGGCACTCGGTGCTCATGAGCACGGGAATCCCCAGCCGGGAGTGCTCCAGCACATACCGCTGCACCTGATTGCGCACTTTGGGTGCCAAGACGCCGTCCAGCCCCGTGTCAAAGTTTTTCCCGCTCCAGGGGTCCGCCCGGTAGAGCCCGTAGATGGTGCCGAGGCCGCTGTAGCGGGCCACCTCCTCCTTGAACGCGTCCACCAGCCGGATTTCCTCCCCCTGCCGCTGGTAGACCCCAAAGCCATAGAGCCGCTGGGTCAGCTGCCCCACCTTCTCCGGAACGGTCATCCGCCCCAGAAGATCCTCCGCCCGCTGCCGGGGGGAGAGCGATTTATCCCGATAGGCCTCCATATCAAGCCCTCCTGTATGTTTTGATCTGTTCTTACATTATACAACGAATCCCCCTGTGGAGCAACAGAAAAATCAGGGGGAGCGATAAATAAGAGCGGATGCACCCCCAACTTGTCATTCTGAGCCAAAGGCGAAGGATCTCGCGCAGGAGGGTTTCGACACGGAACCCTGGTGCATGAGATCCTTCGGCTGCGCCTCAGGATGACAATTGGGGGGACGGTGCGTTTCAATCGAAAATGCCAAGGTTCCGGCAGCCATACGGCGGGGTCATGACCCCGCCGGGCACTCACAAACCTCACCGGCAGCTCCGTCCCAAAGCACCCGGCCCCCCCGACCTGTCATCCTGAGCCAAAGGCGAAGGATCTCGCGCAGGAGGGTTTCCACACGGAAGCCCCGGTGCATGAGATCCTTCGGCTGCGCCTCAGGATGACAAACGGGGCTACGGTGCGTTTGATCGGAAGTGCCAAGTCCCGGCAGCCATACGGCGGGGGCAAGCCCCCGCCGGGCACTCGCAAATCTCACCGGCAGCCCCGTCCCAAAGCACCCGGCCCCCCCGACCTGTCATCCTGAGCCAAAGGCGAAGGATCTCGCGCAGGAGGGTTTCCACACGGAAGCCCCGGTGCATGAGATCCTTCGGCTGCGCCTCGCCGGTGGCAATCGGGGTGCGGCCGTTGTTTCACAGCAATGACAGGCTTGGCGGTTTCATCCCTCAAAACTTTCCCATCAAGAAAGAAAAAGCCTTCCCATCTTTCCAACCGTTCCCTTCCGCCGCCTCCTCTTTTGTGATAGAATGGGGCCATCAAAGGAGGTGTTCCCATGGAACTAAAGCTTGCGGAAAACATCAAGGCCCTGCGGAAGGGCCGGGGACTGACCCAGGAGCAGCTGGCGGAGGCCCTGGGGGTGACGGTGGGGGCGGTGTCCAAGTGGGAGAGCGGCTTCACCACCCCGGAGTTGGGGCTCATTGTGGAGCTGGCGGACTTTTTCGAGACCTCTGTGGACGTGCTCCTGGGCTACGGCTGGGAGCGCCGGGCCATGGGCCAGACGGCGGAGGCCTTAAAGCGCTGCCGCCTGGAAAAGAACCTGCCCCAGGGCCACGCCCTGGCGGAAAAAGCCCTGCAGAAGTACCCCAACAGCTTCCAGGTGGTGTACGAGAGCGCCCTTCTGTACTATGTGGCCCTGGACAAAACCTCCTGCGCCCGGGCCGCGGAGCTGTTCCGCCGGGCGGAGGATCTGCTGGAGCAGAACACCGACGGGCGCATCGGCCCCGTGAGCCTGGAGAACCGGATCGCCTCCTGTTATCTCGTCATGGGCCAGTACGACCGGGCCGTGGAGCTTTTGAAGAAGAACAACGTGGGTGACCGCAACAACGGCCTCATCGGCTACACCCTGGCCGCCAACTGCCGCCGCCCCGACGAGGCCCTGCCCTATCTGGCCGAGGCCCTGGGGAGCCTTGTGGCGGAGCTGGATCGGGTGTGCTATGGTTATGTAAACTACTATGGTCAAAAAGGGGACTATGCCGGGGCCATGGACGTTCTCCTGTGGCTTCTCAGCCTGTGCCGGGGATTGAAGGTGCCGGGAAAGGCCTCCCTGATGGACAAGAGCAACGCCCTGACCCTGGCCTGCTGCGGGGTGGTGTCCCTGCAGCAGGGGGACGGGGACGCCGCCAAAAAGTACCTGCTGGAGGCCCGGGACACCGCCCGCCTCTTTGACGCGAACCCCACCTATGCCGTGAGCAGCCTGAAGTTCTGCGCCGGCGTGGACGCCACTGCCTACGACGACATGGGCCCCACAGCCCTGGAGGCCGTCCGCTCCTTCCTGGAAACCCAGGAGGTCCCCGGCCTCCAGGCCCTGTGGGAGAGCCTGGAAACCAATGGTTGACCAGGACAAAACCAACGGTTGCTTGCCATTTTCCCCCCAAACCCACATAATGGATGCACCGCCACCCCAGCGCCCAATGTCCCAAGCCTGCGCAAAGACCTCCCTCCCCGCCCGGCGCCCAATGTCCCGAGCCTACGCAAAAATTTCCCCACCCGTCCGTAGGGGCTTAAGCCTGTGTCCGCCCGCGGGGAACGGCGCATTTTCGCATAAAACCAATGCGAATTCGCACAAAATCCCAAAAATCATACGAATTCGCCGAACATTTTTCGTGGTTGTTATCTTGTGCTGCGGGCGGACACATGGGTCCGCCCCTACGAACATGGAACGGGCCTTTTCCCATCTTGCACTGCGGGCGGACACATGGCCTAAGCCCCTACGGACGGTCAAAAAAAATCCTGCTGAAATTTGGGTCATGATCTTCCCAGGCGCCCTCAGAAACCGCACCCGCTGTCCAATCCCACCGTCAAGGAGGTAATTCACATGAAGCATCCCAACCGCAAAGCCCTCACCCGGCAGTTTTACCGGGGGAACCAGGGGGCGCTGGCCCTGGCTGTGGCCAGTACCCTGCTTCTGGCCGGGTGCAACCTGGCCGTCTCCTGGCTGATGCAGCAGCTCATCGACGTGTCCACCGGCGCCGGAGGAACCTTTGACCTGCCCCAGCTGGCCCTCATCGGCCTTGCCTGCGTTCTGGGGGTGGCCGCCGCCGGGGGCCTTGCCTACCTGTCCCGGCCCCGGTTTTTGTCCCGGGCCATGGAGCAGTACAAGACCTACATCTTCGGGGAGATCTCCAAAAAGAGCATCGCAGCCTTCTCCGGGGAGAACACCTCCCTCTACGTCTCCGCCCTCAGCAACGACGCCAACACCATCGAAACGGACTACCTGACAAAGCTCTTCACCCTCATTTCCTACCTGCTCCTGTTCTCCGGGGCCCTGGCTCTCATGTTCTGGTACAGCCCCATGCTCACCCTCATCTCCATCGCCCTGGCCCTGCTGCCGGTGCTGGCCTCCCTCCTCACAGGGAACCGGGCGGCCCGGGTGGAGGCGGTGGTCTCCCAGAAAAACGCCTCCTTCATGTCCACTCTGAAAGACAGCCTGGCGGGCTTTTCCGTGGTGAAATCCTTCCAGGCAGAGGCGGAAATGTGCAGACTCTTCGCCGGGAGCGTAAAAAGCGTCCAGGAGGCCAAGTGCAGAAAGTACAAGCTCTCTGTGGTGCTCCAGCTCCTGGGGGCCGTGGCCGGGATCATCGCCCAGATGGGCGTGTTCCTGGTGGGGGCCTGGATGGCCCTTTCCGGCAAGGGGATCTCCGCCGGTGTGGTGATTGTCTTTGTGCAGCTCATGAACTTCGTGATCACCCCCATCGGGGAGGTGCCCCAGATTCTGGCGGGGCGGAAGGCTACGGGCGCCCTCATGGACAAGCTGGCCCAGGCCCTGGCCCAAAACGTCCGGGACGAAGGGCAGGACATCCCCTGCCGCCTGGAGTCCGGTATTGAATTGAAAAACCTGTCCTTCTCCTATGACGGGGAGAAGGAAGTCCTCCACGGCGTCAGCGCCCAATTTGAGGCGGGGAAAAGCTACGCCCTGGTGGGGGCCTCCGGCAGCGGCAAGTCCACCATCTTAAACCTCCTCATGGCAAGCCACGGCAGCTACACCGGAGAGATTACATACGACGGAAAAGAGCTCCGGGAGATCAGCGGCAAGTCCCTGTACAGCCTCATGTCCATGGTTCAGCAAAACGTCTTCGTCTTCAACAGCTCCATCCGGGACAACATCACCATGTTCCGGGACTTCCCCAAAGCGCAGGTGGACGAGGCCATCCGCCTGGCGGGGCTCTCCCGGCTCCTGGAGGAGCGGGGGGAGGACTACCTCTGCGGGGAGAACGGCAGCGGCCTGTCCGGCGGCGAGCGGCAGCGGATCTCCATCGCCCGGTGCCTCCTGCGGGCCACCCCGGTGCTCCTGGTGGACGAGGCCACCGCCGCCCTAGACGCGGAGACCGCCTACCGGATCTCCGACTCCATCCTGAACCTCCGGGGCCTCACCCGCATCGTAGTGACCCACACCCTGGAGGAGAGCCTCATGCGCCGCTACGACGGCATCCTGGCCCTGAAAAACGGCCACCTGGTGGAACAGGGCACCTTCGAAGCGCTCATGGAGCGGAAGGGGTACTTCTACTCCCTCTTCACCGTATCCCAGTAAGCGTCGCCCAATGTCCCGAGCCTATGCAAAATCCTCCCTCCCCGTCCGTAGGGGCGGACCCATGTGTCCGCCCGCGGTGAATGGGGCTTTTACGCACAAATCCAATGCGAATTCGTACAGAATCCAAAAAATCATACGAATTCGCCGAACATTTTTCGTGGTTGTTATCTTGTGCTGCGGGCGGACACATGGCTTAAGCCCCTACGAACATGGAACGGGCCTTTTCCCATCTTGCACTGCGGACGGACACAGGCTTAAGCCCCTACGAACATGGATCGGGCCTTTTCCCGTATGCTTTGGTTTGATTTGGTGATGTGCACCTGCCCAGGCCGTTGCACCCCCGCCCGGCACCCAATGTCCCGAGCCTACGCAAAAATTTCCCCACCCGTCCGTAGGGGCTTAAGCCTGTGTCCGCCCGCGGGAAAGGGTATTTTTCGCATAATCCAATGCGAATTCGCACAAAATCCCAAAAATCATACGAATTCGCCGAACATTTTTCGTGGTTGTTATCTTGTGCTGCGGGCGGACACATGGGTCCGCCCCTACGAACACGGAACGGGTCTTTTCCCATCTTGCACTGCGGACGGACACAGGCTTAAGCCCCTACGAACATGGAACGGGTCTTTTTCCGTATGCCTGGTTCCATGGGCCCATAAGATTCTTCAGCTCCCCCTCAGAATAACAGTGGTGCCCCTCCGGAACGGAAGCCGATCCGGCCCGGAGGGGCACCTTCTTTCTTATTTCTGATTTCCTCCCGCGTCCGCCATGGCGGCTCTTCCCAGGAAATCCCGGAACAGCTGCCCCCAGGTGAGGCGGCCCACGAAGCTCTCCGCCACCAGGGGGATCTGGGCCAGAAGCTCCTCCCCGGCCCGGATGGTGAGGGTGCCCAGCCGCTGGCCCTGGCTCACCGGGGCCTCCACCTGGGGCTCCAGCTCCACGGAGCGGGTGACGGACTGCTTCTGGGCCTTGTCAATGAGCAGCTGGCTCTCCCCGGCGGCCACAGGCCGCACCGCCGCCGCCTCCCCCAGCACCACAGGCACCTCCGGCAGCTCCGCCTCCTCCTGCACGGGGATCAGGGCGAAGTTGGCAAAGCCATAGTCCAGAAGGGCCTTGGCAGACTGGAACCGGTCCGTGGAGCTGGAGCAGTGGAGCACCACCGCCACCAGCTCCAGCCCGTCCCGCTGGGCGCTGGCGGAGAGACAGTGTCCGGCGGCGGAGGTGTAGCCGGTTTTGAGGCCCGTGGTGCCCTCGTAGAACCGCACCAGCTTGTTGGTGTTGGCAAGACCAAAGGCCCCGTCCCGGACGGTGTCCATCCAGATGGTGGTGTACTTTTTGATGTCCGGGTGATGGAGGAGCAGCTCCCGGGACATGAGGGCGATGTCATAGGCGCTGGTGAGGTGCTCCGCCGCCGAGGGCTCGTCGTCCAGGCCGGTGCAATTCACAAAGTGGGTGTCCTCCATGCCCAGCTCCCGGGCCCGGTCGTTCATCTTCTCCACAAACCCCGCCTCGCTCCCGGCGATGAACTCCGCCATGGCGCAGGCGCAGTCGTTGGCCGAGGAGACGGTGATGGATTTTACCATGTCCTCCACGGTCATGGTCTCCCCCACCTTGAGGTAGACCTGGCTCCCCCCCTTGGCCGCCGCGGCCTCCGAGGCGGTGACCGTGTCCTGCCAGGAGATTTTCCCGGAGTCAATGGCCTCCATAATGAGGAGCAGGGTCATAACCTTGGTGACGCTGGCAGGGGCCAGCCGCTCATGGGCATTGGATTCATAGAGCACGGTGCCCGTGGCCAAATCCATGAGCACCGCCGACGGTGCCGCCAGCTGCAAATCCACCGCCCCCGCAGGAACCGCCAGCAAAAGGCTCAGCAAAAGCGCCAGACAAACCATCCGTTTTTTCATATCCGTCCCTCCCGGTAACGGGGACTTTGTCCCCGGGCTTTGCTGCCATCCTATGCCCACCGGGACAAGAATATGCCCCGGGAACACACCGGCAGGGCGGCTGTCTGCCTCCCGCCCAAAGGCACCCGGCCCCCAAACCGGTCATTGTTATGAAACAACCGCCGCACCCCCGACATGTCATCCTGAGCCACAGGCGAAGGATCTCGCGCAGGAGGGTTCCGATACGGAACCCTGGTGCATGAGATCCTTCGGCTTCGCCTCGCCGATGACAAGGGAGGCCTTTCGTTTATCGTGGTGTGAAAACACATGACGATTGCGAGGAGCGCAGCGACGTGGCAATCCGTCCCCTAAGCAATGCGTCAGCATTGCACCGGCCGCGAGGCCGGTCAAACGCCCGGGCCAATATTGCGCCCCTGGCGGGGCGCGCAAGCCTTGCGGCTTGCAGGGGAAACGGATTGCCACACCAGCGTGCACGCTGGTTCGCAATGACAGACTTAGAGGTGCGGTGGGTTTGGAGGCAGGTGCGGAGGTTCCGGCAAGCCAGCGGCGGGGGCAAGACCCCCGCCCTACGAGTGCATGGCCGGGGCCGGGTGCACTGTCGATACCCTGTACCGTAGGGCGGGGGCTCGCCCCCGCCGGGCCGCTGC
>JALETK010000046.1 GCA_022781505.1 Clostridiales bacterium | reverse complement strand
GCCCACCCTGGAGGAGCGGACCGCCTTCTATCAGGAGACCCTGGGGGCCCAGTTCCCCCTGAAAAAGGGGTTGACGGCCAAGGATCTGGCCATCGCCTCCGAGGGGCTGAAGCTCCGGGATCTGTCCTCCACATTATACCTGTCCCAGCTCTATCTGAAGGAGCGGGCCCTAGTCACCTATAAGCGCCACTATTCCATGGCGGAGAGCGCCATGGAGACCGGCGAGCTGTGCCTGGATCTGGAGGCCTTCCGGGCCATTGTCAGCCGGGTGAAAGAACCGGAGAAGGAGAAACCCCAGCCCATCCAGATCATCCAGACCGTAGCCGCCCCGGCAGCCCCCCCGGCGGAGCAACCCAAGGAGGAACCCAAGAGCGAAACCGACCGCCTCCGCTCCGCCAAAAACGCCTCCCATTTCTTTGATATGCTGTAATTCCGGGGGGGTGGACTCTGCTTTTTCGGAAAGAGGGGAAAAGCATCTGCAGGTTGCGGCTCATGATCGGGACGCTAGAGAAAAAATATAAAAAAATTTTTGGTTTTCTGTATCATTTTCGGAACGGATCCTGTCTTAATAAGTGAAGGCTGGAAACCGGCCTGCAAAAAAAGGAGGAAACAGAAAATGAAAAAAATACTTAGTTGCATTCTGATCTTTGCGATGGCTTTTGCATTGGCGCAACCGGTTACGATTGCCCTGGCGGCTCCGACAGAATCCCCATCTGGTGGATGCGGGGAAAATCTGACTTGGACGGCGGACTTGGAGACTGGGGTGCTGACCATTCGCGGCACCGGAGAGATGAGCCACTATGTGATTGATCCGGCTCCCTGGGCTCCATACAAGGAAAAAATCAAGACGGTAGTGATTGAGCCTGGTGTCACCACCATTGGGGAGGCAGCATTTGAGAATTGCACCGGCATTACCTCCGTATCCCTTCCGGATACGCTGACGGACATTCATGCGGTGTCATTCCGGGGATGCAGCAACCTGACACAGATTTTCATTCCCGCCAGCGTGACCTTTATTGCACATTCTACGTTTGGAAATTGCACGGCACTCAAAAAGCTCTATTTTGCCGGAGATGTGCCGACCTTTAACGACGGCATTATTTATGAGGATACAGTTGCCACAGTCTATTATCCCCTGGGGAATAAGACCTGGACGGAGGAGGTTCTGCAATCGTATATCTTCCAATCCTTTACCTGCAAGGCATGGATTCCGCCCTTCCTGGATGTGGATGCAGAACGCTTCTATGGGCCTGCTGTGGCCTGGGCTGTAAACGATGGTATTACCAGCGGTATGTCGGAGACCTCCTTTGCCCCCAATGGTTCCTGCACCCGCGGGCAAGTGATCACCTTCCTGTGGCGCGCTGCCGGAAAGCCGGAGCCCGCTGGCACGGAGAATCCCTTCACCGACGTTTCCTCTGACCGCTTTTATTACAAAGCGATCCTGTGGGCCGCAGAGCAAGGAATTGCCAATGGACTGACAGACACTACCTTTGGCCCGGAGAAGACAGTTACCCGCGGTCAATTTGTCACCTTCCTGTGGCGTGCCGCCGGAAAGCCGGAGGCAACCGGTGGGGAAAACCCCTTTGCGGACGTAACGGAGGAACGCTTCTTCTATGAGGCCGTGCTGTGGGCAGCAGAGAAGGGTGTCACCAGCGGCATGACGGAAACCACTTTCGTACCAGATGACTTCTGCACCCGTGGCCAGGTTGTGACATTCCTGTTCCGCAATTACGGGAAGTAACATAGTGTAGAGCATATCCCGCAAATCATCGACGATATTGTGTAAGCAATGACCTCCCTTGTTGGCAAGGGAGGTCATTGCTTACACTGGGGCAGATTGTGATGGGGTGGGATTACTTGGTGTATTTCTCAATCCAGTCCGTGATTTCCTTCAGCCGGCGAATCCGGTGCTTGGGCTTGCCGGAGCGGGAGAGCTCGTGGTTTTCGCCCCGGAAGTAGCACAGGCGGGCGGGAACGCCCCGGTCGGTGAGGGCGGTGAACATCTGCATTCCCTCGGGCATGGGGCAGCGGTGATCCTCGTCGGAGTGGATGAACAAGGTGGGGGTCACCACGTTCTTGGCATAGCGCAGGGGAGAGTGGGCCCAGAGTTTCTCCGGGGTGTCGAAGGGATCTCCGTCGCACTGATCCGTGGCGAACATGGGGCCGATGTCCGAGACGCCGTAGAAGCTAAGCCAGTTGGAGATGGAGCGCTGGGAGGCGGCGCAGGCAAAGCGGTTCGTGTGGCCGATGATCCAGTTGGTCATAAAGCCGCCGTAGGAGCCGCCGGTGACCGCCACCCGCTTCTTGTCAATCTGGGGGTATTTGGACAGCACTACGTCGGTGAAGTCCATGATGTTTTCATAGTCGGTCTCCCCGTAGTGGCCCCGGATGTCGGCGAAGGCGTTGCCCCGGCCGTCAGAGCCCATGGGGTTGCAGTACAGGACGAAGTAGCCCCGGTTGGCCCAGAGCTGCATCTCGTGGTAGAACACCGGGCCGTACACCGTCTTGGGGCCGCCGTGAATGTCCAGAACGGCGGGATAGGTTTTGGCCGGATCAAAATCCCTGGGAAGGAGCACCCAGCCCTCGATTTCCCAGCCGCCGCTTTCCAGGGTCAGGCGCTGGGGCTGGGCCACATATTTCCCCGCCAGGGGGGCGTCGTTAAAATGGCTCACCTGGGTGAGGGCGCCGGAGGCCAGGTCATAGGCATAGAGCTCCTGGAGGCGGCAGCCGTACATGGCCACCAGAAGGACGGTGTCCGAATCGGGACTTACGGCAAAGGCGTCAATGCTGCCGTCCTCCGTGAGGACAGGCAGGCTCTCGCCCCCGGGAGTCAGGCGGTACAGATGGGAGTTGCCCCAGCGGGTGGTGAGGTGGAAGACCTCCCGGCCCCGGGCCTGGCAGGACTCCCCGCCGCCGTACCGGCAGTCGCTGCCCACGCTGGAGTACATGTTCTCCTCCTCGGCGCGAATCAGGGTAAGGCTGCCGTCCGCCGGGTTCACCCCGTATACAAAGGCGTTCTCGTTGAGGCCGTGGCGCTTGGAGTCGGTGCCCAGGGCCAGGAGCCGGTCCCCGGCGGTGAGGAGGCCGTGGACGCGGATGGGCATGGTCTCCTGCAGGCAGCGGGCCTCGCCGGTGAGGCAGTCCAGCTTCCACAGGGCGCTGATCTCCCGGGACTTGGCCGTGTAGGACTCTCCGGTGAAATAGACGTCCGTTCCGGAAACCGCCACGGAATCCACGCTGAGCAGAGGCTCCGTAACCCGGGACACCTCGCCGGTTGCCACATTGCACAGGAACAGGGCGGTGCGGCGCTTGTTCACGAAGCCCTGGCCGTTGATCCAGAAGGGAATCTCATCCAGAACCTCATAGTCCCGGTTCTCCTCGTATTCCTTGGCGACGGCGGCCCGGCCCTCCTTGTCCAGCTTGTAGTAATCGGGATGGTTGGCGTCAATGAGACCCACGGCCACATAAAGGGTCTCCGTGACCCGGTACACGGGGCCTGCGGCAAAGGGGAGGGTAAAGGCGGGAAGGGCCTCGCCGCCGGTGACATCCAGCCGGTAGAAAGGGGTAAACTGATCCTTGGCCTCGGCGCGCTTCTTCTCCGCCGCGCTCCGGACGGCAGGGAAGAGGATGTGGGTCTCATCCTCCCACAGATACTGGGCTTCCTTTCCCAGATCGGTCAGCTGCCGCAGGGCTCCGCCCTCCCAGAGCCAGAGGCGGGACTCATAGGCGTTCTCTTCCTCGTTGCAATTTGCCACAGCAAAGGCGGCGCGGGCCCCTCCGGGGGCAAACTTGGGCTGGGACAAAAACCGGTAATTCAGAAAATCGTTCAGTTGCAAGGGCTCCATCAAGCATCGCTCCTATCATTTGTAATCCGTGACTAACGGCAGGCGTCCAGACGGCTGAGAAAGTCCGTAAGGGTGAGCTTTCGGGCGAACAGCTGGCGGTAGGTGGCCGAGCCGGTTTTGCCGGCCTGGGAGAGCTGCCGCATTTGGGCGGCAGTGGCCTCCAGCTCTGCGGAGAGCCCTTCATAAAGATCCTCCCAGCGGCCCAGACGGTTCAGAGCCGCAGAGAGCTCCGGGGCGGTGTATCCCGTGGGCGTTTTTTGAGTCAGTCGTTCCATGGCGCACCATCCGAATTCATAGTCAGGTTCATTGTACTTCCTGCCGGGGTGGGAATCAAGAGGGATTTCCCCGAAAAAGAAAAAATGTGGCCGGAAGAAAAATAATTGTTGACAAGAGCGGAAATCAGTGCTAATATATCACTCGTGACGGCGTTGATGAAGCCTGTGACTGCTATGGGCCTTTAGCTCAGTTGGTTAGAGCCTCCGGCTCATAACCGGATCGTCCCGGGTTCGAATCCCTGAAGGCCCACCACAAACTCAGCTTTTGCTTTTCTATAAATAGGGGTATAGCTCAATTGGTAGAGCGGCGGTCTCCAAAACCGTAGGCTCAGGGTTCAAGTCCTTGTGCCCCTGCCACAAGTGAAACGCCCACATGGGTGGGCGTTTCACTTGCCCTCAAAAAGCCTCGGAAAGCTCAAAAAAACTTTTGAAATTTCCAAAATTCGGGCTTGACAAAATGAGGGTAGATGAGTATAATGAGGAAGCTGTCCGAAATGCTGCTATAGCTCAGCAGGTAGAGCGCATCCTTGGTAAGGATGAGGTCGCCAGTTCGAATCTGGCTAGCAGCTCCAGTAAGAGCCTGACGCTTGCGCGTTAGGCTCTTTTCTCATATTCTATCCCCAGGCGGGGTAAAACAAGCCCAAGGAGGCAGCCATGCTCGACACGATTTTAGATTCCCTGGTGGACACCGGGAAAATCCTGCCGATTTTATTTTTGACCTATCTTCTGATGGAATATCTGGAGCACCACGCCGGTGGCAAGGCGGCGCGGCTGCTGCAGCGGGCCAGAGGGGCGGGCCCCTTTTTCGGTGCGCTTTTGGGTCTGGTGCCCCAGTGCGGCTTCTCCGGGGCGGCTGCCAGCTTTTACGCCGGCGGAGCCATTACGGCGGGCACGCTTCTTGCCGTTTTTCTTGCTACCTCGGACGAGATGCTTCCTATTTTGATTTCCGCCCAGGTTCCCGGGAAGACGGTTCTGACCATCCTGGGGGTGAAGCTGGTCTGCGGTGTTCTGGTGGGCTTCCTTGTGGATTTCTTCCTCCGGCTGCGCCATGTGGGCAGACACCGGGAGATCCATGAGTTTTGCGAGCGGGAGCACTGCTCCTGTGACGGCGGCATTCTCCGCTCCGCCCTGCGGCATACGGTGAAAATCATTCTTCTGATCTTTGCGGTGACGGTGCTTCTGAACCTGGTGTTTTTGTATCTGCCCAAGGAGCGCATTGCCGCCGTGTGGAGCGTCCCGGTGCTGGGAGAGCTTCTGGCGGCGATTGTGGGACTTCTGCCCAACTGTGCCGCTTCGGTGATGATCACGGATCTGTATCTCAGCGGCGTCATGGGCCCCGGGCCCATGCTTGCGGGCCTGCTGGTGAACGCCGGTGTGGGCCTTTTGGTACTCTTCCGGGTGAACCGGAACCGCCGGGAGAACCTTGCCATCGGGGGCACGCTTCTGCTGTCCGGTGTGATTTTGGGCACCATATGCGGACTTTTGTTCACCGGAATCCTGTGAGATGTGACGAATTTCCGGAATATGCGTGATTGTCGCCTGATTGATATTGCATTCTTTCCGTTTTTTTGATACAATACAACGAAAGTATACAAGGAACCTGCTGCCTGATCCGGGCATACGATAAAGACACAAACGACTCCCTGGGCCCATGGCGCCTATAGTCGGGTATGGAGGGTTTTACATGGAAAAAGCAGTCTTTGCATTCCAGATTGACGGCACACCCGTGGAATGTAAGGTCTTTGGGCATGGCCATATCAACTATACGCTGCGGGTGAAGACGGACACCGGCGCGGAATACGTTCTTCAGCAGATTAACAAATACGTCTTCAAGGATCCCGTCCGCCTCATGGAGAACGTGGGCTCCGTGACGGCCTATCTCCGGGAGCGGGTGTCCGACCCCCGGGCCGCTCTCCACTTCCTTCCCACCAAGGACGGGAAGTTTTACCATATGGATGAGCAGGGACAGTTCTGGCGGATGTACGACTTTGTGGGCGGCTTCTGCCTGGACACGCCGGAGTCCGACGAGGACTTCTACCAGAGCGCCCTGGCCTTCGGCCGGTTTCAGGAGATGCTCTCCCAGTTCCCGGCGGAGACCCTGTACGAGACCATCCCGGAATTCCACAACACCACCTACCGCTACGGTACCTTCCGCCACACCCTGGCGGCGGACCCCTGGGGCCGTGCGGAGGGGGTCAAGGCGGACATTGACTTTATCCTGGCCCGGGAGGAGGAGGGCGGCACCCTTCAGAGAATGCGGGAGTCCGGGGAGCTTCCCCTCCGGGTGACCCACAATGACACCAAGCTCAACAACGTGCTGTTGGACAAGAAGACCAGAAAGTCCCTGTGCGTTCTGGATCTGGACACGGTGATGCCCGGCCTCTCCCTGTATGATTTCGGCGATTCCATCCGCTTCGGAGCTGCCACGGCGGAGGAGGATGAGAGAGATACCAGCAAGATGGGTCTGGATCTCCACCTTTTTGAGATTTACACCAAGGGCTATATGGAGGCCTGTCCCAGCCTCACCCAGCGGGAGATTGACATGATGCCCATGGGTGCGAAGATTCTCACCCTGGAGCTTGCCATGCGCTTCCTGACGGACTACATCGACGGCGACCGCTATTTCCGGGTGAATTACCCGGAGCACAATCTGGTTCGTGCCAGAGCCCAGATGAAGCTGGTGGCGGACATGGAGTGCAAGTGGGATGAAATGCACCGGATTGTGGATAAGGTGGCAAAAGAGGTCCGGCACTGAGGACCTGCCCGCCGGGCGAAATGAAGGATAAAGATCAGGCACGCTGTAACCCATTTGCAGCGTGCCTTTCACTGGAAAGGAGTATTCAAATGTTCTTTAAAAATGCAAATCTCTATACCCAGGATTTCCGCTTCCATCTGGGAGGCTTCCAGGTGGAAAACGGGCGCTTTGCTCAGGTGCTTCCCCAGGAGATTCCCGCGGACGCGGTGGATCTGGAGGGGGCCTATGTGATTCCCGGTCTGGTGGACGTACATAACCACGGCAACTCCGGCAAGGATTTCTCTGACGGAGATTACGAGGGCCTCAAGACCATGGCCGCCTATCTGGGAAGCTGCGGCGTCACCTCCTTTGCCCCCGCCTCCATGACCCTTCCCTATGAGGTTCTGGCCAAGGCCTTCGCCACCGCCCGGCAGCTGAAGGATGAAGCGCCCCAGGGCTGTGCCCGGCTCATGGGCATTCAGATGGAGGGTCCCTTCTTCTCGGAGAAAAAGAAAGGCGCCCAGAACGGGGCTTACCTGCGGAATCCGGACTTTGAGGCCTTCCGCGCTCTGGAGGAGGGCTGCGGCGGCCTGGTGCGGATTGTGGACGTGGCTCCGGAGCTCCCCGGCTCTGTAGAGTTCATCCAGAAGGCAAAGGAGCTGTGCACCGTCTCCGTGGCCCACACCGACGCCTCCTATGACGAGGCTAAGGCGGCCTTTGACGCCGGCGCCACCCATGTGACTCACCTGTACAACGCCATGCCCGGCATCCATCACCGGAAGCCCGGCGTGATTCCCGCCGCCGCGGAGAATGAGGCGGTTCGGGCGGAGCTGATTTGCGACGGCCTCCATGTGCACCCCGCCTCTGTGCGCTTTGCCTTCCGGGCCTTTGGGCCGGAGCGGATGGTGCTGATTTCCGACGCCCTGCGGTGCTGCGGTATGCCCGACGGTGAGTACGAGCTGGGCGGCCAGCAGGTCTTCCTGTCCGGCGGCGTTGCCCGGCTGGCCGACGGTACCATCGCCGGCTCCGCCACCAACCTCTTTGACTGCATGGTGAAGGCCATCTCCTTCGGCATTGCCCCGGAGGACGCCGTGCGGGCGGCCACCTGGAATCCCGCCTGCGCCATTGGAGCCCAGGAGGAAATCGGCTCCATCGCAGAGGGAAAGCTGGCGGACTTTGTGGTCTGCGGCCCCGATTTTGCCAGAAAGGAAGTCTACATCGGAGGCGTCCGAATCTGAGTTTTTGAAAAACAGGGAGACCTGCCATGCACAAATACTTTGGAGACAAGAAATTTTACAAGATGACCATGGCCGTGGCCGTGCCCATCATCATCCAGAATGCCATCACCAACTTCGTGAGTATGCTGGACAACATTATGGTGGGGCAGATCGGCACCGCCCAGATGAGCGGTGTGGCCATTGTGAATCAGCTTCTGTTTGTGTTCAACCTGTGTGTGTTCGGCGCGGTATCCGGGGCGGGAATCTTCACCGCCCAGTTTGCCGGCTCCCGGGATCATGAGGGCATCCGGCACACCTTCCGGTTTAAGATCCTGGTCTGCCTGGCTCTGACGGCGGTGGGCTCCCTCGTCTTCCTTCTGGGTGGAGAGTCCCTGATCCGGCTCTATCTCAAGGGCGAGGGCGCGGCGGAGGATGCCCGGCTGTATCTGAGCTATGGCAAGGATTACTTGGGCATCATGCTTCTGGGCCTTTTGCCCTTCAGCCTCTCCAGCGCCTACTCCGGCACCCTCCGGGAGACAGGCCAGACGGTGGTTCCCATGGCGGCGGGCATTTCCGCGGTGCTGGTGAACCTGATGCTCAACTATGTCCTGATCTTCGGGCATTTTGGCGCACCGGCCATGGGAGTTCGGGGCGCGGCGGTCGCAACGGTGGTCTCCCGGTATGTGGAGCTGGGGATTGTGGCCCTGTGGACCCACACCCACAGGGAGAAGGAGCCCTTCATCAAGGGGGCCTACCGCTCCATGTACATTCCCGCTCCCCTGACCAAAAAGATTTTTATAAAGGGTATGCCCCTTCTGGTGAACGAGGCCCTGTGGTCGGGTGGTATGGCCATTTTGAATCAGTGCTACTCCATGCGTAGCCTGGATGTGGTGGCCGCCGCCAACATCTCCAGCACCATCTGGAACGTGTTCAGCGTCTCCTTTTTGTCCATGGGCAACGCCGTGGGCATTCTCATGGGCCAGCGCCTGGGGGCAGGGGAGCCGGAGGAGGAGATCCGGGATGTGAACCGGAAACTCCTGACCTTCTCCGTACTGTTCTGCCTGGCCTTCGGCGCCGCTCTGGCGGCCCTGGCCCCGGCCTTCCCCAGAATCTACAACACCACGGAGGAGGTGCGGAGCCTCGCCACCAGCTTTATCCTGACCGGCGCGGTGTTCATGCCCTTCTGTGCCTACACCAACGCCACCTACTTCACCCTGCGCTCCGGAGGCAAGACCTTGGTGACCTTCCTGTTTGACAGCTGCTTTGTCTGGTGCGTCTGTGTGCCCCTGGCCTGGTGCCTGGTGCGGTTTACCAGCCTTCCCATTGTGCCGGTGTACATTCTGTGCCAGGGCACGGAGGTGCTGAAGTGCTTCCTGGGCGGCTATATGATCAAAAAAGGCGCCTGGATTCAGAACATCATTGGGGAATAAGGCTCTGTGACCTGCCGGGGGCTGCCCCAGGCAGGTCACATTTTGTCAGTAGACAGAAGGGGAAAGCCGTGATAAAATAGAAGGAGAAGCCTGAAGTGGAACCCTGCCCGGGCTTGTCCCCGGCAGAGAAATAAAAAAGGAGTGTTATCATCATGGAACAGCATCCTCTGGCCGGCCTGGAGCCGGCGAGTGTCTTTCATTTTTTTGAGGAAATCTGCAGAATCCCCCATGGCTCCCGGAATACCAAGGCCATCAGCGATTATCTGGTGGCATTCGCGGAGGAGCGGGGCCTGGCCTGCCGCCAGGATGCACTCAACAATGTGGTGATCAAAAAGCCCGGCACCCCCGGATATGAGAACCACGCCCCGGTGATTCTCCAGGGCCACATGGACATGGTCTGCGAGAAGGAGCCGGACTGCCCCATCAACTTCGAGACCGACGGCCTGGATCTCACCCACGACGGCACGGACATCTTTGCCCGGGGCACCACCCTGGGTGGCGACGACGGTATTGCCGTGGCCTACTCCCTGGCTCTGCTGGACGCAAAGGACATTCCCCATCCCCCGCTGGAGGTCATTGTCACCGTGGATGAGGAGATCGGAATGCTGGGAGCGGCGGACATTGACCTGTCCGACCTCCAGGGAAGAACCCTGGTCAACCTGGACTCCGAGGACGAGGGCGTTCTCACCGTGTCCTGTGCCGGCGGCGCCACGGCCTTCATTGACCTGCCGGTTGTCCGCCGGACGGTGTATGGCCCCTGTGTGCTTCTGGAGGTGGACGGCCTTCAGGGAGGCCACTCCGGTGTGGAGATTCACAAGAACCGGGCCAATGCCAATAAGGTCATGGGAGAGCTTCTGTGCCGGATTCAGGAGAAAATGCCCGTGTGCATTGTGAGCCTCGCCGGCGGCGCCAAGGACAATGCCATCCCCAGAAACTGCCGGGTGAATCTGGTGGCCATGGGCCTGGAGCTGGACACCATCTCCGAAATTGCCGCCGGCCTCCAGGCCGAGGCCCGGGGCCGGTATAACGACCCGGAGCTGGTGATCTCCGCCAAGGCGGTGGAGGCTCTGGGGGGCATGGCTATGAGCACCGACGACTCCAAAAAGGTGGCGGAGCTTCTCCGGGCGGTTCCCAATGGGGTTCAGGCCATGAGCGCTGACATGGGTGGCCTGGTTCAGACCTCTCTCAACCTGGGCATCGCCAAGGTGGAGGGGGACGCCCTGCACCTGACCTTCTCTGTCCGCAGCTCTGTCAATGAGGAGAAGGAGGCCCTCCTGACCCGGCTGCGCACCATCGCCGGGGACTTCGGCGGCACCTACGGCCAGATGGGGGAGTACCCCGCCTGGGAGTACCGGAAGGATTCCCCCCTGCGGGAGACCATGGTGGAGGTTTACCGGGAGATGTTCGGGCAGGAGCCCCAGGTGGTGGCCATCCACGCCGGTCTGGAGTGCGGCCTTCTGGGCGATAAGCTCCCGGGCCTGGACTGTGTCTCCTTCGGCCCCCAGATGCAGGACATTCACACCAGCCGGGAGAAGCTGAACATCGCCTCCACAGCCAGAATGTGGGATTACCTGCTGGAGATTCTGAAGCGGCTGTAAGGAGAGACGATGAAGATTCTGGATTTTCACTGCCACGTCTATCCCCACACCATTGCGGACAAGGCCGCCGAGGCGGTGGCCCGGTTTTACGGGGTGCGGCGGGGCACGGATATTGCGGAGCAGGGCTGCGCCCTTGCGGATGTGCTCCAGGCCCAGGCGGAGGCGGGCATCACCAAGACGGTGATCTGCTCCGCCGCCACGGTGCCCCATCAGGTGCAGCACATCAATGAGTTCCTGGCCCGGAAGCAGGCCCAGAGCGGCGGCCGGTGCCTCTCCTTCGGCACCCTCCATCCGGACAGCGAGGATGTGGCCGGGGACATTGACCATCTCATTGACCTGGGGCTTCACGGTGTGAAGCTCCACCCGGACATGCAGCGCTTTGCCCTGGATGAGCCCAAGGCCATGCGCCTTTACGAGCTGGCCGGGAACCGGCTGCCATTCCTGCTCCATACGGGAGACAGCCGCTATGATTTCTCCAATCCCGAGCAGCTCCTCCCCGTCCTGGAGGAGTTTCCGGACACGGTGTTCATCGGGGCCCACATGGGCGGCTACACCGTCTGGGAGGACGCTACCCGGCTGCTGGCCGGGCGGTTTGAGAATCTCTATGTGGATGTGTCCTCCACCATGTTCGCCCTCCCGCCGGAGAAGGTGGTGGATCTGATCCACGCCTACGGCCCGGAGCATGTGCTCTTCGGCACGGACTTCCCCATGTGGCGGCAGGCCGACGAGGTGCAGCACTTCCTGGCCTTGCCCCTCACTCCGGAGGAGAAGCAGATGATCGCCTGGGACAACGGCGCCAGGCTCCTGGGCCTGGAACCATAAAATGGGGAAACCCTTACCCAGATTTTCAGGATTGTCTCGAGGATGAATATTTTACACTTCATTCACTTGACTTTTCTACGGATGCCGGATAGACTGAGAGAGTATTTGATCTTGCTACAGGATGGTTGCCCGCGATGATAGAAAAGTACCTGATTGTTTTCCTGGTTTCCATGGTTCCCATGATTGAGCTGCGGGGCGCTGCGCTCATGGCCCCGGGGCTCGGTCTGCCCACGATTCCGGCTTACATCGTCTGTATCCTGGGCAACATGCTTCCCGTGCCCTTTATCTATCTCTTTGCCCGGAAGGTTCTGGTCTGGGGAGCCGATAAGCCGGTGATCGGAAAGTTCTTCAAATGGTGCCTGGTGAAGGGCCACCGGGGGGGCGAGAAGCTGAAGGCCAAGGCAGGCCGGGGACTGTTCCTGGCGCTGATGATGTTTGTGGCCATTCCCATTCCCGGCACAGGGGCCTGGACCGGAACCCTGGCGGCCAGCTTCCTGGACATGGAGTTTAAGCCCACGGTTCTGGCGGTTCTGTCCGGGGTGATCATTGCCGGTATCATTATGACCCTGGTGGGAACCGGGGTATTCGCGGTCTTCTCTGCACAATAGGACGAAAAAACCGTCCCCCCGGACTGATTCCCGGCGGGACGGTTTTCGATGTGAGGGGGGAAGGCCCCGCCACCTTTGTGGACGTGGGTGCGGGGAGTTCAGATTCTCCGCTTCATGAGGCCGTGGCGGTTGCAGTACAGGAAGACGATGCCATGGCCCCGCAGCTGCATCCGGGTCTCCGGGTTTCCCTCGGGGTACAGCTTCACCAGCTGAAACCGGTCCGAGGTGACAAAGGCCAGGAAGGAGATGTAGTGCTCTTTGGTCATGGGGTGATGGACGGTGAGAAAGTGCTCATCCTCCACATTCTCAATGGTAAGAAGATGGTCTTCGTCCGGCTCCTCTGCCTCCAGAGCCGGGAGGGTGACGCCGCAGCAGCTGATCATCGCCTCGCCTGCGGCGTGAATCACATTGCCGCAGATGGGGCAGACGTACAGCCTGGAGCGGAGGATGTTGCAGGAGATATTTCTGTTGGCGATGTTCTCCCCGTTCATGAGCTCAATGAGGGAGACGCCCAGAGCCCTTGCCAGAGGCTGGAGCAGGGAGATGTCCGGAAGCCCCCGGGAGGTCTCCCATTTGGAGATGGTTTTGCTGCTGACGCCGATGCACTCGCCCAGCTTTGCCTGGGTCAGGCCTTTGGACTCCCGAAGGGCCCGGATGGCGGCGCCGGTGATGTATGTGTTCATGGTTCTCAACTCCTTCTGCCTCAGCATACCACAAGGCATGTGTAAAATGCAACCTGCGCTCCGTAGACAATGGCGGTCCGGAAGCAACCGGCGCCATTTTGTTGACTTTCCTTAAAAGATCGAATATAATAACAGCATATAATGGAAGAATGTGCTTTGGGGGAACTATGGCTAAGAAAAAGGTATATGACAACAGCTCCATCTCCATGCTGAAGGATGAAGAGCGGGTGCGGAGGCGCCCTGCCGTCATTTTTGGATCGGACGATCTGGAGGGCTGTAAACACGCGGTGTTTGAAATTCTGTCCAACGCCATTGACGAGGCCCGGGAGGGCTACGGCAATCTCATTGTGGTGACCCGGTATGAGGATCTGTCCGTGGACGTGGAGGACTTTGGGCGGGGCTGCCCCGTGGACTGGAACGAGAAGGAAAAGCGCTACAACTGGGAGCTGGTGTTCTGTGAGATGTACGCCGGCGGCAAGTACGATACCGGCGGGGAGAACTATGAGTACTCCCTGGGCCTCAACGGTCTGGGCTCCTGCGCCACCCAGTACGCTTCGGAGTATTTTGACGCGGTGATCCGCCGGGACGGCTATAAGTATTCCCTGCACTTTGAAAAGGGCAAGAACGTGGGCGGCCTGAAAAAGGAGCCCGGGGACCGGAAGAAGACCGGCTCCTACTTCCGCTGGCGTCCCGACCGGGAGGTGTTTACGGAGATTGACATCCCTGCGGACTATTTCCGGGATGTGATTCGCCGCCAGGCGGTGGTGAACAAGGGAATCACCTTCCGCTTCCGGAACCAGGTGGACGGGAAGTTCCAGGTGGAGGAGTTCTGCTATGAGCGGGGCATCGTCCAATACCTGGAGGAGCTCACCGGGGACGACGCTTTCACCATGCCCGCCTACTTTGAGGCGGAGCGCCGGGGCCGGGACAGCGAGACCCGCCCGGAGATGAAGCTGAAAATTACGGCTGCCTTCTGCTTTTCCAAGAAGGTGAGCCATATTGAGTATTATCACAACTCCTCTTGGCTGGAGCACGGGGGCTCCCCGGACAAGGCGGCCCGCTCCGGCTTTGTGGCCGCCTTTGACAAGTACATCCGGGACTCCGGAAAGTACACCAAGAACGAGTCAAAGATTCTTTTCCAGGACATTCAGGATTGTCTGGTGCTGGTGACCAACTGCTTTTCCACCATTGCCAGCTTTGAGAACCAGACCAAGAAATCCGTGAACAGCAAGTTCATCCAGGAGGCCATGACCGCCTTCTTCCGGGACAATCTCCAGGTCTGGTTCCTGGAGAACAAGGCCGAGGCCGACCGGGCGGCGGATCAGATTCTGGTGAATAAGCGCAGCCGGGAGACGGCAGAGCGGGCGAAGATCTCCATTAAAAAGAAGCTCTCCGGCGCCATGGACATCAGCAACCGGGTTCAGAAATTCGTGGACTGCCGGAGCCGGGACGTGAGCAAGCGGGAGCTCTATATTGTGGAGGGCGACTCCGCTCTGGGCTCTGTGAAGCTGTCCCGGGACGCGGAATTCCAGGGCATCATGCCCGTCCGGGGCAAGATTCTCAACTGCCTGAAGGCGGACTATTCCAGAATTTTCGCCTCGCCCATCATTACGGACCTGATGAAGGTTCTGGGCTGCGGCGTGGAGGTGCAGGGAAAAAAGGCCAAGGAGCTGTCCAGCTTTGACCTGGACAGCCTGCGGTGGAGCAAGGTGGTCATCTGCACCGATGCGGATGAGGACGGCTTCCACATCCGCACCCTGATTCTCACCATGCTGTACCGCCTGTGCCCCACATTAATCCGGGACGGCTATGTGTATATTGCCGAATCCCCCCTGTTTGAAATTACCTGCAAGGACAAGACCTGGTTTGCCTACAATGAGCAGGAGAAGGTCCGGATTCTGAAGGGGCTGGAGGGGAAGAAGGTCACCATCCAGCGCTCCAAGGGCCTGGGCGAGAATGACCCGGAGATGATGTGGATGACCACCATGAACCCGGAAACCCGGCGGCTCATTAAGGTGATGCCCGAGGAGGCGGAGCGCACCTCCTATTACTTTGACGTGCTCCTGGGGGACAGCCTCAATGAGAGAAAGAACTTTATCGCGGAAAATGGCGCCAAGTATCTGGATCTGGCGGACATTTCCTGACGGATGTAAAAGGAGCCAAGTATGGCACGAAAGAAAACGGAACCGGAACAGAAGAAAAAGAAAGTCAACACCGACGGCGTGGTAGGACTGGTGGGCTCCACCACGGAGCAGGCCATCTCCGAGACTCTGGAGATCAACTTCATGCCCTATGCCATGTCCGCCATTGTCTCCCGGGCCATCCCGGAGATTGATGGCTTCAAGCCCTCTCACCGGAAGCTCCTGTACACCATGTACAAAATGGGACTTTTGACCGGTTCAAGAACCAAATCCGCTAATATTGTGGGCCAGACCATGCGCCTGAATCCCCACGGTGACGCCGCCATCTACGAGACTATGGTGCGTCTGTCCAGAGGCAACGAGACTCTGCTCCACCCCTTTGTGGACTCCAAGGGCAACTTCGGCAAGGTCTACTCCCGGGACATGGCCTACGCGGCGGCCCGGTACACCGAGGCCAAGCTGGACCCAATCTGCGGGGAGCTGTTCCGGGACATTGACTTCGACACGGTGGACATGGTGGACAATTATGACGCCACCATGAAAGAGCCCACCCTCCTTCCCACCACCTTTCCCAATGTGCTGGTCTCCTCCAACACGGGCATCGCCGTGGGCATGGCCAGCAACATCTGCGGCTTCAATCTGAAGGAGGTCTGCGACACTGCCATTGCCCGGATGAAGAATCCGGACCATGACCTTCTGGAGACCATGCCGGCCCCGGATTTTCCCACCGGGGGAGAGCTGCTCTATGACCCCCTGGAGATGCGCGCCATCTACAAAACCGGCCGGGGCAGCTTTAAGATTCGGGCCAGATGGCGGTATCAGAAGGAGGGGAACCTCATTGAAATCTATGAGATTCCCTACACAACCACCGCCGAGGCCATTATGGACAAGGTGGCGGAGCTGATCCGGGGCGGAAAAATCAAGGAGATCTCCGACATGCGGGACGAGACGGACCTTTCCGGCCTGAAGCTCACCATTGACCTGAAGCGGGGGGTGGAGCCGGAGAAGCTGATGCAGAAGCTCTTCCGCATGACCCCCCTCATGGACTCCTATCCCTGCAACTTTAACATTCTCATTGCCGGTATGCCCCAGGTCATGGGAGTGGGGGAGATCCTGGAGGAGTGGACCGCCTGGCGGAGCCAGTGCGTGAAGCGCCGGGTCTTCTTCCAGCTGGGAAAGAAGCGGGACAAGCTGCACCTCCTGAAGGGCCTGGAGAAGATTCTCCTGGACATTGACAAGGCCATTGCCATCATCCGCCAGACGGAGCTGGAGGCGGACGTGGTGCCCAACCTGATGATCGGCTTCGGCATCGACCAGGTTCAGGCGGAGTTCGTGGCGGAGATCAAGCTGCGGAACATCAACCGGGAGTATATCCTGAAGCGCACGGCGGAGACCGGCGCCCTGGAAAAAGAGATTCAGGACCTGGAGGATACCCTGAACAGCGAGCGGCGCATCCGGAAAATCATCATGGGAGAGCTGGAGCAGGTCTCCAAAAAATATGGCCAGCCCCGGAGAACGGAGCTGGTGTACAACTGGGACATGTCCGCCGGGCAGGAGGAGAGCCAGGAGCTTCCGGACTATCCCGTGACGGTGTTCGTATCCCGGGAGGGGTATATCAAGAAGATCACCCCCCAGTCCCTCCGCTCCTCCGGAGAGCAGAAGTTCAAGGAGGGAGACGCCTTGGCCTTCTCCCGGGAGACCACCAACCGGGCGGAGCTCCTGGCCTTCACTGACCGGTACCAATGCTACAAGGCCCGGCTTTCGGACTTTGACGACGGCAAGGCCTCCCAGCTGGGAGACTATCTGCCCACCAAGCTGGGCTTTGACCCGGGAGAGAATCTGGTGCAGGTGATTTTGCCGGGGGATTACACCGGTTTTGTCCTGTTCTTCTTTGAAAACGGCAAGGCGGCCAAGGTTCCCCTCAGCGCCTACGACACCAAGTCCAACCGCCGGAAGCTCACGGGAGCCTATTCGGACAAGAGCCCGGTTAAGACCATCCTCTCCATGGGAGAGGACGGTCTGGTGGCGGTATACTCCACCGACAGCAGAGCTATGATCTTCTCCACGGCCCAGCTGGCCCCCAAGACCACCCGCTCCACCATGGGCGTGGCGGTGCTGACCCTTCGGAAGAAGGCCGCGCTGGACAGAGCCTGCCCCCTGGAGGAGTGCGGCATTACCAACCAGAGCCGCTATAAGGGGAGGAACCTTCCCGCCGCAGGAGCGGTTCTGCGGCCGGAGGATTTGGAGGAGAAGCAGATTTCATTGCCCCTGGAGTAAATCCCTTGTAATGTATTGATCCCCCGCGGGGAAGCCACATCAGACAGAAAGGGAGCGGACGAATTGAAAAAGCTATGGTCACAATGGAAATGGCTGCCTACGGTCGTCGTGGGCTGCGCCATATTCTCTCTGGCATTTGACTTGTTCCTGGCGCCCCATGAGTTTAACTGCGGCGGCCTGTCCGGCCTTGCCCAGGTATTTGTGGAGTGGTTCCGGTTTGGTACGGTAGGTTTGCTCACGGCTTTGATGAACGTCCCTTTGTTTATCCTGGGGGGCAAGAGAATCGGGAAAAAGTTCTTCTTCGGCTCCTTTGTGGGGATGCTCTCCATGTCCTTTTTCCTGGATCTGTTCACCTGCATCCCGGTTCCCAAGACGGAGCCCCTTCTGGGCGCTCTGTATGGCGGCCTCATCTCCGGCGTGGGCATGGGCCTGGTGTTCCTGTCCGGTGTCTCCTCCGGCGGCACGGACATTATTGTGCGGCTTCTGAAGCAGCGGCATAAAAACGTCCCCATCGGAAAGATTTCCCTGTGCCTGGACGTCTCCGTGGCCCTGCTCACGGGTATTGTGTTTGAGGATTTCAGCAAGACCCTGTACAGCGGCGTGACCCTGTACGTCAGCTCCATGATTATTGACGCGGTGATTTACAGCTTCGACTATTCCCGAGTGGCCTTGATTATCTCTCCCAAGTATGACGAGATTGCCAGGGCCATCACCCAGCGCCTGGAGCGGGGCGTCACCCTCCTGGATGGGGAGGGGTATTACAGCCACCGCCCCACCCGGGTGGTGCTGTCCGCCATCAAGCGCCAGCAGGTGGCGGAGCTGAAGGAAATTGTGGTGGCCATTGACCCGGATGCGTTTATCATCTTCCAGGAGGCCCATCAGGTTTTGGGCGACGGCTTTGGCCGGTATTCCAAGGATTCTCTGTCGTAGTTGGGAGGTTTCACATGGGGCGTAAGATTGCTGGAGCGGCTTGCCTGCTCACCGTGGCGCTGCTGGCCGGCTGTACCGGCTGGATGGAGGGGAGCTTTACCTCTGTGACGCCCCATATGGAGGCCTATACCGCCACACAGCCTGCGGACTCCGAGGCGGTGAAGAGCTATGAGGAGCTGACGGCGCTGCTGCTGCGGCTGGTGGAGGAGCATGTGACACTGGCCTCCGTGGATGTGAGCCAGTATCCGGACACGCTGGAGGAGGATCTGGAAAAGGCCATCGCCCAGTCCAAAAGCGAGGATCCCCTGACGGCCTACGCCGTGGAGGACATCCGGGCGGAGGTGGCGGAGGTTGGCGCCAGACGGGTGGCGTCGGTGACGGTGAGCTACCGCCGGACGGAGCTCCAGGTGCGGGAAATTCAGCCGGCCTGGGGCGCCGACGGAGTCCGGGCCAAGGTGCGCCAGGCTCTGGAGGGCGCGGAGTCCCGGCTGGTTTTGCGGTTCAACGGGTATCAGAGCCTTGACCTCAACCAGTATGTGGAAGAATATTACCGGGAGCATCTGGATGTGGTGATGGAGTGTCCCAGGGTCACGGTGACCAGCTATCCGGAGCGGGGGACCGTGCGGATTCTGGAGATCAGCTTCCAGTACACCCAGACCCAGGAGAACCTGCTGAATATGCGCCAGGGTGTCCAGATTATCCTCTCCTCCGCCGCCGGATATGTGCGGGATCAGACCTCTCAGCGGGTCAAGGCCCAGCGGCTGTTCTCCTTTCTGGCGCCCCTCATCAACCAGGAGGGAAGCACGTCCACGCCGGTTTACAGCCTTCTGTGCCAGGGAACCGGGGACAGCCAGTCCGTGGCCACGGTGTACTGCCTCCTGTGTACCCAGGCGGGGCTGGAGTGCCAGGTGGTCTCAGGCACCAGGGACGGGGAGCCCTGGTACTGGAATATTCTGCTGCTGGATGGGGAGTACTGCCATGTGGATTTGACGGCGGACCTGCAGACCGGAGAGCTGACCCCCCGGTTTGACCCGGAGATGGAGGCCTATGCCTGGAATATCAAGCAGTACCCCGCCTGCCCTGTGCCGGAGCCCCCCGTTCCCGAGACGGAGGAGCCGGGGGAGACCGTAGGCCAGGAGACCCTGCCGGAGCCCACCCAGGAGGAGACGGAGCCGGAGGAGACCGCTCCGGAGCCGGAAACCCTCCCGGAGGAAACCTAAAGCCCGGAAAAATGCTCCATTTTCCCCTTTACAGAAAGGGAACTTCCGATTATAATATGCAAGGAATGCTGACAGATTGTGAGAGATGGTTATGATTGAATTTGAAGAATATAAATTGAAGCTCAGCGACCTGGAGCCCAAGCTGAAGGACCTGGCGGTTTCTCTGAACCTGGACAAGGCCAGAAACGACCTGGAGCGGTTCCACGCCATGCAGGAGGCGCCCGGCTTCTGGGACGACCCGGAGAAGTCCCAGAAGATTGTGGTGGAGACCAAGCTGGTGGAGGCCAAGCTGGACAAGTACCGGAAAATGATCTCCCAGTGGGAGGACCTCACCACCATCTGCGAGATGGCGCTGGAGGAGAACGATGACTCCATGCTGCCTGAGCTCCAGGAGGGCTTTGAGCAGCTGTCCCAGCGGATGGAGGAGGCCCGGCTGGAGACCCTCCTCACCGGGGAGTATGACGGCAACAATGCCCTCATGTCCTTCCACGCCGGCGCCGGCGGCACCGAGGCCCAGGACTGGTGCCAGATGCTCTACCGGATGTACACCCGCTGGGCCGAGGCCCACGGCTTCACCTATAAGATTATGGACTACCAGGAGGGCGACGAGGCAGGCCTCAAGTCCGCGGACATCGCCATCGAGGGCCCCAATGCCTATGGCTTTTTGAAGGGGGAGAACGGCGTCCACCGCCTGGTGCGGGTCTCTCCCTTTGACGCCAACGCCCGCCGCCAGACCTCCTTTGCCGCCGTGGAGGTGATTCCCGAGATTACGGACACCTCCAACGACGTGGAGATTCGCCCCGAGGACATTGAGATGCAGGTCTACCGCTCCTCCGGAGCAGGCGGCCAGCACATCAACAAGACCTCCTCCGCTGTCCGGCTGATTCACAAGCCCACGGGAATCGTGGTGGCCTGCCAGACGGAGCGGAGCCAGTTCCAGAACCGGGAGACCTGTATGCGAATGCTCCGTTCCAAGCTGGTGGAAATCAAGGAGCGGGAGCACTTGGAGAAGATTTCCGATATCAAGGGCGTCCAGCAGAAAATCGAGTGGGGCAGCCAGATCCGCAACTATGTGTTCATGCCCTACACCCTGGTGAAGGACACCAGAACCGGCTGCGAGACCTCCAATGTGAACGCGGTTATGGACGGCGCCCTGGACCCCTTCATCAACGCTTACCTGACCTGTATGGCCACCGGAACCTGGGTCACAAAATAAGTCCCACATTTCGGCTGCTTTTCTGAAAATTTTGCTTGCCATATGGAATTTCCTGTGATATAATAATCAAGCTATGTGTAAGAATCCTTCGGGATTGAATCTTGGCTCGCAGGCGGCTCCAGGCTGCCCTTGAAGCCGGCAGATGGGAGGTTACAAACCATGAATGTTCTGGAAACGGTGTTGGCCGTTCTGCTGGCCATTGTCAGCGTGGCCCTGATTGCGATCATTACGCTCCAGTCCGGCAAGGAGGCTGGCCTGTCCAGCGCTCTGGCTGGTGGCAGCAGCGACAGCTATCTGAGCAAGTCCAAGAAGGCCAACAGAGAGAAGATGCTGGCTTCCATTACCAAGTGGATTGCCCTGGTCTTTGCGGTTCTGACCCTGGCTCTGAACCTGGTGTAAAAATTCAAAACGGCTGGAAAGCAAACCCGCAACCGGGAAGCTTTTCAGCCGTTTTTATTGATGCCATCCCTTTGTTCCGGTTATCCTAACAGAGGCGGTGAATCCCCATGGGAGCTGCCGGTTTTCAGAAGGGAGGAGAAGCTGTGGCGCGAAAACGAACCAGAGAGGCGGAGGATTTCCGCCTGGACCCCGAAGCGCGGATGTGCGCCAAATTCGACGCGGTCAGCGTGGCGAAGTTCCCCGTGGCCCCCAGAGAAAAAATGGGCGTCCGGGTGGAGGACAACTGCGCGGAAGAGCATATCATGTGATATTGCGCGCCGGGATGTCCTCACGGAATTCCGGCGCAATCCGGTCTTGCGAAGAGGGGCAAGAAAGGGGCTGTCACATATACAGTTGCACAGGAAAAACGGCCGGGGGTCTCAAAACGAGTTTTGAGACCCCCGGCCTGCAGCGGGACGGGGAAGCCCTTTGGGAAATCAATAGTTCTTGGCGTTGATCTCAAAGTAGCTCTGGGGATGGGCGCAGACGGGGCAGACCTCGGGGGCCTTGGTGCCCACTACGATGTGGCCGCAGTTGCGGCACTCCCAGACCTTGACCTCGCTCTTGGCAAAGACCTGAGCGGTCTCCACGTTCTTCAGCAGGGCGCGGTAGCGCTCCTCGTGGTGGCGCTCGATCTCGCCCACCATGCGGAACTTGGCGGCCAGCTCCGGGAAGCCCTCAGCCTCGGCGGTCTTGGCGAAGCCATCGTACATATCGGTCCACTCGTAGTTCTCACCCTCGGCGGCGGCGGCCAGGTTGGCGGCGGTGTCGCCGATGCCGTTCAGCTCCTTGAACCACATCTTGGCATGCTCTTTCTCGTTGTCGGCGGTCTTCAGGAACAGAGCCGCGATCTGCTCAAAGCCCTGCTTCTTTGCCACGGAGGCGAAGTAGGTGTACTTGTTCCGGGCGCCGGACTCGCCGGAGAAGGCAGCCTCCAGATTCTTCTCGGTCTGGGTGCCGGCATACTTGTTCTTGGGAGCAGGCTGGATGACCTCCAGAGCGTCGCCGGTTGCGCCGCAGCGGGGACAGACGGGAGCCTCGCCTTCCTTGACCTGGAAGGTCGCACCGCATAATTTGCACTTGTACTGAATCATTTTGTTTTCCTCCTTAAAATTTTGAATATTGGAAAGGGGACTTTCCCCGGGGTTGGCTTCACCGGCGTGACGGATGCCCGTGTATTCGGCAATCTCTTTGTCGGTGGTTATGAGGTTCTCCATGGACAGGTCGTGGACGGAGGTGTTCCCGGTGACCCGGGCGAAGGTTTTCAGCTCCTGGGTGGAGACATTCAGGAAATTCGCCACCCGCTGGGCAGAGGCCTCCACATTCAGCCGCTTCCGAAGCTCCGGGTCCTGAGTTGCCACACCCACGGGGCAGCGTCCGCTGCCGCAGATGCGGTATTGCTGGCAGGCGGCGGCGATGAGACCGGCGCTGGCAATGGCCACGGCGTCGGCGCCCATGGCCAGGGCCTTGGCAAAGTCCGCCGAGACCCGGAGGCCGCCGGTGATCACCAGGGAGATGTCGGAGCCCACGGAGTCCAGATACTTTCTGGCCCGGCTCAGGGCATAGACCGTGGGAACCGTGGTGGCCTCCCGGAGGAGCAGGGGGCTGGAGCCGGTGGCGCCGCCTCTGCCGTCAATGGTGATGAAGTCCGGGCGGGCGAAGACGCAGTAGGCCAGGTCCCGCTCGATGTTGCCCGCGGCGATCTTAATGCCGATGGGCCGGCCCTCAGACCGCTCCCGGAGCATATCCACCATATCCCGCAGGTCTTCCTTGGAGTTCAGCTCCGGGAACTTGCTGGGACTCTGAACGTCCTCCCCGGGCTTCTTTCCGCGGATGGCGGCGATTTCCGGGGTGACCTTTTCCCCGGGCAGGTGACCGCCCATGCCGGGCTTGGTGCCCTGTCCGATTTTGATTTCGATGGCGTCCGAGGAGCGGAGATTCTCGTCGGTGACGCTGTACTTGTTGGGAATATACTCAAATATGTACTTGTAAGCCGCCTGCTTCTCCTCCGGCAGAATGCCGCCCTCGCCGCTGCACATGGCGGTTTTTGCCATGGCGGAGCCCTTTGCAAGGACCACCTTCACCTCTTTGGACAGGGCGCCGAAGGACATGTGGGAGATATAGATGGGGCTCTCCAGAACCATGGGCTTTTTGGCGTGCTTGCCGATTACGGTGACGGAGCTGACCGGGGCATGGTCGTCCAGGGGAGGGGGATTGAGCTGAGCGCCCAGGAGCAGGATGTCATCCCAGCTGGGCATGGGCATTTTGGTGCCCATGGAGCCGCCGATGGTCTTCCCCGACACCGCCATTTCATGGATCTCCGCCATGTAGCGGCTGGAGGGGTCGTGCCGCGCGGTGGCCGGGTCATAGTCCAGCGTGCCGGGGTCAGTCTTCACCGGGGCCTCCGGCTCTGCCACAGGCGCCAGGTTGGAAGCCGGCACCTTGCAAACCGGGCAGCAGGTGAGCTGAGAGACAGGTACGCCTTCCTTCTCCTCGTCATAGACGAAGCCGCAGATTTTGCATTTGTAAATTGCCATGAATACACCTCCGTGATTTGGCCAACTCCGAAGCCGCCCTCCCGGAGGGAGGCCGCCTGGAGAGCCTGATTTATTTTTCTTTCTGCCGGGCCAGACACGCCGGGCACAGACCTTCAAAAATCATTCTGTGCCTGGTGACTTGAAAACCGGTCTGCCTGGCAATCTGGAGATCATACGCTTCATGATAGGGGAGGGGCGCATCAAAAACGCCGCCACAGCCGGTGCAGAACATGTGATAGTGGCGCTCCAGCCTGGAGTCATACCGGTCAGCGGCGGGAACCTTCACATTGGTGATCTCCCCGTCCTCGGACAGCACACCCAGGTTGCGGTACACCGTGCCCCGGCTGATTTTGTCGTCTTTGGAGCGCACGTCCAGATAAATCTGATCCGCAGTGGGATGGTCGCACCTGGTACTGACCGCATCCAAAACCATCTGACGCTGCCTGGAATTCCGCTGCTGCTTCATCACGCTCCCCCCAACTTCAATATTAGGACTTTGTACTATTATAAATCTTTCTTAAAAATTTGTCAAGCCGAATCCCGGAAAAAGATGGTAAAGTGCCGGTTCATTTGAAGGCCCTTGGGGTTCTGTTGACAAAGGAGCTGCTGTGTGCTATAGTAAAACTACGATTCAAAACATTGGTTTTAATATGACGGCGCTGTGGGAGCGTTCCGGGAAGGGAGTGTGGTATATGCCGGCTGAAATGCTTGCCCTCACACAGTGGGTTCACTGTCCGAAATGTGGGAGCAAAACCCGTCTGCGCCTGCGGCAGGACACGGTTCTCATCCACTTCCCCTTGTTCTGTCCCAAATGCAGGCAAGAGACTTTGATTGACGCCAGGGAGTTCCGGATTTGGAAGGTCTGCGGCGCGGGAGCCTGTCCGAAGGTCTGAAGGCGGGCGCTTTATAATAAGGAGTGAGACTGAATGAAAGCAATTGTTTATACCTCCAACGCAGGGAGCACGGCCCGCTACGCCAAGCTCCTGGCCCATGAGACGGGGCTGCCCGTCTACTCGGCCCAGGAGGCGAAAAAGCAGCTTCCGGCCCGGGAGGAGATTCTTTACCTGGGCTGGGTCATGGCAGGCGGCATTCGGGGCTGGCAGGAGGCCGCGAAGCGGTTTCGGGTTTGCGCTGTCTGCGGTGTGGGGATGTGCCAAACGGGCACCCAGGTTCAGGAGCTGCGGGAGAAAAACGCCATCCCCGGGGAGATTCCCCTGTTCACGCTTCAGGGCAGCTTTGACCTGGAGAAGCTCCACGGCGTGTACAAAATGATGATGAAAATCATGGTGAAGTCTCTGGCGCAGAAGGAGGCCAGGACACCGGAGGAAGAGGACATGCTGGATATGCTGGAGCATGGGGGAGACCGGGTCCGGTTTGAAAATCTGAAGGCGGTGCTGGATTGGTACAGCGCCGGGAGAGGAGCGCACCTATGAACACAGGAAAAGAAGAAGCTGTGCTTTTGAAGCTGAGGGAGCACCCGGAGCTGGCCGGAGCGGCTGCCCGGTGGTTTCATTCCAAGTGGGGTATCCCCCTGGCAGCCTATGAGGAGAGCATTTCGGCCTGTGTGAAGGGCGGACAGCCGGTGCCCCAGTGGTATCTGGCCATGGAGAGCGGCGGTATTGTGGGGGGCCTGGGGGTCATTGAAAATGATTTTCATGACCGAAAGGATCTGACCCCCAACGTCTGCGCCGTCTATGTGGAGCCGGAGCATCGCTGCAAGGGAATCGCAGGCCGTCTCCTGGCCTATGTCTGCGGGGATATGGAATCCTTTGGCGTTGATACGCTGTATCTGATCACAGACCACACCGGCTTCTATGAGAGGTACGGCTGGACGTTCTTGTGCATGGTGCAGGGGGACGGGGAGCCTGAGATGAGCAGAATGTATGTCCACAGAGGATAGGACGCCTGGCCTGCTCCTGCTGGGGATACCGGCTCTCCGATGAACTATCCGGTCAGAACGCCTCCGAACCTGTGTATATGCCCGGGCCGGAGGCGTTTCATGCTGCCCGGCATCATCCCGGGAAGAAATGGCAAGAAAGGTCGAGAAGGTTTTTCTCAGATCCTGTATAATGAACCCAGTCCGGAGGTGATGAAGGGTGACGGAGCAAATCCTGGCGGTGCAGCGGATGCAGGAGTATATTGAAGAGAATCTGACCCGGGAGATCACCCTGGCCCAGCTGGCACGGGTCTCCTGCTTTTCTCCCTGGCACTCCTACCGGCTGTTCCGGCAGTACACAGGGCTGACCCCGGCGGAGTACATCCGCCGCCTGCGTCTGTCCCGGTCGGCCATGGATCTTAAACATGGGGCCTGCCGGGTGATTGACGCGGCCTTTGACCAGGGCTTTGGGAGTGTGGACGGGTTCCAGCGGGCCTTTTTCCGGGCCTTCGGCTGCAATCCCGGCGAGTACGCCAGAACCAGGGTTCCCATTCCGCTGTTCATCCCCTATGGCGTAAAATTCCGGGAACTGAGAAAGGATGCGAGCCATATGAAAGAAGTGCGCAGTGTTTTTGTCCAGCTGGTGAGAAAACCGGAGCGGAAGGTCATTCTCCGCCGGGGTCTCCGGGCGGAGGCGTATTTCGCCTATTGTGCGGAGGTGGGCTGCGACGTCTGGGGGATCCTGATGAGCATGGATTCTCTGTGCGGCGAGCCGGTGTGCCTGTGGCTGCCGGAAGCGTACAGGAAGCCCGGCACCTCCACCTATGTCCAGGGTGTGGAGGTCTCCGTGGACTATGAGGGCCCCGTACCCCAGGATTTTGATACCATCACCCTGCCGGAGGCGGAGTACCTGATGTTCCAGGGCGAGCCCTTCCGGGAGGAGGACTACTGCGAGGCCATCGACGCCGTGCAGCAGGCCATGAACCGCTATGACCCGTCTCTCATTGGCTACCAATGGGACGACAAAAACCCCCGCATCCAACTGGAGCCTCGTGGGGAACGGGGGTACATTGAGCTGCGGGCCGTGAGAAAGAACGGATAAATCCCGCCATCGGATGGGCTGCTTCAGAATTCGTTTTGAGGTAGCCCATCCATATGTGTATCCAGCGCAGCTTCCGGCCTCATCTGGGGTGCCGGCAAATGAATCTTTTTTCGTTCCTTTTCAAGCACAACTTCAAATCTGTAGGCCCTCCGGCTTTTATCTCTTCCTCCGGACACAGGAGCCGCAGACAGTGGAAGCAGTACCAAAAGTATAGTTGCATTCTTTGCGTTGCAGGGGTTGACCTGACTTTTGGCTTGTTTTTCGGAGGAAAAGGTGGTATGATATTCTGGAATGACCAGAGTTCAAGCAGGAAGGAGCGGCATCTTCATGGCATTTGCAAAGTATTATCTCAACGAGGCGGAGGCTCCCAAGCCCAACCGGCCCACCCATTTGGGGGTGAACGTCCTTTTGGAGTGGGACGGAAAGCTGCTTTTGGAGCGGCGGTGGGATTGCGGGCAGTGGGGTCTTCCCGGGGGAAAGGTCAAGGGCCGGGAGCCGGAGACCAGGGCCATTGCCAGAGAGCTCTATGAGGAGACGGGCCTGCGCCTGCCGGAGGCGGCGTTTCAGAAGCTGCGGGTCTTTTCCGAGCGGGGGCGCATTGCCAGTTATCAGGATGGAACCGTGTGGCGCATGGTGGTGATTTTATACCGGGCCCGGCTGGAGCGGGAGCCGGAGCTCCGGGTGAGCCACGAGTCCAGGGAGCTCCGCTGGTTTACCCGGCAGGAGCTGAAGGAGCTTCCCGTCGCCTGCACCCACCGGGACATGGTGGATCTGTTCTGACGTTGGTGTTCATACACATGTTACAGAAATTTAAGCTTTCTTAAGGGTTGGAACCGTTGACTTTCCCGGGGAAGTCAAGTATCATTTCTTCAGTAAGTACTGTATTTGGAGGGTACGCTTATGAGTAAAAAATGGATTGCCGCTGCCCTGAGCGCCGCAGCCCTTTTGGGCCTGTGGGGCTGCAGCAACGAGCCGGATACCATGGTCTATGTGGAGAACGTGGGGGAGATTACAGGCTACGGAAGCATCGCCGTGAATGACAAATTCGCGGGTGTGGTGGTCTCCGAGCAGGTGACGGAGATCCAGCGGGACACCAGCCGGCAGGTCTCCAAGCTGTATGTCTCTGAGGGCCAGGATGTGAACCAGGGAGACGTGCTGTTCGAGTATGACTCCGAGGCCCTGCAGCTGGAGCTGGAGAAGCAGGAGCTGGAGCTGGAGCGGCTGCAGCAGACCTCTTCCACCCTCCAGTCTCAGATCACCAAGCTGACCAACGAACAGAAGAAGGCAAGCAAGGAAGATCAGCTGAGCTATGATATTGAGATTTCGTCCAAGCAGGCGGAAAAAAACGAAAATGATTACAATATCAAAGTCAAGCAGAAGGAGATCAACCAGACCAAAACCACCCTTGCCAATGCGGAGATCCTCTCTCCCATTGCCGGACGGATCGTCTCCATCAGCGAGAGCGGGATGGACGAGTACGGAAACCCCAAGGCCTACATATCCATCCAGAAGACCGGCTCCTACCGGGTCAAGGGCACCATCAATGAGATGAACCTGGGCACCATCACCGAGGGCACAGCCATGCGGATTACCTCCCGGCAGGACCCGGAGCAGATGTGGACCGGCGTGGTCACCCTGGTGGATCTGGAGAGCACCATTCAGGACAGCAGCTCCATGTACTACGGTGTATATCCCTCCGACGAGATGACCAGCACCAGCAAGTACCCCTTCTATGTGGAGCTGGACAGCGCCGAGGGGCTGATGCTGGGCCAGCATGTCTATCTGGAGGTAAACAACGGAGAGATCGGAACCGGCGAGGGCCTGTGGCTGCCGGAATACTACATCTGCTATGAGGAGGCTCCGGAGGAGGAGACCCCCAGGGCGTATGTCTGGGCGGACAACGGCAAGGAGCGTCTGGAGAAGCGCTATGTGACTCTGGGCGCCTATGATGAACTGAGCATGGCCTATGAGATTCTGGACGGCCTGACCGTGGACGATTACATTGCCTTCCCGGACGAGACCTGCGTGGAGGGTGCCAGTGCGACCAGGGACTACTCCAAGGTGACCCCCGCCACAGACGGAACCGGCGAGGAGTTTGCTGAGCCGGATCTGGAGAACGGGGGGCTTCCTGTGGAGGACGGCGCCTGGCAGGAGGAGCTGCAGCCGGGTGACGTGGCCGGCGAGGACGTCTCCATCCCGGCAGGGGAGGACATCCCGGAGCCCACCCTGGGCACCCCGGCGTTCCCCAGCTCCGGCTCCGGTACCGCTTCCGACGGCAACATGGGAGCCACCAATGCCGCGAGCTCCGGCAATTTGGGAGGCTGAGCCGATGATTTTGGAATTGCGTGACGTCTGTAAGGACTATTTTCGTGGAAAGGAGCCGGTACCGGTTCTGAAGAACGTGAACCTGCAGGTGAACGAGGGGGACTATATCGCCATCATGGGTCCCTCCGGCTCCGGCAAAACCACCCTCATGAATCTGATTGGCTGCCTGGATCTGCCCACCTCCGGGGCCTATTATCTCAAGGGCGAGGACGTGGGCGCCATGTCCGACAACCAGCTGGCGGAGGTTCGGAACAAGCACATCGGCTTTGTGTTCCAGAATTTTTATCTGCTGCCGAAGATGACGGCGCTGGACAATGTGGCGCTGCCGCTGCTGTACGCCGGCGTCTCTCTGAAGGAGCGCCGGGCCAGGGCAAAGGAGGCGCTGGAGGCGGTCGGTCTGGAGGAGCGGTTAAATTTCTATCCCAATCAGCTCTCCGGCGGCCAGTGCCAGCGGGTGGCCATTGCCCGGGCCATGGTCGGAAAGCCGGAGATCCTCCTGGCTGACGAACCCACAGGCGCTCTGGATACTGCCTCGGGCTATCAGATTATGGATATCTTCCGGGGCCTTGCGGACCGGGGAATGACCATTTTAATGATTACCCACGAGCCCTCCATTGCGGCCTGTGCGAACACGACCTATCACATTCTGGACGGCCAGCTTCTGGACAGCGCCTCCACCGCCCCTGCGCCGACTGCGCACTCCGGCTCCGGGGCCGGGGAGGAGGATTTTATGGCGCGGTTGGACCGCCTGCTGGCTACCGACCGGGAGGAGGGAAATACCGATGAAGAAGCGTAAGAAAATATGGATTCCCATTGTCAGCGTGGTGCTGGTGTGCGCCATCGGTGCGGGAATCGGCCTATACGCTGCCAACCGGAAAAAAGAACCGGTTCATGTGTACAATATTACGGACAACTGGCTCTGGACACAGAACGGGGACAACTCCACCACCACCGACGGAATGATCACCACGGACAAGCTCCAGACGGTCTATGTCTCCGCCACCCAGGAGGTGACGGATGTGTATGTGCAGGAGGGGCAGCGGGTTTCCAAGGGAAGCAAGCTCATGGCCTATGACACCACTCTCTCCCAGCTGTCTCTGGACCGGGCAAAGCTGGAAATTCAGCGGAGCAAGCTCCGCCTGGAGGACGCTCAGGAGCAGCTGGCGGAAATCAAGAAGATGAAGCCCATCTCCTACACCACCACGCCCTCCACCACAAAGACCACCACAAAAGCCACATCCACAACTGCCCCATCGGAGAACCAGCCCACCCGGGAGTTTAACGCCGGGGAGGAGTACCTGATTCTCGGCGGGCAGGGCACCGCCGGGAGCCCCAGAATTGTCTGGGCAAAGCAGAAAACCACATTCAACAACGACATTCTCGCGGCGCTTCTGGGAAATGACACCGCGACCTATGTGATTGTGGAGGTTCGGGAGAAGGACAAGGCTGCGGGAGACGTGATCAGCCGGATTGGCATGGAGATCACGGTGGAGATCTCTCGGGTTCCCGCTGTGGGAGCGCACGCGCTCCAGGCCTCCGCCAGCTCCGGGGACTATGGGGTTCATTTCCTGACGGATGTTCAGACGGACCCCTCCGGGAATATCCAGGACACCACATCTCCGGAGTCAACCGTTCCGCCTCAGGAGACCGAGGCCACGGAGGACACCTCTTCCACAGAGGATACGGACCCCACGGAGAATACAGACCCGACCCAGGACACGGAGCCCACAGATCCCACCTCTCCCACGGAGCCCGATCCCGGGGAAGTCTATGTGGAGGTTCCCCGGTATTCCATTGTGTTCTTCCAGGCGGATGAGACGCCCAAGGATGACGGATCGACCTCCGGCGGCTCCTCTGGCTCCTCTTCCGGCTCCTCCGGCGGCATCAATATGAACAGCGGCTACACCTCCAGTGAAATTGCTCAGATGCGGGCCGACAAGGAGGCGGAGATCAAGGAGCTGCAGTTCTCCATTAAGATGGCAGAGGCGGAGTACAGCATCATGCAGAAGGAGTTTGACAACGGCGTGGTCGTCAGCGACATTGACGGCTATGTGGTTTCCGTACTCTCTCCCGAGGAGGCCCTGGCCAACAACGAGCCGATGATCAAGGTCTCCGGCGGCGGCGGCTTCCTGATTCAGGGTACGGTCAGTGAGTTGAATCTGGACACCCTGACCCTGGGCCAGAGCGTGGAGGTTCTTGACTGGAGTATGGGAGCCACCTATGAGGGGACCATCACCGCCATTGGGGACTATCCCACGGAGCGGTACGGCTACATGGGCGGCAATCCCAATGTGTCCTACTATCCCTTCACGGTAAGCGTGGATGAGAGCGCCGATCTCCAGACCGGCTCCTATGCCCAGATCACCTATTCTGCCTCCAATGAGGGGACAGAGGACTTCTATCTGGAGAATGCCTTTATCCGCTCGGAAAACGGCGTCTCCTACGTCTATGTCAGAGGCGACGATGGCCTTCTGGAGAAGCGGATGGTGGAGACGGGGCCCTCCCTCTACGGCTCTTACACCATGATTGTAAGCGGCCTGAGCAAAGATGACTGCGTCGCCTTCCCCTACGGCTCCAATCTGAAGGTGGGCTCACCGACGGAGGAAGCAAATACCTCTGAGCTCTATGAGAACTATTAAGGAGGCGGCCGTATGGAAAACATCAGATTAGCCTTTCAGGGCATTTGGGGCCATAAGCTACGCTCCGTGCTGACCATGCTGGGCATTATCATCGGCATTGCCGCCATCATCACCATCGTGTCCACCATCAAAGGAACCAATGAGCAGATCAAGCAGAATCTCATTGGCTCCGGCAACAACGTGGTCACCGTCCAGCTATACCAGTCCAACAACCCCTATGACATGCAGTGGGGCCTTCCCAGCGGCGTCAGCGCCATTTCCGAGGAGCGCCGGGCGGAGTTGGAGAGCCTGGGCGGTGTGGACAAGGTTTCCTTCTATCGCTCCCGCTCCGTCTATGGGGAGAATGTGTACTACAAGAATAATTCTCTCAGCGGCACCCTGTACGGCGTAGACCGGGCGTATTTTTCCGTGAACGGCTATCAGCTGGTTCAGGGACGGGGCTTCCTGGATTCCGACTTTGAGAATTACAGGAAGGTTGCCATTGTGGACGACAAGGCCGCGGGCAGCCTGTTTGAGGGGGAGGACCCCATTGGCAAGGTGCTGGAGATCAAGGGGGACGCCTTCACTGTGGTGGGGGTTGTCACCCAGACCAAGACCTTCGAGCCCACCATCGAGAACATGAACGAGTATTACCTCTATTCCGACACCTCCGGCAACGCCGTGTTTGTCCCGGACAGCACATGGCCGGTGCTCTACCGGTTTGACGAGCCCCAGACGGTGGCGGTTCGGGCCAACAGCACTGACGACATGACCCGGGCCGGAAAGAACGTTGCCGACGCCCTGACGGAGAGCCAGATCACCCGGAGCGCCGCCTCCGGAACCGGCGCAGATCCCCTGGACGGAGGAGACATTGCCGAGGTGGACATGGAGGCCTCCGGCAGCGGTGAGAACAGCACCGGCTTCTCCTACCGCAGCGAGGACCTGCTGGAGCAGGCCCAGCACCTGCAGGAGATGAGCAACGCCACAAACAATCAGCTGATTTGGATTGCCAGCATCTCCCTGCTGGTGGGCGGCATTGGCGTTATGAACATCATGCTGGTCTCCGTCACGGAGCGAACTAGTGAAATCGGCCTGAAAAAGGCCCTGGGCGCCAAGCGCCGGAGAATCCTCTGGCAGTTCCTGACGGAGGCGGCGGTGCTCACCTGCCTGGGCGGCCTCATTGGCGTCCTGGCCGGCATCGGTATGGCGGAGCTGATTTCCAGGTTCAATCA
>JALETK010000033.1 GCA_022781505.1 Clostridiales bacterium | reverse complement strand
GGCCTGGGTCAGCCGGGACTTTCTGGCGGAGCTTCCCAAGTGGGAGGGAGACCGGATTTTCCTGGATCTCATGTGGAAAAAAGTGCCCTTTTTCTCCCTGAAGCTGTGCTACACCGGGGAGAAGCTCACCTACGCGGCTCTAAACGGAAGGCCGCTCACCGGAAAGGAGGACTGACCATGGGCCTTGGAACCAAGGCGGCGATTTTCGCCCGGCGGCTGAGAACCGCCAGCTTTCAGAGAATGAATCAAAACATCCAGGCCATCCACCGGGAGACAGGCCGGAACCGGTGTGCCCTGTTTCTGGACATGCTCTGGTGTACCTTCCGGTATGGGGTGGGATACCTGGATTACCATGTCTTCGGCTTCGCCAAAAACCGGGGGGCCAACCGGAAGACCTTCATGACCATGAACCACAACGTGGCCCTGGCCCGAATGGTGAACGACAGCAGTCTCTACCCCCTGCTCAACGACAAGTTTCTCTTCCTGGAAAAGTACGGGGCATTCCTGGGCCGCCGGTGGCTGGATCTCCGGGAGGCGGACTGGGAGGCCCTGAGAGACTTCTGCTTGGCTCACGGCACCGTGTTCGCCAAGCCCCACGCGGACTTCGGCGGCAAGGGTGTTGAGAAGCTCACCCCCGGGCCGGAGGAGGACTTCCCGGCCCTGCACCGGCGGCTGCGGGAAAACGGCCAGTTCCTGGTGGAGGAGGCCATCTGCCAGCATCCGGAGATGAACCGGCTGTGCCCCGCCAGCGTCAACACCATCCGGGTGGTGACCCTGGTGGTGGAGGGCGAGGCCAGGTTTGTCTACGCCCTGCTCCGGATGGGCAGCGGCCAGAGCCATGTGGACAACATCTCCAGCGGCGGCATGTACACCCTCATCGGCCCGGAGGGGGTGCTGGAGTTCCCCGCCTTCTGTGACAAGACCGGGCTCTACTATGACCGCCACCCCGCCACAGGCACGGTGTTCGCCGGCTTCCGGGTGCCCTGCTTTGTTCAGGCGGTGGAGCTGTGCCGCCGGGCGGCCCTGGTCGAGCCCCGGCTGGGCTACATCGGCTGGGACGTGGCCGTAACCCCCGACGGCCCGGTTTTGGTGGAGGGAAACAACCTCCCAGGCTACGACATGGCCCAAAACGCCAAATTCCACCCCGACGGACGGGGGCTGCTGCCCACCTTCGAGGCGCTGTTGGGAAGGCCGATTCCTCGGGCGTAGGGGGGACAGGGAAGATTTTTGGGCAAAGCCGCTGGTGCTGTGTGTAGTGAATAGTGAAGAGTGAATCGTGAATAAGTAAGGTGTCCCTTTGGGACGGATTGAAATTTGATCCAGCCCGAAGGGACGCTTCGTAGGGGCGGACCCATGTGTCCGCCCGGCGGTGCAAACCGGGGCAAACGATACACCCCCGGCGAATTCGGATTATCGCCCCTGCCGGGGCGATGGCATCCTGCGGATGCCCGGGCAGGAATCAATTCCTGCCCGCGGGCGGACACATGGGTCCGCCCCTACAGTACATTTCCCGGCCCCCTGGGCACAAATGAAAATCCGCAAACCCTCCGGAGCAAAATTTTTTCAATCCGTCCCGAAGGGACACCTCACTTATTCACGATTCACTATTTCAAAGGGCCGTGGAAGCGTTGGCTTCCACGGCCCTGTTTTTAATCTATTTATGCCTTCTGCAGGTAGGCGTCAATGGCGGCAGCGCCCTTCTTGCCGGCGCCCATGGCCAGGATGACGGTGGCGGCGCCGGTGACGGCATCGCCGCCGGCGAATACGCCGTCTCTCGTGGTCATCTCGTTCTCGTCCACGACCAGGCAGCCCTTCCGGTTGACCTCCAGGCCGGGGGTGGTGGAGCGGATCAGGGGGTTGGGGCTGGTGCCCAGGGCCATGATCACGGTGTCCACATCCAGGACGAACTCGCTGCCGGGGATCTCCACGGGGCGGCGGCGGCCGGAGGCGTCAGGCTCGCCCAGCTCCATGCGGATGCACTTCATGCCGCAGACACGGCCGTTCTCGTCGCCGATGATCTCCACGGGGTTGCACAGGGTCTTGAACTCGATGCCCTCTTCCTTGGCGTGGTGCTGCTCCTCCTTCCGGGCGGGCATCTCGGCCTCGCCGCGGCGGTAGACGATGTACACCTTGTCGGCCCCCAGACGCATGGCGCAGCGGGCGCCGTCCATGGCCACGTTGCCGCCGCCGACCACGGCCACAGCCTTGCTCTTCATAATGGGGGTGTCGGCCTCTTCCGTGTAGGCCTTCATGAGGTTGGTCCGGGTCAGGTACTCATTGGCAGAGAAGACGCCCTTCAGGGCCTCTCCGGGGATGTGCATGAACATGGGAAGACCTGCGCCGGAGCCGACGAACACGGCCTTGTAGCCCATGTCGAACAGCTCGTCGATGGACAGCACCCGGCCGATGACCATGTCGGTCATGACCTCCACGCCCTGGGCCTCCAGCTTCTTCACCTCGTTGGCCACGATGGCCTTGGGGAGACGGAACTCGGGGATGCCGTAGACCAGCACGCCGCCGGCGGTGTGCAGGGCCTCGAAGACGGTGACCTCATAGCCCTTCTTGGCCAGGTCGGAGGCGCAGGTGAGGCCGGCAGGGCCGGAGCCAACCACAGCCACCTTCAGCCCATTGGAGGGGGCCTTCTCGGGCATGGCGTTGACGTTCTCCCGGTACCAGTCCGCCACGAACCGCTCCAGGCGGCCGATGGCCACGGGCTCGCCCTTCACGCCCCGGACGCACTTGCTCTCGCACTGGCTCTCCTGGGGGCAGACCCGGCCGGAGAGGGCGGGCAGGGCGTTGGTGGAGGTGATGATCTCATAGGCCGCCTTGAAGTCTCCCTCGGCCACCTTGGCGATGAACTCGGGAATCCGGACGTTCACAGGGCAGCCCTCCACGCACTTGGGCTTCTTACAATTGAGGCAGCGGCCTGCCTCCTCTATGGCCTGCTCCGGGGTGTAACCCAGAGCCACTTCCTTAAAATTCCGGGCCCGAACCTTGGGGTCCTGCTCCGGCATGGGAGTCTTGGTCAAAGTCATGTTAGCCATTGCAGCTTCCTCCTTATCGAATCAGGGCCTTGCCCATGGTTTCCATGCGGCAGGCGTGGTCCTTGGTGACCTGAGCCTCCCGCTCCCGGTACACGCCGTTGCGGCTCATGAGCTCGGCGTAATCCACCTGATGGCCGTCGAACTCGGGGCCGTCCACGCAGGCGAACTTGGTCTCGCCGCCCACGGTGACCCGGCAGCCGCCGCACATACCGGTGCCGTCCACCATAATGGGGTTCAGGGAAACCATGGTCTTGACGCCGAAGGGCTGGGTGGTCCGGGCCACGAACTTCATCATGGGCACGGGGCCGATGGCCAGCACCTCGTCATACTGGGTACCGGCCTCCAGCAGCTCCTGGAGGGGCTGGGTGACCAGGCCGTGGCGGCCATAGGAGCCGTCGTCGGTCATCATAATGAAGTTGTCGGCCACAGCCTTGAACTCGTCCTCCAGAATGACGATGTCCTTGCTCCGGAAGCCAACGATCACGTCCACCTGGGCGCCGGCCTCCTTAAAGGCCTTGGCAGAGGGCAGGGCAATGGCGCAGCCCACGCCGCCGCCGACCACGCAGACCCGCTTCACGCCCTCGGTCTCGGTGGGCTTGCCCAGGGGGCCCACAAAGTCCTGGATGTAGTCGCCCACGTTCAGGGCGCCCAGGGCGATGGTGGAGAAGCCAACCTTCTGGAAGATGATGGTGACGGTACCCTTCTCCCGGTCATACCCGGCGATGGTCAGGGGCACCCGCTCGCCCTTCTCGTCAATCCGGAAGATGATGAACTGACCGGCCTTGGCCTTCCTGGCAACGAAGGGGGCCTCAATCTCCATAAGGGTAACGGAGGAATTCAGCTCTTTTTTTCCAACGATCTTATACATAATCCTGATCCTTTCATTTCTGGATTTTTGAACATGAAAGCCGGGCAGAGCCTGCCCATACAGATTTATTATAGTCCATCCCTTCTCCTTTGTCAAAGCGTATTTCCCAAAATCCGCCTTTCCCGGCAATATTTTTAAGAGAATGGAGTCAGGGAGGCTCCCATGGGCTGTGGCACCGGAATCGGTAACAGAAACGCCCCGCACATGCCGCAGCCCCCGCCTTGTCATCCTGAGGCAAAGCCGAAGGATCTCACACACCGGCTCCCCCTGTCGGAGCCCTCTTGCGCGAGATCCTTCGCTGCCCGCTCAGGATGACAAGGCGGGGGGCGTGCGGAATGGGTATAAAAAAGAAGCAACCGCCCAAGCCTCCCAAGCCAGCGGTTACTTCAAGCTGCAATACTGGGGGCGAGCCGTCTGCCGGCAGCGCCTTTCCTATGTTCATTATACCGCACCCCGCCCCCCTGTCAAGGGGCGGGGCGTGGTTTTTTTCGGAACCGATTGACAGACTTCGCCAGGCCTGCTACAATAAAACCGGTTCCCTCGGGAACCGGGCGCTGCCAGTAACGGCAGGCGGTTGGCCCCCTTACAAGGGGGTGACACTTCTTGCCCCCTTGTCCTTCTCGGAAAGGGGGTGTGCGGTATGATTACTTATGAAGAATTCTTCCAATTCTGCATTGTGATCGTCAGCATTATTGGTCTGGTCTTCCAGATGATAAATAACAAGAAGTAACCGCCCAAGTCCCAACGCGTGCGGTTACTTCTTGTAGCCAAAACGGGGGCGAGCCGTCTGCCGGCAGCGCCTTTCCTATGTTCATTATATCACACCCCGCCCCCCTGTCAAGGGGCGGGGCGTGGTTTTTTTCGGAACCGATTGACAGACTTCGCCAGGCCTGCTACAATAAAACCGGTTCCCCCGGGAACCGGGCGCTGCCAGTAACGGCAGGCGGTTGGCCCCCTTACAGGGGGGTGACACTTCTCGCCCCCTTGTCCTTCCTGGAAAGGGGGTGTGCGGTATGATTACTTATGAAGAATTCTTCCAATTCTGCATTGTGATCGTCAGCATTATTGGTCTGGTCTTCCAGATGATAAATAACAAGAAGTAACCGCCAAGGCTCCAACCAAACGGTTACTTCTTGTATCCAACGGGGGGCCAGCCGTCTGCCGGCAGCGCCTTTCCTATGTTCATTATATCACACCCCGCCCCCCTGTCAAGGGGCGGGGCGTGGTTTTTTTCGGAACCGATTGACAGACTTCGCCAGGCCTGCTACAATAAAACCGGTTCCCTCGGGAACCGGGCGCTGCCAGTAACGGCAGGCGGTTGGCCCCCTTACAGGGGGGTGACACTTCTTGCCCCCTTGTCCTTTTTGGGAAGGGGGTGGTCGGATTGGTCACATACGCGGAGCTTTTTCAGTTTTGCCTTGTGCTCATCGGCTTCATCGGTCTGATTCTCCAGATCGTAAATAAGAAGAAGTAACCGCCTAGGCTCCAACCAAACGGTTACTTCTTCTATGAATGAACCAAGGGGCCAGCCGTCTGCCGGCAGCGCCTTTCCTATGTTCATTATACCACACCCCGCCCCCCTGTCAAGGGGCGGGGTGTGATTTTTTCGCCGGGGCTCACTGCACCCGGGCGGTGGGCTTTTGGGCGGGGCCGGAGTCGGCGGGGGTGAGGTTGGAGTCGGAGATCAGGTGCCGGGGGCAGACCTCCACGCACTGGCCGCACTGGTCGCACAGGGCATAATCAATGCTCGCCAGGTTCTTTTCCACCCGGATGGCCCCCTTGGGGCAGATCTTCTGGCACTTGAAGCAGCCGATGCAGCCGATGTCGCAGCCCCGGAGGGTCACGGAGCCCCGGGCGTTGGAGGCGCAGGCCACCCGGATGTTGGCGCCGAAGGTCACGGGGACGATGAGCTTCCGGGGGCAGGCGGCGGCGCAGCTCATGCAGCCGGTGCACTTGTCCGGGTCCACCTTGGCAACGCCGTTTTCCAGGTGGATGGCGTCAAACTTGCAGGCCTTGGTGCAGTTGCCGAAGCCCAGGCAGCCGAACTTGCAGATGAGGGGGCCACGGCCCGCCACCTTGGTGGCGGCCAGGCAGTCATGGATTCCCTCGTACACGCCCTTGTCCCGGGCGGTGGTGCCGGCGCAGCGGACGAAGGCCACCTGGCGGGCCACCTTCTCCGCCTTGACCCCCATAATCTCCGCCATTTTTTGGGCGCACTCGTCGCCTCCGGCGATGCACAGCCCCACGGGGGCCTTGCCCTCCAGCACCGCCTGGGCGTAGGCCCCGCAGCCGGAGAAGCCGCAGCCGCCGCAGTTGGCGCCGTTCAGGCACTGGGTGAGGGGCTCCAGCCGGGGGTCCGTGTCCACATGAAACACCCGGTTGGCCACGGCCAGCACCAGGCCGAACAGGGCGCCCAGGCCGCCCAGAACCCCTACCGCAATCAAAATATCCATATGTCCGCCTCCTTAAAAGACTTTGAGGCCCGAGAAGCCCATAAAGGACAGGGCCAGAAGGCCCGCGGAAATCAGGGCGATGGGGAAGCCCCGGAAGCTCTCCGGACACTCGGACTCCTCCACCCGCTGGCGCACGGCGGAGAAGAGCACAATGGCCAGGATGAAGCCCAGGCCCCCGGTAAAGCCATAGACCAGGGACTCCACCGGGCCGTAGTTCTCCTGGACGTTCAGCAGGGCCACGCCCAGCACCGCACAGTTGGTGGTGATGAGGGGCAGGTAGATGCCCAGAGCCTGATACAGGGTTGGCACGCTCTTTTTCAGGAACATCTCCACCACCTGGACAATGGCGGCGATGATCAGAATAAAGGCCGGGGTCTGCATGTAGCTGAGATTCAGGGGCACCAGAATCCAGCTGTTTACGGCCCAGGTGACAATGGAGGCGATGGTCATGACGAAGGTCACCGCCGCGCCCATGCCCAGGGCCGTGTCCATCTTTTTGGACACCCCCATGAAGGGGCAGATGCCCAGGAACTTCACCAGGATAAAGTTATTGGTGAGGATGGCCCCCAGAGCGATGGCCACAATGGAAGTAAAGCTCATTTGGCCGCAGCCTCCTTTCTCTTCCCGGCCGCCTTCTCCCGGCTCCGGTTGTCAAGCCGGCGGGTGAGCCACTGGGAGAAGGCGATGAGGCAGCCCAGGGTCAGAAAGCCGCCCACAGGGAGAATCAGCATCATGGCGGGGTACTGGGCGGGGATAATCCGGATGCCCTCGCCGCCGTTTAAGAGCCCGGCGCCGAAGGTGCCGCTGCCCAGAAGCTCCCGGAGGATGCACATCACAACCAGCGCCAGGGTGTAGCCCAGGCCCTGGGTGAGGCCGTCCAACGCCGAGGCCAGAACCCCGTTTTTGGAGGCAAAGGCCTCCGCCCGGCCCAGGATGATGCAGTTTACCACAATCAGCGGGATGAACACACCCAGGCTCTCGGACAAATCCGGGAGAAAGGCCTGGAGAAGCAAGTCCACCATGGTCACAAAGCCGGAGATGATCACCACATAGGCGGCAATCCGGATGCTCCCGGGAATCACCTTCCGGAGCAGGGAGATGAGCACATTGGAGCAGATGAGGATGAAGGTCACGGTGAGGCCCATGCCCAGGCCGTTGAACAGGGTGGTGGTGATGGCCATGGTGGAGCACATGCCCAGCAGCTGCACCAGCACCGGGTTCTTGGTGAGCAGGCCCTCTTTCAGCTGTTTCCGGAAATTCATTGCCCGTTCCCTCCTTCCAGGGCCGCCGCGCAGGCAATGGCGGCGTTCACGCCCCGGGTCACGGCCCGGGAGGTCATGGTGGCGCCGGTGAGGGCCTCCACAGCGCCCCCGTCCTTGGTGACGGCCAGGGTGCCGGTCGCCCCCACAAACTGGCTCCGGAAGTCCTCCCGCACCGCGTTGGCGCCCAGGCCGCTGGTCTCACCGTGGCTGATGATCTCCACCCCGGTGACAGCCCCCTGGCCGTCGATGCCCACAACCATGTCAATCTCCCCGCCGTAGCCGGAGGGAGTCACCTCAATCACATAGCCCTGGGAGGTCTCGTAGACCGCCTGCACCAGGCCCGTGCCGTCGGGGAAGGTCTCCAGGGGCTCTCCCAGGGTCACGCCCTCCGCCAGAACCCCGGACAGGGCCTTTTGGGTCTTCTCCGCCTTGTCCTTTGCAATGGGCCCGGCTGTGACGGAGTTCACCAGGCCCAGGAGGGCCGCCATGAGGGCGGTGATGAGAAACAGTGTGACAACCGCCCGAAGGCCGCCTTTTTCCCTGGTCATTTCGCAGCCTCCTTTCTGGCAGCGCCGAAGCGGCGGGGCCGGCCCACCTTATCCAGGAGCACCACGCAGGCATTCATCACCAGAATGGCGTAGCTGACCCCCTCGGGGTAGGAGCCGAAATAGCGGATGAACACGGTGATAAGGCCGCAGCCCACGCCGAACAGAATCTGCCCCCAGCCCGTCACGGGGGAGGTGACATAATCCGTTGCCATAAACCAGGCACCCAGCATCAGGCCGCCGGAGCACAGCTGGCTGGCCATCCACAGCACCCGGTCGTTTCCCCGGGGGAACAGGAGGGTGAACACCGCCACGGTTCCGAGATAGGACACAGGAATCCGCAGGCTGATGACCCGGCGGCAGACCAGGTACAGCCCTCCCAGCAGGAGCAGGGCGGCGGAGATCTCTCCCATGGAGCCCCCGGTTTTTCCCAGGAACAGCTCCAGCAGTCCCTCCGCCGGGAGGGCGCTCTGGTGGAGGCTTCCCAGGGGGGTGGCGGCGGTGACAGCGTCGGCGGTGGTGACAAGGCCCGGCCTCTGGCCGTAGGCCACCCAGGTGGTCATGGCCACGGGCCAGGAGAACAGGAAGGCCCGGGCCGCCAGGGCGGGGTTCACGAAATTCTTGCCGATGCCCCCGAAGAGCTGCTTCACCACCACAATGGCGAAGAAGTCCCCAATGAGGAGCATCCAGCAGGGAAGGGTCACAGGACACACAAAGGCGATGAGCAGGCCCGTGACCACGGCGGACAGGTCTCCCACGGTGCAGTCCAGCTTCATGACCCTCCGGTAGCCCCACTCAAAGAACACGCAGCCTCCCACGGACAAGGCGGCCATCAGAATCGCCCGGGGGCCGAAGCTCACCACAGACCACACCAGCGCCGGGAGCAGGGCAATGATCACGTCCAGCATAATGCGCCAGGTGCGGTTGGGGCCGTGGACATGGGGGGAGCTGGAGACCGTCAACTCATAGAAGTATTTCATTTTACCGGCCATTTCTCTCCCTCCTCATTTCTTGGCAGGCTCCGGCGCGGGCTTGGGGGGCGCGGCGTCCCGGAGCTTCTGCTTGGCGGTGCGGATGCTGTGAACCAGGGGCAGGCACCCGGGGCAGGTGTAGGCGCAGGAGCCGCACTCCACACAGTCCAGCACGTTCCGCCGCTTCAGCTCCTCCAGGTCGCTGCGCCGCTCGGCGCTGTACAGGTACAGGGGCATGAGATGCATGGGGCACACGGACACGCACTTTCCGCAGCGGATGCAGTGGGGGTGCTCCGAAAGGTACCGGTTTTTGCTCCCCAGGATGGTCACGGCGTTGGTGCCCTTGGTCACGGGCACGGACAGGTCAAACTGGGCAACGCCCATCATGGGGCCGCCGGAGAGGACCTTGTAGGGATTCTCCCGGAAGCCCACGGCGTCCACCATGTCCGAAAAGGGGGTGCCGATGGGCACCAGCAGGTTCCGGGGCTCCATGGCGATGTCTCCGGAGACGGTGACCACCCGCTTGACCAGGGGCATACCGTCCCACACCGCGTCGCACACGGCGGCGCAGGTGGCGGTGTTGAACACCGCGCAGCCCACGGCGGCGGGGAGGCCACCGGGGGGCACCTGACGGCCGGTGACGGCCTGAATCAGCTGCTTCTCGGCCCCCTGGGGGTACCGGGCCTTCAGAAGCTGCAGCCGGATGCCGGGGTGGCCGGGGAGGGCCTCCTGCACCGCCCGGGCCGTCTCGGGCTTGTTGTCCTCCATGCCGATGACGGCCTCCTTTTGGCCCAGGATTCTCATGAGAATCTCCAGGCCCTTCAGCACCCGGTGGGGCTCCTCTCGGAAGAGCCGCTCGTCGGCGGTGATGTAGGGCTCGCACTCCGAGGCATTTACAATGATGGTATCCACCTTGCCCACGCCGGAGGAGAGCTTCACATGGGTGGGGAAGGTGGCGCCGCCCATGCCCACAATGCCTGCCTGCCGGATGAGGTCAATAAGCGCCTCCGGAGTCAGGCCCTCCAGGGTGGTTCGGGGCCGCACCTCCGGGGAGAGAGTCTCCTGGAGGTCGTTTTCAATGACCACAGACAGGACGGTGGTGCCGTTGCTGTGGGGCCGGGGCTCCACGGCCTTCACCGTGCCGGACACGGAGGCGTGGACGGGAACGCACAGCCCCTGACCGTCCCCGATCCGCTGGCCCAGATCCACATGATCCCCCTTGGAGACCAGGGGCTTGCAGGGTGCGCCGATGTGCTGGGACATGGGAATCACCACCTCCTGAGGAGGCGGGAAGGGCGTGATTTTCTGCTCCCTGGCCAGCTCCTTCCGGCCCCTGGGGTGAATGCCGCCGTAAAAGGAAAATGCCATAGGTTTGCTCACCTCTTTCTAAAAAACAAGCATCTGTTCAGTCGCGCAAAAAGTGTTCGGAAAGGATCGTTTGACACAGAACCAATTGCAAAGCAGCCGTCCCCACCTACACACCCGCTCCCGACTGTGCACCCGCTCCCGACTGTGCACCCGTAGGGCGGGGGCACGCCCCCGCCGGGCAGTTGCATATCTGCCCGGCAGCTCCGCCCCAACGCATCAGGCTCCCGAACCTGTCATTGCGAGGAGCGCAGCGACGTGGCAATCCGTTCCCCCGCAATGCGCAGCATTGCACCGGCCGTGAGGCCGGTCATGCACCCGGGCCAATATTGCGCCCCTGACGGGGCGCGCAAGCCTTGCGGCTTGCAGGGGAA
>JALETK010000152.1 GCA_022781505.1 Clostridiales bacterium | reverse complement strand
GCTGTCCCCCCGGGGCGTACACTGGACGGTCAAATGACCGTCTGTCGCAATCGATATAAAATTACAAAAAGTTCGCGTGATTTTTATTGACAGTCAGCTGACTGTGTGTTACAATCTAGTCAACCTTTCAAGCAGAGGAGTGATTACACATGAATTGGATCCTGCCCGGCACGGTGCTGGAGGTTGACGCGGACCGGCCGGAGGCCGCCGGGGAGCTGTTTGCCTCCCTGTTTGTCACCGGGGGGCTGGTACTCTCCCAGGTCTGCCAGATCACGGGACTGGAGCCCTACGCCGTGCAGAACTGGGTGAAGCGCGGCTTTCTCACCCCGCCGGAGAAAAAGAAGTACAGCTGCCGTCAGCTGAGCCGCATCATCATGATCAACATGCTGAAGGCCGCCATGCCCATGGAGTCCATCTGCCGTCTTCTGTCCTACGTCAACGGCCATCTGGACGACGAGAGCGACGACATCATCGACGACAGCGTCATGTACCTCATCTTCCTCCGCCTGGCAGGGGCCAACCGGGACATGTGGCCCCCCCGGAGCCTGGAGCAGACCCTGGATCAGGTGCTTCAGGAATATAAGGAGCCCTACCCCGGGGCCAGAGCCCGGGTAGCTGCCGCCCTGGAGATCATGCTCACCGCCTGGTTCTCCTCCCAGCTCCAGAAACAGGCCCTGGGCCGAATGCAGGAGCTGGACATCTGACCCCCGGTGGAACGCTTCGCAGGGAACGGTCTTAACCGCTTCGCCCCCACAAAACTATCAAAGGAGAGATTGCATCTATGGAATCCGGAACCTATCGCTGGGTCAAGGAGGACGACACCTCCAGAAAGCCCAAAATGCCCAACCAAAAGAAGCTGGGCCGGCTGGCGCTTTTGGCCGCCGTGCTGGTCTTCCTTCTGATTCTCGCCACCACCTGCTGGTACACCGTGGACGACAAGGAGCAGGCCGTGGTCACCACCTTCGGCAAGGTCACCGACGTCACCGGGGCCGGCGTCCACTTTAAGTTGCCCTTCGGCATCCAGCAGGCCCACAAGGTGGAGGTGAACGTCTACCAGAAGCTGGAGCTGGGCTACCGCACGGACAGCGCCACCGCCGAGGGGTACGACGTGGTGGAGGACGAGTGCAAGATGATCACCGGGGACTACAACATTGTGAATGTGGAGTTCTTCGTGGAGTACAAGGTGAGCAACCCCGAGCGCTACCTCTACGGCTCCTATGACCCGGAGGACATTCTCCGGAATCTGATTCAGAGCCAGGTGCGCAACGTGGTTGGCTCCACCCAGGTGGACGACGTGCTCACCAGCGGCAAGGAATCCATCCAGATGCAGGTGAAGAACCTGGTCACGGAGATTCTCCAGGAGTATGACATCGGCCTCACCCTGGTGGACGTGAAGATTCAGGACGCGGAGCCCCCCACCCAGGAGGTCATCGAGGCCTTCAAGGCCGTGGAGACCGCCAAGCAGCAGGCGGAGACGGTGGTGAACCAGGCCAAGGCCTACCAGAACGCCCAGCTGCCCAGCGCCCAGGCCCAGGCGGATCAGCTGACCCAGAACGCCGAGTACCTGAAGCAGGCCCGGATCAACGAGGCCAAAGAGCAGGTGGCCATGTTCACCGCCATGTATCAGGAGTATCAGCTGAATCCCCAGATCACCCGGGCCAGAATGTACTATGAGGCCATCGGCCAGGTGCTTCCCGGCGTGAAGCTGTACATCAACACCGGAAGCGCCGATGGCGTGGATATGGTCCTGCCCCTGGAGAGCTTCGTGGAGCAGGTGGAGGAAGGAGAATAACCCCATGAAGAAAAAGATTGTGATTGCGGTGCTGGCGGTTCTGGCCCTCATCTGCCTTCTGAACGCCATGTACACCGTGGAAGAAAACGACTACGCCTGCACCGTCCGTTTTTCCAAGATCATCAGCACCACGGACACCCCGGGCCTCCATTTCAAGGTGCCCTTCCTGGACAGCGTGAAGTACTTCCCCAAGGCCGTGATGCTCTATGACATCCCCCCCTCCGAGGTGCTCACCTCCGACAAGCAGAACATGACCGTGGACAATTACATCCTCTGGAAGGTGTCCGACCCCAAGCTCTTCTACCAGTCCCTGGGCTCCACCTCCGTGGCCGAGGAGCGGCTGAACGCCATCACCTACAACGCCCTGAAGACCGTCATGGGCACCCTCTCCCAGGCGGACATCATCAACATGGACGACGCCGCCGAGCGCAATGAGATCTACGACGGCATCACCCGGAGCGTGGACACCCTGGCCCGGAACTACGGCATTCAGGTGGTGGACGTGAAAATCAAGCGCTTTGACCTGCCGGAGTCCAACGAGAACGCGGTCTACAGCCGCATGATCTCCGAGCGGAACCAGATCGCCGAGAAGTACACCGCCGACGGCAACTACGAAGCCTCCATCATCCGCAACGACGTGGATAAGCAGGTGAATATCATCATCTCCGACGCCAAGGCCGCCGCCGCCCAGCTGGAGGCCGAGGGCGAGGCCGAGTACATGCGCCTCCTGGCCCAGGCCTACGACACCGAGGACAAGAAGGAGTTCTACGAATTCACCCTGGCCCTGGACGCCCTGAAGGCCTCCCTCTCCGCCGAGGACAAAACCGTCATCCTGGACCGGGATTCCCCCCTGGCCCAAATACTCCTGAACCCCTGAACCCCACCCCGAAGGGAGCGCCCCCGGCCTCCCCGGCGCTTCGCGCCGGACCTTCCCCCTGTGGGGGAAGGTGCCCCAGTGCGCACACTGGGGCGGATGAGGGTCTGGGGCAGCCTCAGCATTCCCGGCACTCCCGTCCGGAGGCACAGGGCAAGACCTAATCGTTTACCCGGCAGCCTCCAGCTCCGGGCAAGTGCCGCCCCCCTCATCCGGCCGCCTCCGGCGGCCACCTTCCCCCGCGAGGGGGGAAGGTTATGGCGCCCTCCAATGGGAGCCGGGTGCAAAACAATTGCAGCCGGGCATTGACCGGACCTGTAAAATATGTTATTCTGATATTATAAAACCGTAAGAAAGGACTGAGCCTATGGATATTGCAATCTGGTTTGGGTTGACGGTGGCTTTCTGTGCCTTGGAGGCGGCCACGGTGACGCTGGTTTCCATCTGGTTTGCGGGAGGCGCCCTGGCCGCCACCATCGCGGCCCTGCTTGGGGCCTCCTGGCCCCTGGAGCTGGTGCTGTTTGTGGGGGTCTCCGCCCTGCTGCTGGCCTGCCTGCGGCCCCTGGTCAGAAAATACGTCACCCCAAAGGTCACCGCCACCAACGCCCAGGCCCTGGTGGGCCAGGTGGTTCTGGTCACGGAGTCCATCGACAATCTGGCCGCCCAGGGGGCGGTGAAGGTGAACGGTGTGGTCTGGACCGCCCGCAGCGCCTCCGGGGCCAATATCCCCGCCGGGACGAAGGTTCAAATTGACCGGATCGAAGGCGTGAAGCTCTTTGTAACCCCTGCGGAAGTAGCCGCAAGAACATAAAAATCTTTGGAGGTATTGATTATGGAATGGATTTGGATTGTCGCCGTACTTGTGCTGGTGATTTTGATCATCGTCCGGAACATCCGGGTGGTTCAGCAGTCCCAGGCCTATGTCATCGAGCGTCTGGGCGCATTCTCCCAGGTGTGGGGCGTGGGCCTGCACCTGAAGGTTCCCTTCCTGGACCGGGTTGCCAAGCGGGTCAGCCTCAAGGAGCAGGTTCTGGACTATCCCCCTCAGCCGGTGATCACCAAGGACAACGTCACCATGCAGATTGACACCGTGGTTTACTTCCAGATCACCGACCCCAAGCTCTATGCCTACGGCGTGGAGCAGCCCATGGTGGCCATGGAGACCCTCACCGCCACCACCCTGCGTAACATCATCGGCGAGCTGGAGCTGGATCAGACCCTCACCAGCCGGGACGTGATCAACACCAAGATGCGGGCCATCCTGGACGAGGCCACGGATCCCTGGGGCATCAAGGTCAACCGGGTGGAGCTGAAGAACATCCTGCCTCCCCAGGACATCCAGAACTCCATGGAGAAGCAGATGAAGGCCGAGCGGGACCGCCGCCAGGCAATCCTCCAGGCCGAGGGCCAGAAGAAGTCCGCCATTCTGGTGGCCGAGGGCGAGAAGGAGTCCGCCATCCTGAGAGCCGACGCCGAGAAGCAGGCCGCCATCCTCCGGGCTGAGGCCGAGAAGCAGGCCGCCATTCTGAAGGCCGACGGCGAGGCCCAGGCCATCCTCACGGTGCAGAAGGCCATGGCCGACTCCCTGGCCCTCCTGAACCAGTCCGCCCCCAACGACCAGGTGGTGAAGCTGAAAGCCCTGGAGGCCATGCAGAAGGTGGCCGACGGCAAGGCCACCAAGATCATCATCCCCAGCGAGCTCCAGGGCCTGGCAGGTCTTGCCACCGGCATTGTGGAGTCCGTCAAGGACGTGAAGTAATCCCATATTCCCCAGGCGCTCCCGCAGAAAGCGGGAGCGCCTTTTGCGGCTGCCCGGATTTCCCCGCCTTGCGAATCATCGGACAATATGGTAGAATAATAAGACTGATTGGAGGGAAAGGAGGCGGGACTATGGAGATGGCCATTCCCCAGGGGGCTCTGGCGCTCATGGAGGCTCTGGAGGCGGCGGGGTATCAGGCCTGGGCCGTGGGGGGCTGCGTCCGGGACCGGCTTTTGGGCCTGGAGCCCCACGATTGGGATCTGTGTACCGACGCCCTGCCGGAGGAGACGGCCCGGATTTTCGGGAACCGGCAGCTGGTTCTGGCCGGGCTGAAGCACGGCACCGTGGCTGTGGTCACGGCGGAGGGGCCTGTGGAGATCACCACCTTCCGCACGGAGGGGGCCTACACCGACAGCCGCCACCCCGGCTGGGTGGCGTTCCGGCGGAATGTGGAGGAGGATCTGGCCCGGCGGGACTTCACCGTGAACGCCATGGCCTACAGCCCCCGCCGGGGCCTGGCGGACCCCTTCGGGGGCCGGGCCGACCTGAAAAACCGCACCCTCCGGGCCGTGGGGGAGCCGGAGCGCCGGTTCCGGGAGGACGGCCTGCGGATTCTCCGGGGGGCCAGGTTTGCCGCCCGGTTCCGCCTGACCCCGGAGGCGGAGACCCTCCGGGCCATGACCGCCCTGGCCCCCACCCTGGCCCTCCAGGCCCGGGAGCGGGTGTATGCGGAGCTGTGCCAGCTCCTGCTGTGGGCCCGGGGGGAGGATCTTCTCCGCTTTGCCCCGGTGGTGACCGAGGCCATTCCGGAGCTAAAGCCCATGGTGGACTTCCTCCAGCATAATCCCCACCATGTCTATGACGTGTACACCCACACCGCCCGGGTGGTGGAGGGGGTGCCTCCCCGGCTGGCCCTCCGGTGGGCGGCTCTGCTCCATGACGTGGGAAAGCCCGCCGCCTTCACCCTGGACGAAGGGGGGGTGGGCCACTTCCGGGGCCACGCCCAGATGGGGGCGGAGTTGGCCGGGGAGATTCTCCGGACGCTCCGGGCCCCCACGGCCCTGCGGGAGGAGGTGCAGACCCTGGTGGCCTGCCACGGCCTCACCCGGGATTTGGGCCGGTTGGGAGAGGAACGGCCCATCCGCCGGGTGCTCCGCCGGCTGGGAGAGCCCATGGTGCGGGCCCTGCTGGCGCTGGACCGGGCGGACGACGGCGGCAAGGGCACCCCTTCGGAGCCGGAGCCCTTCGACGCATTTGAGGCCCGGCTGGAGGCCATTTTATCCGCCGCCCCCTGCCTGTCTCTCCGGGATCTGGCGGTAAACGGCAGGACTCTCATGGCCGCGGGCATCCCCCAGGGCCCGGCCCTGGGACAGATCCTGAACCGCCTCCTGGAGGAGGTGGGAGACGGCCTCCTGGAAAATGAGGCGTCCCTCCTTCTCGCCAGAGCCAAAGCCCTGGCAGCCCAGCGCCCCGGCTTGTCATCCTGAGGCGCAGCCGAAGGATCTTCCGTAGAAGGGTTCCGATACGGATGGCCGGTGCATGAGATCCTTCGGCCTTGCCTCAGGATGACCGTGAAGGGGGCGGGCGGGTTTGATTTTTTAGGAGGAATAGACATGTATGCTTCCAAGCAAATGATTGTGATGCGGCGGGATCTGAAAATGCGGAAGGGGAAGATTGCCGCCCAGGCGGGTCATGCCTGCGTCACCGCCGTGCTCATGGCCCTGGAGCGGGAGGGGCGGCTGGGTCAGGTTATGACCGCCGGGGACGGAATCCGGCTGAAGCCCACGGACCGGCCCTCCACCCCCCTCAGCGACTGGTTTGACCGGGGGGTTGCCAAGGTCTGTGTGTATGTGGACTCGGAGGAGGCCCTGCTGGAGCTGGACCGGAGGGCCAAGGAGGCGGGAATCATCTCCGCCCTCATCTGCGACGCCGGGATGACGGAGTTCCACGGCCAGCCCACCTTCACCTGCCTGGCCTTTGAGCCCCTGCCCCCGGAGCGGGTGGACCCTCTGACGGGGGAGCTGCCCCTCTACTGAAAAAACAGGAAGTCCCCCCGGAAGGGATGGAAAGAACATCCGTTCCGGGGGGACTGTGCCTCTTTACAGGGTGTATTTTGCCAGGGCCTGGCCGATTTCGGCGATGTGGGCGGAGCCGAAGAACTCGAAGCGGATGCGGCCGACGCCGCCGAAGAGCAGCTCCAGCTCCGAGTCCGTGTCCAGGACGCCGGAGGTCTCGATGGAATAGGCCACAATCTTCCGGTAGGGGAAGGAGGTGATGTCCTGCTTCTTCCCTGTGGCCCCCTGGATGTTCACCGCCATCACCCGCCGGTCGGTGAAGATCACCCGGTCCCGGACGGTTTTGAACACGCCGACAATTTCCTCGTCCGGCAGCAGGAGCTTGCGCACCGTGGAGCCGATGTCCTCATCCTCCACCCGGCGCAGCTTGACGAAGGTTCCGTTCTGAAAGTCGATCATGGTTGTCCCTCCTTGTTCATATGGCTCCATTATACCGGCCCGGCTGCCGGATTGCAACCGCCCCAGGCAGGTTTACAAAAAATAATTGTGGATTTTCCGCATATTTGTGGAAAACTCCCTTTGAAAACAAAGGAAAAATCCATTATAATAGAGCTACAGCGTGTGGCGTAACTGCGTAAATCCAGTTGCGGCCACAGGCTTCTTTTTTTGCCCATTTTTAAGGAGGAATTTTGTATGGAAGAAAAATCCAATCTCTATCTTGTCCGGGAGCCATTGGGGCGGCTTATGGGCAAGTATTCTGTCCCCTGCATCATTTCCCTGCTGGTGGCAGCCCTTTATAACATCGTGGATCAAATCTTCATTGCCAACGCCACCTACCTGGGCTCCTATGGCAACGCCGCCAATACGGTGGTCTTCCCCCTGACGGTGGTGGCCCTGGCCATCGCCGTGATGATCGGCGACGGCAGCTGCGCCTATGTGAGCATCGCCCTGGGCGCCGGGGAGCAGCACCGGGCCGGGCGGAGCATCGGCAACGCCATTGTGGTCTGCCTGGGGGCCAGCCTGGTGGTGACCGCCCTGTACCTGGGCCTCCAGGACACCATCCTGACCATGTTCGGCGGACGGGTCAATGAGGAGACCTTCCATCACAGCAAGGAGTACTTCACCTGGATTTCCATCGGCATCCCCTTCTATATGTTCGGCCAGGCCATGAACCCCATCATCCGCTCCGACGGCAGCCCCCGGTTCGCCATGGCCTCCACCCTGGCGGGGGCGGCGGTGAACATTGTGCTGGACCCGGTGTTCATTTTCCTCTTCCGGTGGGGCATGATGGGCGCGGCTGTGGCCACGGTTCTGGGTCAGGTTCTCACGGCGGCTCTCGCGGTCTGGTACCTGTTCCATATGAAGGCGGTGAAGCTGGATAAGTCCTGCTTCCCCATCAAGGGCGCGGTGCTGGGCAAGTCCCTGAGTCTGGGTATTTGCAGCTTCCTGTCCCAGATCTCCCTGGTGGCGGCCATGGCGGCCATCAACAACATGATTCAGAAGTACGGCGCTCTTGACCCCATCTTCTCCCAGGAGCAGTACGCCCAGATTCCCATGGCTGTGGTGGGCATCGTCATGAAGTTCTTCCAGATCGTCATCTCCATTGTGGTGGGCATGGCCGCCGGCTGCATCCCCATTGTGGGCTACAACATGGGCGCCAAGCGCCCGGATCGGGCCAAAAAGCTCTTCACCCTCCTGCTGATCGGGGAGGCCTCCGTGGGCGCGGTGGCCCTGCTGGTGGCGGAGCTGCTGCCCAGGCAGCTCATTGCCCTGTTTGGCGCCAAGAACGAGAGCCGGTATTACACGGACTTTGCCATCCGCTGCTTCCGGATTTACCTGTGTATGCTGATTCCCGCCTGCATCAACAAGGCCACCTTTATCTACCTCCAGTCCCTGGGCAAAGCCCTGGCCTCCACCCTCTTGTCCATGGTGCGTGAGGTGGTCTTCGGCGTGGGCTTTGCCCTGCTGCTCCCGGCCTTCTTCGGCCTGGACGGGGTGCTCTACTCCATGCCCGTGTCCGATATCCTGACCCTGATTCTCTCGGCCATTGTCATTGCCTATACCTACAGAAGCCTGACAAAAGCCCCCATTGACAAATCCGCCTCCGGCTGTTAAGATCAGAGGAAAGAAACCGCTCCCTTTCTGTACCACGCAGGCAGCCGGATTTGTCCCGTGGGGAACGGTCTTGCCCAGTGTCACAAACTTAAGCGTGCAGGGTAGGGCAGGTTTGGTGGCATGTCTGTAGGGGAGGGTCATGACCCTCCCGGGCAGCTACAGCTTTGATCGGCAGCCTCGTCCAAAAGCACCGGCCCCCGAACCTGTCATTGCGAGGAGCGAAGCGACGTGGCAATCCGTTCCCCCGCAATGCGGCAGCATTGCACCGGCCGCGAGGCCGGTCATGCCCCCGGGCCTGTATTGCGCCCCTGGCGGGGCGCGCAAGCCTTACGGCTTGCAGGGAAACGGATTGCCACACCAGCGTGCGCGCCGGTTCGCAATGACAGACTTGGGAGTGCGGTGGGTTTGGAGGCAGCGGGGAGGTTCCGGGAAGCTGACGGCGGGGGCGAGCCCCCGCCCTGCGGTACGGGTTTCGGCG
>JALETK010000151.1 GCA_022781505.1 Clostridiales bacterium | reverse complement strand
AAAACATATGATGATTGCGGGGAGCGCAGCGACGTGGCAATCCGTTCCCTAAGCAATGCGAACGCATTGCTTAGGGAACGGATTGCACCGGCCGTGAGGCCGGTCATACCCCCGGGCCGGTATGGCGCCCCTGCCGGGGCGCTGCAGCCTCACGGCTTGCAGGGGAACGGATTGCCACACCAGCGTGCGCGCTGGTTCGCAATGACAGGCTTGGAGGTGCGGTGCGTTTGACCGGGAGTGCCCGGGTTCCGGAAACCGGACAGCGGGGTCGAGCCCCCGCCCTACAGTACGGACTCCGGCCAAACACCCCTAGGGCAGGCTCCGGCCATACACCCGTAGGGCGGGGGCTCGCCCCCGCCGGGCAGCTGCAGCTTTGCCAGGCAGTACCGTCCCAACGCCCCCGCTCCCGGTCACCCATCCGTAGTACGTTGTACCTTTTAAAATAGAACCTTGGTGCATTGTAGGGGAGGGTCATGACCCTCCCGGAGCAAAACGGGCCCACCCGGGCCTGTTTTGCTCCAGAGTCAAAGGATTTTACGGATTCGCCCAGGTGTGCCGGGAAAGGAAGTCCCGTACTGCGGGAGGGTCATGACCCGCCCCTACGGTTCGTAGAATTACGGCCCTTATAGCGAGCTGTAGTCGTTTTTTAGAAGTTACAACGCACTAGGAACTCATTCTGATTTGTCTTTTTGTAAGGTTTGGAGGAATTTATAATGAAACAGTATGATGTGATAATTGTTGGCGCGGGCCCCGGCGGAATCTATGCCGCTTATGAGCTGATGCAGCGGGCCCCTGAGCTTCGGGTGGCTGTGTTTGAGGCCGGCCATCCTCTGGACAAGCGTCGCTGTCCCATTGACGGAGAGCGGGTGAAGCGCTGTGTGGGCTGCAAGAGCTGCTCCATCATGAGCGGCTTCGGGGGTGCCGGGGCCTTTTCCGATGGGAAGTATAACATCACCAACGACTTTGGCGGCACGCTCCATGAGCACATCGGCAGACAGCAGGCCACGGAGCTTATGTGCTATGTGGACAAGATCAACATGGCCCACGGAGGCGAGGGCACCCGGCTCTACTCCACCGCCGGCACCCGGTTCAAAAAGCTCTGCATTCAGAACAAGCTGAATCTGCTGGACGCCTCCGTGCGCCATCTGGGCACGGATATCAATCTGGTGGTGCTGGGGAATCTCTATGACGAGCTCCGGGGCCATGTGGACTTTTTCTTCGACACGCCGGTGGAGCGCCTGGAGGCAGGGGAGGGGCGGTACACCGTGCACACGGCCTCCGGTTCTTATGACTGCGGAACCTGCATCGTCTCCGTGGGCCGCAGCGGCAGCAAGTGGATGGAAAAAATCTGCCGGGAGCTGGAGATTCCCACCCTCTCCAACCGGGTGGATCTGGGCGTCCGGGTGGAGCTTCCCGCCGTGGTGTTCTCCCACTTCACCGACGAGCTGTACGAGAGCAAAATCGTCTACCGCACAGAGAAGTTCGAGGACAATGTGCGGACCTTCTGCATGAATCCCAATGGCATTGTGGTATCCGAGAATACCAACGGCATCATCACCGTCAACGGCCACAGCTATGAGGACCCGGCCATGAAGACGGAGAACACCAACTTCGCCCTTCTGGTGTCCAAGCACTTTACGGAGCCCTTTAAGAACAGCAACGAGTACGGCGAGAGCATTGCCCGGCTGTCCAACATGCTGGGCGGCGGGGTGATGGTGCAGCGGTTCGGCGACCTGGTTCGGGGCCGCCGGAGCAACCCCAAGCGGATTGCCGACGGCCTGGTGCGGCCCACCCTCAGCGCCGCCCCGGGTGACCTGAGCCTGGTGCTCCCCAAGCGGATTCTGGACGGCATCATTGAGATGGTGTACGCCCTGGACAAAATCGCCCCCGGCACCGCCAATGACGACACCCTCCTCTATGGAGTGGAGGTCAAGTTCTACAACATGGAGGTGCAGACGGACGAGCACCTGGAGACCCGCCTGCCCGGCCTCTACATCATCGGCGACGGCAGCGGCGTAACCCACTCCCTGTCCCACGCCAGCGCCAGCGGCGTGTATGTGGCCCGTCACATCGCAGCCCGGAAGGCGTAACCGCTATCTTAAAAGCATTTGACAAACGTACAGGGGGTTGTCTCATATACTGTTGCAACAGGAAAAACAGGAGAAAAACTTAACGGTATAGAGTAGCAGGGAAAACGCGAAAGGGGCAAAGGGCCCCTTTCGCGTTTAATCAACCGTTTTTCCAAATCGATGCGGTTTGGAAAAACATCAGGGGGGCGTCTCAAAACTCGTTTTGAGACGCCCCCCTGTGCCGCTCTATTGGTGTTACGGTCTCTCGCTGGAAACCACCTTGTTTGCGTCGAACAGGTCGTCGATTAAATCGGCATCCTCGGTGATGCGGGTGCCGTTGATGGTGCGGCGGTCCTGACGGACGTACTGATCCGTGATCTTTCCCCAGCAGGTGCTGTAATTGTCCATGCCGCAGAAGTACCGGAAGCCGGCGTTGTAGAGAGCGTCAAACTTGGCGCCCTCGTAGGACTCCAGCTCGCTGCCGCCGGGGTAGATGAGAATCTGCACCTGGCCCAGAATGGGCTCCAGGGTGTCCTCCCACTTCTGCACGTCGGCGGTCACTTCCCCGTCGGTGGCGTCGCCATAGCGGATTTCGTCATAGGTAAAGCTGGCGAACTCATAGCCCGTATCCCGCAGGCACTGGGCCACAGCCTTGGCGCTGGCCGCCTCGGCGGCGTCGGTGATGTCATAGCCCAGGGGCTCGTCATCGCCGGAGAAGCCCAGAATGGCTCTGGCGCCGTGGTAGGAGAAGTCCGGATGCTCCCCGATGAAGGCCTCCAGAATGGTCACGAAATCGTAAGCGCCGGAGACCCGGGTGCTGGTGGAGTCGATGTACTCACAGGAGATTTTCCCCGTCTCGTCCACCACCAGGCGGCGGGCGAAGCCGTCACCGGCCCGGGACACGGGATAGTGGGCCGGAACCAGGGACATGATCAGGGGGGACTTCCCCTGGGGCAGATAGATGGAGCCGCCCACATATTTTCCCTCAGCGTTGGGGGAGGCCACATCCGACATGGAGATCAGCACATGGCCGTTCCCATAGAGCCCCTCCAGCACCGCCCGGAATTCCTCCACGGTCAGGTTGTTCCGGTCATAGTAATCCGACTGGGAGTCCCCGTCAAAGGCCCGGGCCGTGTCCACAATCAGGGGCTGGAAGGAGATGTGAGGCACCTCCGTGGGGTCCTCCCACAGAACCAGGGTCTGCTTGTCCGCCGTGTACTGCTGGATAGCAGCGGCCACCTGGGTGTCCTCTCCCGCGTATGCGCTGAGGAGGGCAATGGCGCCGTCATAGTCATAATGGCCGGCCAGCTCCGCCGCCCGGTTCAGAATCTCCCTGGCCTCGGCAGAGGGCTGATTGAGGTTGGGGTCCCCGGTTTCGGAGGTGTCCTCCGTGCCGCTGGGCAGGGTGTTGCCCTTGTCCTTCCCGGAGCCGCTTGCCAGCTTCACAATGCCCACGATCACCATGATCACAGCAATGAGGCCAACCACCACCAGAACCAGAGGAAGATAGGCCTCCTTAAACTTCTCCCAGGGCGTCTTCTTTCTCCGCTTCCGCCGCACAGGGGGACGGTCATAGTACTCATCATATTCATTCCTGGTTTCGCGTGTATCGCTCATAGCATCCTCCCACCTTTCCTTGTTTCATCTGTATACATAATATCGAATTTGGACGGATTTTGCAATGGGCAAAGAAAGAAAATATAGAAATTTAACAAATTGGATACAGCTCAATCCAATTCCTCCACCTGCTCCAGCCACTGGGCGGCCCAGGCGTCGGAGGGCATACGCCAGTCCCCTCTGGGAGACAGGGTCACGGAGCCTACCTTGGGGCCGTCCGGCAGGCAGCTCCGCTTGAACTGCTGCTGGAAGAACCGGCGGCAGAAGTTTTTCAGCCACTTCAGTATGGTTGCGTCGTCATAGGCGCCTCCAAAGGCCAGCTTTGCCAGGCGGTACACCTTCTCCGGGCTGAAACCGCAGCGGACGATTTCATAGAGGAAGAAGTCGTGAAGCTCATAGGGGCCCACCAGGTCCTCTGTCTTTTGGGAAATCTCCCCCTCCGTGGGGGGCAGCAGCTCGGGAGACACGGGGGTGTCCAGAATGTCCAGGAGCACGGCCTTCAGAGCCTCGCCCGACTGGCCTGCCACATAGGCCACAATGTGCCGCACCAGGGTCTTGGGCACCCCGGCGTTTACGGCGTACATGCTCATGTGGTCGCCATTGTAGGTGGCCCAGCCCAGGGCCAGCTCGCTCAGGTCGCCGGTGCCGATCACAAGCCCCCCCAGGCGGTTGGCCAAATCCATGAGTACCTGGGTGCGCTCTCTGGCCTGGCCGTTTTCGTAGGTCACGGAGCGGTCGTCCTGGGGAAGTCCGATGTCCTCAAAGTGCTGGGCCACGGCCTTCCCGATGGGAATCTCCCGGAAGGACACCCCCAGGGACAGGGCCATCTTCTCCGCGTTGGAGCGGGTTCTTCCTGTGGTGCCGTAGCAGGGCATGGTAATGGCCCACAGCCGCTTCCGGTCCCAGCCCAGGAGATCTCCCGCCCGAACCATCACCAAAAGGGCCAGGGTGGAATCCAGTCCTCCGGACAGGCCCACCACGGCGGTTTTAGCCCCGGTGTGGGCCAGGCGCTTGGCGAGGCCCGCCGCCTGGATGGAGAGAATTTCCTCGCACCGGCTCTCCCGGCTGGCGGATTCCGCCGGTACAAAGGGGTGGGGGTCGAAGCGCCGGGTGAGGGGAGTCTCCTCCAGGGGGAAGTCCACAGCCACCTTACAGCAGTCCCCACCGGCGCAGTAGGTGGTCTGGCGCATCCGCTCTCCCATGAGGCGCTTCACGTCGATCTCCGACACAAGGAAGTCCGGCTCCATGGTCTGGGACTCCGCCAGAACCGCCCCGTTTTCCGCGATGATGTTGTGTCCGGAATAGACCAGATCCTGGGTGGACTCCCGGCAGGAGGCGCAGGCGTACACATAGCCGCAGACCAGCCGTCCGGACTGGCCGGACACCAGGCTCCGCCGGTACTCCCCCTTGCCGATGACCGCCGGGGAGGCGGACAGGTTCACAATCACCGTGGCCCCCGCCAGGGCCAGATCCTGAGAGGGCTGCCGGGGGGCCCACAAATCCTCGCAGATCTCGCAGCCGATCACCAGCTCCGGCAGGCTCTCGCAGCAAAACAGCACCCGCCGTCCAAACCACACCTCATGCCAGGGGCCTAAGTCCCGGAGGAACCCCTCCTCCCCGGGAGCGGCGGCAAAGTGGCGGGGCTCGTAAAACTCCCCGTAGCCGGGGATGTGGGCTTTGGGAATGAGGGCCAGAAGGCTGCCGCCCTGCACCGCCGCGGCGCAGTTGTACAGCCGCCCGCCCCGGGCCACGGGAAGGCCCACAAAGGTGAGCACATGCTTTCCCCGGGAGTGGGCCGTCACGGCCTCCAGGGCCTCCCAGGCCTTCCGGCGCAGAAGCTCCTGGCCGAAGAGGTCATGGCAGGTATAGCCCGTGAGGCACAGCTCTGGCAGGGCCAGCACCCGGACGCCCAGGGCCTCCGCCCGGTCCATGGCCTCCATACACTGCCGGGCATTGTACCCGCAGTCCGCCACATGTACATCCAGGCTGGCGGCAGCCACCTTGACAAAACCATCCTTCATGGTATTCTCCTCTCTCTATTGCGGGGGTAAATGACCGGCTGGCCATCCTCATGCCTGCAGGAAGCTCTGAAGCTCCGGCCAGCGCTCTTTCATGGTTGTGTAGCCGTGGAGATAGTAGGAGGCGGCCAGCTCCGGGTTCTGCTCCAGCCGGGGCAGCTCCGGCTGCTCCGGACGGATGATGAAAGCCCGTCCCTGCTCTTCCAGCCGCTCCAGGCACTGAATCTGTCCCCGGTACCGGTCCGGGCGGGAGGCCACCGCCTCCAGAAAGGCGGGATAGTTCCGCAGAAACACCCGGTAGACGGCACCCGCCTGGGACAGGGGCTTGGGGAAGACGCCCTTCCGGCGGGTCAGCACCGCCACCACCTTGCCGTAGCCCTTCTCCAGGGCACGGCCCACGGGGATGGAGTCCCCAACGCCTCCGTCATAGTAGGCTCTGCCGTCCAGCTCCACCGGGTCATTGAGCAGCGGGATGGAGCAGGAGGCCATGGCCAGCAGGCTCAGGCGGTGCTCGTCCCGGGCCTCCCGCAGGTAGCAGGGCTCCCCGGTCTCCCGGTCCGTCACCACAATCTCATTCTCCACACCGGAGGAGAAATAGGCGTCAAAGTGGAAGGGAAACCGTCCGTAGGGGTACTCCAGAAACATCTTCCGCAGATCCATCAGCTTTCCGGACTCCCGGAGCTGCTGGAGGCCGAAGTACTTGGTCTCCGGGTCGGGCATCATACAGGCCCGGGTTCTTCCCCGCTGGCCGGACACATAGCCCATGGCGCAGCAGGTTCCCGCGGAGACGCTGACCACATAGGGGAAGCGAACCTCCTGCTCCATGAGGAAGTCCAGAACTCCGGCGGAAAAGATGCCCCGCAGGGCGCCCCCCTCCAGAATCAATGCAGCGTGTTCCATATCACACTTCCTTGTACATGGCGGAGGCGTCGTCCTTCCGGACGGTCTCGGCCACCTGGAGGACTTCCACCGCCAGGGTTCTGCCGCCCAGGTTGATCTCCAGGCGGTCGCCCACCTTCACGTCGTAGGAGGCCTTGACCACCCGTCCGTTGACGCTGATTCTTCCGTTGTCACAGGCCTCGTTGGCCACAGTCCGCCGCTTAATCAGGCGGGAGACCTTCAGATATTTGTCCAATCGCATGGCGCTTTCCTCCTGTTCACTCCGCCACGGCGTCCTTCAGGGCCTTGCCCGCCTTGAACACCGGCAGCCTGGCGGCGGTAATCTCCGCAGGCTCCCCGGTGGCGGGGTTGCGGCCCATGCGGGCCGGGCGGTTTTTTGTCTCAAAGGTGCCGAAGCCCACCAGCTGCACCTTATCCCCGGCAGCCAGGGCTCCGGAGACGGTGCTGAAAAAGGCGCTCAGGGCCTTCTCCGCATCCTTTTTGGAGAGTCCGGCGGTCTCCGCCATGGCTGCAATCAGTTCCGTTTTATTCATATTGTAAAAATACTCCTTTTATTGATATCCCTTCCCGGGGCGCGGTTTGCACATAGTTTCTCCCAATCCCCGGGGAACATGTGCCCGCCGCCTGTTTACCGCTGAATCCGCAGCAGAGCGGCAATTTTCTCGCCCTTGGGCAGGAGCATACAGTCGCCATAGGTGATAATCCGCAGCTTCACCACCAGAAGCACATACACCACGGCGGCAGCGGCGATGGGGAGAGCGCACTGCAGCAGGCGGCTGGCCGTCACCAGGGCCACCAGCTTCCAGCTGCCGAAGGCCACCAGGCCCATGGCCAGCGCCGCCAGAAGGGGCTTCACCAGATTTTTGGGAATGCTGGGGGCCTTACGGATGACCTTCTGAATGGCGTACAGGTTCAAAACCGTGATGGAGAGATAGCAGCACAGGGTGCCCACAGGCGCGCCCTGGATGTTCACTGCCGGGTTGCTCACCAGAATGTAGTTGACAATGATCTTGATAATGCCGCCGATGAACATGTTCAGCACCGGCAGGTACACATAGCCGTGGGCCTGCATCATGGCGTTGGTCAAAAGCACCACGCTGTTGAACACCACGCACAGCCCCAGCACCGCCAGAAGGCTCCCGGCGATGGTCAGGGTCTCCCCGGTGTAGCCCCGGAGCAGGGCCATGATGGGCTGGGCCATCACCGCCAGGCCGATGGCGCAGGGCATGGTGATGAGCCCGGTCACCCGGGCGGCGGACTCCTCAATGCTCCGGGCGGCCCGGAAGTTCCGCAGGGTCAGCTGCTCGGTAATGGCCGGCAGGACGCTGATGGTGATGGGGGGGATAAAGGCGCAGGGGAGGTTGAAGATGGTCTGGGCGAAGTTGTAAATGCCCTTGAGGCTGTCCGCCTCCTCCTGGGTAAACCCGGCGGGGCCGATGAGCTGAGACATGACCACCTTGGCGTCAATGAGGGTGATGATCTGCAGGCCCGCAGAGCCGATGGTGATGGGCACCGCAATGGCCAGGAGCTTTTTGGCCGTGGCTCCGTAGGAGTACACGGGGCCGCCGGTCATGGGCTGCTCCCGTTTTGCCCGGCGGTAGCACAGGTACATGTAAATCACGGCCACCAGAGAGCCGGTGGTCACACCCAGAATGGCGCCGCCTGCGGCCCGGGGGGTGTCCTGGGTGGTCTTCATGATGAAGAACGCCAGACCCAGGCCGATGACCAGCTTACACAGGGCCTCCAGCACCTCGCTGACGGAGGTGGGCCGCATATTCCCCTGGCCCTGGAAGAAGCCCCGGAAGGCAGAGGTCTGGCACATCAGAATGGCGGCGGGGCCCAGGGCGGCAATGGCTGCCCAGGAGTTGGGGGAGTTCATGAAGTTGGCCAGCTGGTGGCTGAAGCCGGTCATGGCGATGGTTCCCACCGCGCCGATGCCCAGGAAGATGTACTGGGCCGTCTGATAGGTTCTGCGGATCTGGCCATAGTTCCCCAGACTGTTGGACTCCGCAATCATGCGGCTCATGGCCACCGGCAGGCCGGCGGAGGAGATCATGAGCAGCACGGAGTAAATGTCATAGGCCGTGTTGAAGTAGCCGAAGCCGGCGTCGTCGATGATGTTCCCCAGGGGGATTTTGTACAGGGCGCCGATGATCTTCACAATAATCGTGGCCGCCGCCAGCAGGGCCGCGCCGTGGAGGAAGGTTTGTTTTCGTTCAGAAGCCAAGGGAAGACCTTCTTTCTTGCCCCGGGAGGCGGGGCGTGGAGATTGTGATGGCGGCAGCCGCCGCCCCGGGTTTATGCTTCCTCCGGCGCAGGGGCGAACACCTTGTCAATGGCATAGGTGGCCATCTCCCGCACCGTCTCGTCCAGGTCAATGGTGTGGAATTTTCCCCCTGCGTAGAGGATTTTGCCCCGCACCATGGTGAGGGCCACGTCGGAGCCCCCTGCGCTGTACACCAGGCTGGCATACACGTTGTGGCAGGGCATGAGGTGGGGGGCGGTGAAGTCCACCAGAATGAGATCCGCGTCCATGCCCACCTTCAGCATACCGCACTGGGCCTCCCGGCCCTGGGCTCTGGCCCCGCAGACCGTGGCCATCATGAGAACTGCCTGGGGGGGCAGGGCGCCGGGGTTCCCGGTGGCCTGCTTTACAGACAAAGCGGCGGCCTTCATCTCCCGGAACAGATCCAGATTGCCGCTCCCGGCGGCGGAGTCCGTGCCCAGGGCGACGTTCATCCCGGCCTTCACCATCTCCTGCACCGGGGCCACCCCCAGGGCAAATTTGGCGTCGGACACGGGGCACCAGACGGCGGTGGCCTTCCGGCGGCCCAGCAGAGCCATGTCCTCCGGCTCCAGGTGGACGCAGCCGGCGGCGCTCACGGGAACGCCGAAAATCCGGTGGCAGTCCAGAAGCTGGCTCTGGGTCAGCCCCGTCCGGTCCAGGCAGTCCTCCAGTTCCCCCTTCGTCTGGCCCAGGTGGAGCTGGAGCCCCAGCCCCGTCTCCCGGGCGTAGTCCGCCAGGGCCTCCCACAGCCGGTAATTGCCGGTATACTCGGAGTCCAGCCCCGCGTCAATGCGGATTCTCCCGTTGTCATAGCCGTTCCAGGTCTCTGCCAGGGTGCGAAGCTGCCTGCAGGCCGGGTCCTTTTCAAAGTCAAATTCCTCCGTTTCATCGGAGAACAGGGTGATAGGCAGGGCGATGTTGGCCTTCAGCCCCGCGTCCGCCACGGCCTGGGCCGTCACCTCGGGGAAGGCGTACAGATCGGACACGGAGGTGATTCCGAAGCGGATGCACTCTGCCAGGGAGAGGTTCACCCCCGCCCGGGCCGCCCGGGCGTCCATGCGGTCCGTCCGGGGGAAGACGTACTCCTCCAGCCACTGCCCCGGGCCGCAGTCCTCCGCCGCCCCCCGCAGCAGGCTCATGGCCAGGTGGGTGTGGCAGTTGATGAGGCCGGGCATGAGCACCATGCCCGTGCCGTCCATGATTTTCTCCGGGGCCTCCTTGGGGGCCTCCTTCCCAATATAGGAGATCTTTGTGCCGGTCACCCCCAGGTAGGCGGAGAACAGCACCCGCATGGCCTCGTCCATGGTGACGATGGTCACGCCGGAAAAGAGAATATCCATATCATTCCTCCTGCAAAACGTCGGACAGCATCCGGAACAGCCGGGCCTTGTCCTCCAAAAGGGCGTCCCCCCGCTCCAGATACTGCTGGGGGTACTTGGGGTTGGGGAACCGCTCCAGCCGCCCTCCGGGGAGATTGACCTTGCTCATGGCGCCGCCCCCCAGGGCCACAATGGAGTGAAGCTCCTCCATCATATAGATGTTGTACAGGCACTCCGTTCCCGGCTTGCACCAGCCCACGTTCTCAAAGCTGCCGGACATGTACTTCTGCCGGTAGAGGTAATAGGGGGCATAGCCCAGGCTCCGGAGATACCGGTTGGAAAACTCCACCATCTCCCCCACGGCCTCGTCCGGGGGAAGATTCTCCGTGTGGCCGTACAGGTCGGCCCCTTTTTTCAGGGCCAGGGTGTGGACGGTGATGTTCTCCGGCTCCAGGGCCGCCACCGCCTCCAGAGAGGCCCGGAACCCCTCCGGGGTGTCCCCGGGAAGACCGGCGATGAGATCCATGTTGATCTCCCGGAAGCCCGCCCGCCTTGCCATGGCGAAGGCCTCCGGAATTTGGGCCGCCCGGTGTCGCCTGCCGCACAGGGCCAGCACCCGGTCGTCCATGGTCTGGGGGTTGATGCTCACCCGCCGGGCCCCCTGGGCGAAAATCACATCCAGCTTCTCCTGATTCAGGGTGTCCGGACGGCCCGCCTCCACGGTGTACTCCAGGCATTGGGACAAATCCACATGATGGTTTACCGCCTCCATGAGCCTTTGGAGCTGCCCGGCGGAGAGGGTGGTGGGAGTGCCCCCGCCGATATAAAGTGTACGAACCTTACAGCCGGAACTTTCCAGGAGTCTGCCCACCGCCTCCACTTCCCGGAGCAGGGCCTGGAGGTAGGGCTCCAGGAGCTTCCCGGCGGCTCCAATGGAGGCGCTGACGAAGCTGCAATAGGCGCAGCGGGTGGGGCAGAAGGGAATGCCGATGTAAAGGGAGATATCCCCCTTGCGCAGTAGCGACGAGGCCTGAACCGTGGCCAGGGAGGCGTCCACGCACAGCTGCCGCCGGGCGGGGGTGACGAAGTACACATCCTCCAAAAGCCGGTCCGCTGAGGCGGGGGTTCCGCCCTCCAGAAGGTGCTTGGTGGTGATTTTGGTGGGCCGGACGCCTGCCAGAGCGCCTCAGGCGGGAGGCCCGGGCAGATGGGGCAGGGCCGCGAAATAGTAGCTCTGCTGCAGGAGCCGCCGTCGCAGCCGCACGGTCTCCTCCGTCCTCCGGAGCCTGCGGACGGCCCGGGTGGTCTTTCCTCCCAGGGTGACCGTGGTCACCGCCGTGAGCCACTGCTCCCCCCGGTGAAGGGCGGACACTGCCCCGTCTCCGGTGAATGGCTCCTCCACCGGCTCCATGCGCTCCCCGGGAAACAGGGCCAGCTGGAGCTGCTCCACGGCGTAACGATCCTCATGGCCCCACAGTCGCAGCTTCATAGGCCCATTGCCTCCTGAAGATAGGGATTGTATGCCCGCTCCCGATCCATCTGGGTGGCGGGGCCGTGGCCGGGATACACCGGCCCGTGATAGTCCAGCGCTCCCAGATGCTTCAAAGAGCCCTCCATCTCCGGCCAGGAGCCCCCGGGCAAATCCGTCCGGCCGCAGGAGCGGCAGAACAGGGTGTCCCCGGAGAACAGGGCCTCCTCCGCAATATAGCACACAGAGCCCGGGGTGTGCCCCGGGGTGCTGAGCACCCGGAGGGAGAGCCCCGCCAGCTCCAGAGTTTGCCCGTCCTCCAGGAGATTCGTGGGCTCCAGGGGGCCCGCCGTCAGGCTCTCCGGCAGGGTCAGATCCGCCGGGTGGAGATACACCGGGCACCGGGCCTCCTGCTGAAGCGCCTTCACCCCGCCCACATGGTCAAAGTGCCCGTGGGTCAGGAGAATCGCCTGAATCTCCAGCCCCAGGGCCTGCACCTGGCCCCAGACGGCCCTGGGCTCATAGCCGGGGTCAATGACCACGCAGGTGCGGGAGCTTGCCGCCCGGACAATGTAGCAATTGGTCTCGTAGGAACCAACCGTGAGGGTGTCAATCTGAATCATATGAAAACCGTCCTTCCGGAATGTGGTTGAGGAGACCCTTTCAGCGGCGGGGCTCCTCCATCAGCTGCTCCGTGTCCAGAATCAGGGTCACGGGGCCGTCGTTTACCGAGGCTACCTGCATGTCCGCCCCGAAGCGTCCATGCTGAGGCGGGTATCCCGCCTCCCGGCACAGCTCCAGGAACCGCTCATACAGCTCGTTCCCCAGAGCCGGGGGCGCGGCCTCGGTGAAGCTGGGGCGGCGGCCCTTGCGGCAGTTTCCGTAGAGGGTGAACTGGCTCACCACCAGCACGCTGCCCCCCACCTGCTCCAGCCCCAGGTTCATTTTTCCGTTCTCATCCTCAAAGACCCGCAGGCCCAGGATTTTGTCCGCCAGGTATTTGCAGTGAGCCTCCGTATCCCGGGGGCCCACCCCCAGAAGAATCAGGAAGCCCCTTCCGATTTCGCCGGTCACCTGACCGTCGATGGTCACCGAGGCGGATTTCACTCTCGTCACAACTGCGCGCATGGCTAAGTTCCTTTCTACTGTGCGTCGGCGTAGGGAATTCCCAGAGCGCCCGGCAGGCGCATCATTTCCCTGCCTGGTAAATGATGAAAAAGCATACAGCCGCTTTTCATACCGTAGGGAACGGTTCTCCGCCCTAATTCTGCCCCCTCCGGGCGCCTACCACGTCCCGGATGTTCAGGAGCTTGGTCAAAATGGCGTTGAGCTCCTGGACGTCCTTGACCTCGAAGGACACGGTGAAGGTGCTGTGGCCTCCCGGGAGGTCCCGGCCGGTGAGCTCCTTCACCCGGACCCGGGCGGTGGTCATCACCGTGGCCACGTCCAGAAGAAGGCCGCTTCTGGTGACGCAGTCCAGCTCCAATGTGGTGGTGAAGGGCTGGTTCTCCTCCTGGGCCCAGTGCACCCGCACCCAACGGGCAGCCTGCTTGGGGTCGTTGCGGTTTTTGGCGTTGGGGCAGTCGGTCCGGTGAACGGAGACACCGTAGCCCTTGGTAATGAAGCCCACAATGGGGTCTCCCGGCACGGGGGTGCAGCACTTGGCGAACTTGATCATGCAGGAGTCGATGTCCTCTACAATGACCCCGTTGACGCTGTGCCGGTTCTGGAGGGTGTGCTGGGAGTCGGGATTGGTCTTCAGGGGATTGATGCTGTCCCTGGAGACGGAGGTGGGGTTCTGCACCCCCTTGGTGTACTTGAGAAGCTCGTCCCGAATCCGGCCCACGGCCTTCACCGCCGTGAGACCGCCGTAGCCGATGGCGGCGTACAGGTCGTCCAGGCTGTCAAAGCTGAGCTTCTTCAGGAGGACGGGCTGCAGCTCGTCGTCCATGAGAATGGCCGGGTTGAAATTGTTCCGCCGCAGCTCCCCTTCAAAGCTGGCCTTGCCGTGGAGAATGTTCTCGTCCCGCTTCTCCCGCTTGAACCACTGCTTGATTTTGGAGCGGGCCTGGTTGCTCTTGCAGATGTTCAGCCAGTCCCGGCTGGGGCCCTTGGCGGTCTTGGAGGTGAGAATCTCCACAATGTCGCCGTTGTGAAGGACGGCGTCAAAGTTTGCGATGCGGTTGTTGATCTTGGCGCCCACCATGGAGTTGCCCACTCCGGAGTGAATGGCGTAGGCAAAGTCAATGGGGGTGGACCCGGCGGGCAGGTTGATGACATTGCCCCGGGGGGTGAAGACGAAGACCTCGTCGTTGAACATGTCAATCTTCAGATTGTGGACATAGTCCTCCGCGTCCGTGTCCTGCTGGCTCTCCAGCAGACGGCGAACCCACTCGAAGCTCTTCTCATCGCCGCTGCCCGCGCCGCCCTGCTTGTACTTCCAGTGGGCGGCAATGCCGTATTCCGCCGTCTGGTGCATCTCCCAGGTGCGGATCTGCACCTCAAAGGGAATGCCCTCAGTGCCGATGACCGTGGTGTGCAGGCTCTGGTACATGTTGGGCTTGGGGGTGGAGATATAGTCCTTGAACCGGCCGGGAACCAGATTGAACAGGTCGTGAATGTGACCCAGGACGTTATAGCAGTCGGGAATGGTGTCCACAATCACCCGGAAGGCGTACAGGTCGTACAGCTCATCCATGGTCTTGTTCTGGTCCTTCATCTTCCGGTAGATGGAGTACACATGCTTGATCCGCCCGTAGATGGAGCCGTGGATGCCCACGGAGGACAGGCGGGTGGTAATCCGGGACTGAATGCTCTTCATGAAGGCGTTGGCCTCCTCCTCGTGGGCATTCAGATAGTCCATAATGGCGTTGTAGCCCTCGGGGTCCAGATACTTGAGGCTGGTGTCCTCCAGCTCCCACTTGATCTTCTGCATACCAAGGCGGTGGGCCAGGGGGGCGTAAATGTCCATGGTCTCCATGGACTTGGAAATCTGCTTGGCGGGGGTCTGGAACTGCATGGTTCTGGTGTTGTGGAGCCGGTCCGCAATTTTGATGAGAACCACCCGGATGTCCTTGCTCATGGCCATGAACATCTTCCGCAGATTCTCCATCTGCTGCTCCTCCAGGGTGGAGTACTCCACACGGGTCAGCTTGGTGACCCCCTCCACCAGCTCCGCCACCACGGGGCCAAAGAGCTTGGCAATCTCGTCGTGGGTAGTGGAGGTGTCCTCAATGCAGTCATGAAGCAGGGCGCCCAGGATGGCGTCGGTGTCCAGTCCCATCTCCGCCACAATCTCCGCCACCGCCAGAGGGTGGATGATGTAGGGGGAGCCGTCCTTCCGCTTCTGTCCCTCGTGCTGGGCCTGGGCGTAGCGCACCGCCCGGTCAATGAGCGGCATGTCCGCCCCGGGCATATATTTCAGAATGGAGCGCCGCATGGACTCGTAATGATCGGCAAAGGTTTCCATAATATCAGCTCTCTTTCAGTTTCTGCAGCAGCTGCACGGTGCCGCAGCGGGACAGGTCAGCCTTGGGGCCGCCCACGGTGAGGGTGATAGAGATGTACTTATGCTGCCGCACCTTCTTCAGAAGGCCGCCCTCCTGGAAGATATCCAGGCAGGTGAGCAGCTGGGAGAGGCTCAGGGGCCGCCCGGTGCTGCGGACGATTTTCCGGCACAGGCAAATGGGGTCTGCCTGGCTCATCTGACCCATGGCGGCCAGGTACCGCCACACGTCCGCCAGCATCTGCCGGCTGGGCAGCAGCCGGGCGGCCTCCGCGGGAGCCAGGGAGCCCTCCCGAAGGTGGCGGTAATCGGTGGCGTCCGGGTCGCAGGGACAGGGGCAGCTGGGCCGGATGTCCAGCAGGCACACCTGGACGGAGCGGGAGCCCCGGAATTCATTGATTTGCAGGGTACAGGCCAAATCCACCAGATCCCCCTCCTCCACAGACAGGGAGGCGGCGGTGGCGGAGAAGCAAATGGCCTGAACGACGTGCCGCCCCTGCCGCAGCCGGAGCCGGAGATGCCGCCCCGCTCCCACGGGGGTCAGCCGCTCGATTTGCAGCCGCTCCAGGAGGAAGACCGGCTTGGGGCACCCGGCCCCACAGGGCTCCAGGGCGGAAAGGGCCTCCACATTGGGGATGGTCAGAAGCTCCGGGGAGATGGCGCAGTCAATCTCCAGGGCGGATCTGGGGCCCTCCTCCCGGAAAAACTGCCCCGCCAGCCGGCAGACCTCCTGCCGGAAGGCCTCGATGTTCTGCCGGGTGATGGTGAAGCCCGCCGCCAGCTCATGGCCGCCGTAGCTCTCCAGCAGCGGGGCCAGGGCGGTGAGGGAGGAGAAGAGGTTGAAGCCGCCGTAGGAGCGGGAGCTGGCCTTGCCCCGGTCCCCGTCCAGGCAGATGAGGAAGGTGGGGCAGCAGTATTCCTCCGCCATGCGGGAGGCCACAATGCCCACGACACCCTGATGCCACTGGGGGCTCGCCAGGACGATGGCCTCCGGGGGCTTTCCCTGGGGCAGCATCTCCACCGCCTGGCGGTAGATTTCCGTCTCCACCGCCTGGCGCTTCCGGTTCATCTGACATAGGGTCTGGGCGGCCTGGGCACCCTTCTGGGGGTCCTGGGTCAAAAACAGCTCCACCGCCAGCTCAATGCAGCCCATACGCCCTGCGGCATTGATCCGGGGCGCCAGCACATAGCCGATGGAGCCGGCGTTTATGGAAGCGGGGTCACACCCTGCCTCCTCCATAAGGCTCTTGAGGCCGGGCCGCCGGGTGTGCCGCAGGGACTCCAGGCCCCGGCTCACAAACACCCGGTTTTCCCCCCGCAGGGGCATGACATCCGCCACCGTGCCCAGGCAAACCATGTCGGCATACCGCTCCAGGACGGCCATTTGGTCTCCCTCCAGAGCGGCTGCCAGCTTAAAGGCCACACCCACGCCGGACAGATCCCGGTGGGGATATCCCCCGTCCTTCCGGTGGGGGTCAACCACCGCCACCGCCCGGGGGAGGCTGTCCTTGCACTCATGGTGATCCGTAATCACCAGCTCCATGCCCAGCTCCCGGCAGAGCTCCGCCTCGTTGATGGCGGTGATGCCGCAGTCCACGGTTACAATCAGCCGGACGCCCTGCTCCGCCAGCTGCCCCAGGGCAATGGCGTTGAGGCCGTAGCCCTCCTCCAGCCGCCCGGGAATGTAGGAGACGCAATCGGCCCCCCGGCTTTTGAGATAGTCCGTGAGAAGACAGGTGGCGGTGACGCCGTCCACGTCATAGTCCCCGAACACGGCGATTCGCTCCCCCTGCTCCAGAGCCTGCCGCACCCGGGCGGCGGCCTTGTCCATATCCGTCATGAGAAAGGGGTCCGGCAGGGGGCCGTCCGTATTGAGATAGGCCGCCGCCTGCTCCGGGGTCGTCATGCCCCGGGCGGCCAGCACCAGGGCCGTGAGAGGCGCGTACCCCGCCTGCAAAAGACCATTCACCGCCCCGGCCTCCGGCCGGGCTGCATTCCAGATTCCATACTTCACGCAAATACACATCCATTATATTTTTTCATTTCCACTTATTATAGCAAATCTTTCCCCGCAGCACAATAGAAAATCCCGCTTCTCTTTTGCCTTTTACCCCAATTTTCCTGCTTCGGGCGGATGTGTAAAAAAGGAGGGAGCAGCGCCGTTCAAGACTGGAACCCGTAAGGGCACTCCCAGCGGCGATACTCCCTTTGCATTGAGAATACTTCGGCGCACCTGCGTTTGTCAAGGGCGTTTCTGAGGCAAAAGCAAAATGATCTCCCCTCTCCGGAGAGGCTGCTTCGGCCGGTTCCTGCTTCCCGTTTCGCAGGCAGGCCTCCCCGGGAACGTTCGGGGTTTTTAACAATTCGTAAACATTGGACAAAGGCCGTTGAAATCTGGAAATTTTGCCATATAATGTTTTCTATAATCCACTTTTCGCAGGTGAGTATATATGCAAAAAATTTCCGCATGGTTCCGCCGCACCTTTCAGAACTGCTATGGTGTTGATCAGCTCAACCTTGCCATTTTGGTCTTTGACCTGATTCTGTGCTTCGCCGGCCTCTTCATCCGCAATGGCTGGCTGAGCCTGTTTGCCTACATTCCCATGGGCCTTGTCCTGTTCCGTATGCTCTCCCGGAACAAAACCAAGCGTTACCAGGAGAACCGCCGCTTCCTCCAGCTGCTGGACCGTCTGAAGGACCGGAACAACCGCTATTTCCGCTGCCCCAAATGCCGCCAAACCGTCCGCGTCCCCAGGGGCAAGGGAAAAATCTCCATTACATGTCCCCGGTGCAAGGAGAAATTCATCAAAAAGACCTGATGCCCCGGCCAGCCGGCTGCAAAAAGCAGAGACCTTCCCACTTCATGTGGAAGGCCTCTGCTTTTTGCAGCTAAGATGCCGCCTACGGCGCTCAGCGGAGTTGTTTGGACAGTAGATGAAAGCATGGGCACGCCCGGGGCACTCCCGCGTCGTCCAGCCAGCAGGGGTCCACATGGCAATCCTTGATTTTGGTGTCAAAGCCGAAGCGCCTGTACAGCCGGAGGGCGGCCTCGTTGGTGGTCTCGACCCCGATGGTTCCAAGGGCAATCCCTTCGTCCTGGAGCCTCCCCAGAACCGTCTCCAGCAGCCGGCTTCCAAGGCCCTGCCCCTGATACCCCTCCTTCATCCGGAAGGCGCACAGGTATGCCCGCTGGGCTCCGTCGGCAAAATCCGGGTCCGGGAGCTTCCGGAAGACGTACAGCTCTCCCACAAGGGCGCCCCCATCCTCCACCGCCCAGAATTCCCCGTTGCCGGAGGTCAGATTGTCAAAAAAGAATTGGGCCGTGGGCGGGAGAGCTTCCGTCTCCCCACAGCCCCAGAGGTTCAGCATTTCCAGGGCTGTCGCTTGTCTGATGATCATAGTTCCTCCATATCACAAATGGTCCGGGGCGCAGTACCGGTACTGCAGCTCCCGAAGGGCCTTTCCGCCGATGTGGTTCTGCAGGCAGTGGCCGCTGAAGGAGAAGCCCGCCTTCTCGTAAAACCGCCTGGCCCTGTGGTTCTCCTCCAGCACCCACAGAAAAACCTTCTGAAAGCCAAGGCGGGCCAACTCATCCCGGGCCGCCTCCAGGAGGGGCCTTCCATAGCCCTTTCCCATGGATTGGGGCAGGAGATAGATGGAGATAATCTCCCCAAAGTCCCCATATTCCGGGAAACGGGATTTGCAGTAGCTGGTGGTTCCGATGATTTGCCCTTCCTCCACCAGAACAAGGGCGCTGCTCCGGCCGTCCCGAAGATAGGGAATCCAGTGCCCCTCCGGGATATTATCCAGATATTCCTGGGGAACGATCCCCCGGTACGCCGCCCTCCAGCTCTCCTCATAAACCCGGCTGACCGCTCCCAGGTCATCGGTCTCCAGCAAATGCCGGATCTCCATCAGCAGCTTCCCCCTCTCGTTGTGGTTCTCCGATCATTCTAGCACAGCTCCGGACAAATGAAAAGCCTTTTCCGGGAAAGCGCTCCGCAACCGAAAAGCGGGGCCTCTGGGACGGCGTTCCCCACTTTACAAAAGGAGGTTTTTTCGATATGATGATAGATATCAACCTGCCAAGAAACGGAGGTATGACCATGAAAGCGCTCACATACGTCGAACAGGGGAGGTTTGCCCTGACGGAAAAGCCCAGACCGGCGCTCCTTGACTCCCGGGACGCCATTGTCCGGGTGACCTTGAGCTCCATCTGCACCAGTGATCTGCACATCAAGCACGGCTCTGTGCCCCGGGCGGTTCCCGGCGTCACGGTTGGTCATGAGATGGTGGGGGTGGTGGAATCTGTGGGCTCCGCCGTCACAACCGTCAGCCCCGGCGACCGGGTGACGGTGAATGTGGAGACCTTCTGCGGGGCGTGCTTTTTCTGTAAGCATGGCTATGTCAACAACTGCACCGACCCCAACGGGGGCTGGGCCCTGGGCTGCCGCATTGACGGGGGGCAGGCGGAATTGGTTCGGGTGCCCTATGCCGACCAAGGGCTGAACAAAATCCCCGATACCGTTTCCGACGAGCAGGCGCTGTTTGTGGGGGATGTGCTGGCAACCGGCTTCTGGGCCGCCCGGATTTCCGAAATTCAGGAGGAGGACACCGTCCTCATCATCGGCGCGGGCCCCACAGGGCTGTGTACCCTCATGTGCGTCCTGCTGAAGCGCCCCAGGCGCATCATCGTCTGCGAGAGGGACCCGGCCCGCATCCGGTTTGTCCGGGAGCACTATCCCCAGGTGCTGACCTGCCCGCCGGAGACCTGCGAGGCCTTTGTCCAGGCCAATTCCGACCACGGCGGCGCGGATGTGGTGCTGGAGGTGGCGGGGGCGCCGGACACCTTCCGCCTGGCGTGGCGCTGCGCCCGTCCCAATGCCATTGTCACCGTGGTGGCCCTCTACGACCGGCCCCAGATTCTGCCGCTCCCCGAGATGTACGGCAAAAATCTGACCTTCAAAACCGGCGGCGTGGACGGCTGCCACTGCGCCGAAATCCTGGAGCTCATCCGCCGGGGCAAAATTGACACCACACCTCTGATCACCCACCGCTTTCCGCTCCATGACATTGAGGAGGCATACCGGATTTTTGAAAACAAGCTGGACGGGGTAATTAAAATTGCAATTACACCGAACGAAATATAAAAGGAACTACCGCACGATTGTTTGCGGATTAGTTCAAATTTGTTTGAGTAATATTAAAAACAGTAAGCGCTCTGAACATCCTTGCTATGAATGCAGAGTAATGACTTTGTGGGTGGCTTTTGCGCTTTTCACGGTTCTTTCGGTAGGACCTATTTATCATAGTCAACCTTCTGAATCGTGTATTCCTCATTTTGAAAAAGCGTAATAAGCGTTGCACCTCGTTGCTCCGTCATTTTTGCTATCTTGGGGTAAGCAATATAGTCGATGGATTTAGAGTAGACCAAATCCACACCCTTGTACTTGATCCCCATATTATTGATATGGTCATGGCCGACAAAGACGGCCTCAGTACTCTTTTTCTCCAGGATCGTATCGAAAAATCCGCTGTTATGTTCCGGGCAGCTTACATCCTCCCGGTTTTCCCCAAATAAGTACACGGCATCGGCATTCCCCGCATCAAGTGCAGCTTTCGCATCCGCAAATTCATGAAACGGAATGTGCATAAACACAAAAGATTTTACGATCGCGCGTTGTAAAATGAAGTTGCGCATATAAAGGAATAAAAAGGTCCATAGCGAGGACCTCTATGTTAGAATAAGTTTGCTATCCTGCGGGCTTATATTCTCGTTTAAGGGTAATGCTTTCGATTTTTACCTCTATCCCGTTTACTGTGTAGATGGCATTCTCAAAAGGAAAGGATGTATCACTGATAAGCATGGAAGAATCTGTGGCATTCTTGGATGCT
>JALETK010000143.1 GCA_022781505.1 Clostridiales bacterium | reverse complement strand
GTCCGGTTGTTGATGCCCCAGCCCTTCATCCGCTCCAGGGTGTAGCCCAGCTGCTTCAGCTTGGCCTGCTCCTGCTCGTACTGCTTCAGCTGGAGGTTGAACCGGGCCTGCTTCTCCTCGATGTAGAAGGAATAGTTGCCGGAGTAGAACTCCCCGTGGCCCTCGGTGATCTCCACCACCCGGTCCGCCACCTGATCCAGGAAGTACCGGTCGTGGGAGATGGTGAGCACCGTCCCCTTGAACCTGTTGATATACTCCTCCAGCCACTCCACGCTCTTGAGATCCAGATGGTTGGTGGGCTCGTCCAGCAGGAGGATGTCCGTCTTCTCCAGAAGCAGCCGGGCCAGGTTCACCCGGGTCTTTTCACCCCCGGAGAGCATGGCAAACTCCTGCTGCCGCATGGAGGCGGGAATTCCCAGGCCGTTGCACACCTTGTCCGTATCCACGTCCATGTCGTAGCCGCCCCCGGCGGAAAAACGGTTGGTGAGCCGGTCGTATTCATTTAATATATCCTTGGAGCTGTTGGCGGTCATCTCCGCCTCCAGGGCCTCCATCCGCCGCCGGACGGCGGTCAGCTCCCGGAAGGCCGAGCGGAGCACATCCTCCACGGTGTAGCCGAAGGGATACCTGGGAATCTGGGAGATGAGGCCCAGCTTCTTATTGGGGTTGACGTACACCTCCCCCTCGTCATAGCCAATCTCCCCGGTGAGAATGCGGAACAGGGTGGTCTTGCCGCAGCCGTTCCGGCCCAGGATGGCCACGCACTCCCCCTCCTGCACCTCAAAGCTGAGACCGTCCAGCAAATTATCGCCGATTTCAAAGGACTTTACCAAATCCTTCACAGAAATATCAATCATGTCGCTTCTCCATTGTCAGCTCCCACAGGTTCTCCCGCAGCGCCTTTCTCCCGCTGACGGAAAACCCGTGCTTCTCATACAGCCCAATGGCCCGGGTGTTGGAGGACAGGACGGAAAGCCGCCATCCTCCCTGGGCCATAGCAAAGCGCAAAAGCGCCGTGCCATACCCCATCCCCTGGCATCTGGGCAGAATATACAAATTATCTATCCAGCCATTGTGCAAACTCACAACGCCCACCGGCCCCTCATCCAGGAGCAGATACAGAGCCTTTCCCGCAGCCAGCTCCCCCGCCAGACACCCGGCGCAGTCCCTGCTTCGCAGGAATTCCGGGGTGCAGATTCCCTCATGGGAGGCCCGCCAGCTCTCGGTATAGACCCTCACGGCAGACCCCAGAAGAGGCTCCCCCATGACCTGCACCACCTTCATAGCAGCGCCTCCAGCTCCTGCCGGGTGTACAGCAGGTTCAGGGCCTGGAGCATGGCGTTGGTGCTCATATGCTGAGGAAGCCCCAGCTTCTGAAGCAGGGCCCGGCGCCTTTCCCCGCTTTCCGTCCCGCCGTAGAGACCCAGCTCCATGAGGTCGGCCTTGGTGATGCCACCCCGGGGCGCGCCGTCAGGGGTCTCCCCCTCCAATGTGGCTCCGGCCCGGCGAAGGGCCTCCAGGAGGATCTCCGGGTGCATCCCCTCCACCCCCAGCTTTCCCTCCCGGCCCGGGGCGGTCTTCCGCCGCTCCTTGCCGGGAATGTCCGGGATGTAGGCGTGCTTCACCAGGTTCCCGGGGATGGCCCCTTTCAGGTAATTCCGAATCACAAAGCCCGCCCCGTCGGAGTCCGTGAGGACAATGAGCCCCCGCTTCTCCGCCGCCCGGCGGAGGAGGGACAGCTGCTCTTTGTCCTTGAAAATCCCGAAGCCGTGGGTCTCCAACACCGTGGCGTCCACCACCTGCAAAAGGGTATTTTTATCGTAGCGGCCCTCCACCACAATGACTTCCCGCACCTTAACCATGCTTTGCCTCCTGGGCCAGCTGCAGAACACACAGCTCCAAAAGCCGCTCCGGCTCGTCAAAGGAGGTCTTCAGCTTGGAATCGGTCTCCAGCACCAGCTCCGCCGCCCGCTGGCAGAACCGGGCGGAGAATTTTCTGGCCCCCGCCATGGTCTTCCGGGCGGGGTAATCCCCCAGGCCGCAGAGCTTCATCAGCTCGTCGCCGCCTTTTCCGGCGTCCATCAGAACCCTGGCGGCGGACACCCGGCGCAGGTGGGCCCCGATGGCGCCCAGGATGGCAATGGGCTCCTGCTGCATCTTATAGAGGGTCTGGAGCTTTTTCAGAGCCTCCTCGTAATTTCCCTCGCCCATGGCGTCGGTCATCTGAAACACCACCGCGTCCAGCACCGGCTCCGTCACCGCGTCAATGTCGGAGCGGCGAATCTCGTCCCCGGGGGCGTAGGCGGCAATCTTGTCAATCTCCCCGGAGAGGGTCACCATGGAGCCTCCGGTGATGTCAATGAGGTAGTTGCACAGCTCTGTGGAGATGGTCTTTCCGCCGCTTTTAAAGTGCCGGACAATCCAGGGCACCAGCTCCCGCTGGCTCTGCCTGGCAAACTCCACCGTCTGGGCGTTTTTGCTCACGGCGTCCCAGAGCTTCTTCATCCGCTTGTCCGGCTTATATTCCGAGGCGGCGTAGGTGAAGACCAGGCAGCAGTAGTCCGGCAGGTCATTCAGCAGGGCCACCAGCCGTTCCCGGTCCTTCTCCGGCAGCTTGAACAGGTCGATATCGTCCACCTGAACCATGGAGCGCTCCGCCATCATGGGAAGGTTGTCCACGCTGTCCCACAGGCCGTCCATGGAAAAGCTCTCCGAAGAGAAGCGGTGATAGTTAAATTCCTCCGTGAGGGGGTCCAGGAGCTTTTTCCGCAGCAGCTCCAGATAGTGCTGCAGGAGATAGGTCTCCTCCCCCCAGAAAATATAGCAGGGCCGGAGGCTCCCTGTTTTCAGCTCCTGCTTCAGCTCCTGAAAGGGAGCCGAAGTGGATGCGGTTTTCTTTGCCATATCCTTATCCTCTGAAAATCAATGTACCCTGCCGGTCCGTCCGGGCAATGGAGACGCCCTCTCCCATCAGTCTGGCCAGGGTTCCGGCGGCGGGGTGCCCGTAGGAATTCCGGCCCACGGAGATGGCAGCCACCTCCGGCCGGAGCACCCGCAAAAGGGGATAGCCCGTGGAGCTCCCGGAGCCGTGGTGCCCCACCACCAGAAGCTCAATGTCCGGCAGACTGTGGGTCTCCAGGAGGCTCCGCTCCAGCTTCTGGCTCATGTCGCCGGTTATCAGTGTATCACATTCTCCGGCGGTAAACAACACCGAAAGTCCGCTTTCGTTGCTGGTGGTCTGAGATAAGGGAGCAAAAATGTGCAGCTCCGCCCCCTCCCAGGTGAGGGTCAGATCCTCCTGCACATACTGCACCCTGTCCCCTGCCGCAGCCAGAAGGGCTTCCGCGTCCTCGTCCTCCCATCTGGGAATGTAGAGGGCCCCTACCTCCAACCGGGAGAGAAGCTGCCCGGCTCCGGAGATGTGATCCTTGTCAAAGTGGGTGAGAATCAGGCCGTCAATGGCATAGGTTCCGGTGCTCATCAGGCGGCGGGCCGCCTTCTCACCTGCGCCCTCCCCCGCTGTGCCGCCGCAGTCCACCACATAGGTTTTCCCCGACGCCTGGAGCAGGATGCACTGGCCCTGTCCCACATCCAGCACCGTCACCCGGAACCGCTCTCCCAGAGGCTCCAGAATCCCCAGCGCTACAGAGAGGGCCAGGGTCAGGCAAAGGCCCAGGGCAAAAGCCAGCTTTCCCCGGCACTTCCCCAGAAGAAACACCGCCAGCAGCGCCATGGCAAACCAGACCCAGGCCGCCGCATAAGGATTTTCCTCCGGGAACACCGCCGGGGCTTTCGCCAGAAGCTCCGCCGCTTTCAGAATATACCGAATCAGCCAGGAGACCGCCCAGGCCAGGGCCCGGCCCCCCGCAGTCCAGACAAATCCCAGGGCGCAGGCGGCCATAACGCCGTAAAACACCAGGCTCACCGCCCACAGGGTCAGAAGGTTCGTCAGGGGAGAAACCAGGCTGATAACCCCGAAGGTACAGGCCGAAATGGGCAGGGTGAACACCGTGGCCCCCAGGGTCACGGACAGGGAGGCCGCCAGGGCCCGGAGAAGCCGCTGCTTCTTCCCCAGCCTCTGGGTCAGCCACTTCTGGAGCTGCCCGCTGAAGCACAGAATGCCCGCCACAGCTCCCACGGAGAGCTGGAAGCTGACAGAGGCCGCCGTCACCGGATTCCACGCCAGAAGACACAGGGCGGCAAAGGCCAGGGCCGTAGGCGGGTCATACTCCTTTTGAAACAGCCTCGCCAGCAGAGACAGGGAGAGCATCAGCGCCGCCCGGGTGACAGAGGGGGTAAACCCCGCCACAGCGGCAAAGAGGAACAATACAGGAATCCCGACCACCGCCGACAGCACCCGCTGCCGGAAGGTCAGGAGATAGACAAGAGAGAAGAGAATGGACAGGTGCATCCCGGACACCGCCACCACATGGGAGATCCCCGCGAGAGACAGCTCATTTCTCACCCGGTAGCTGAGGCCGGATCGGTCTCCCAGCAAAAGGGCCCTGGCAAAGCCAGCCGTGTCCTCCGGGAACAGCTCCGTGAGCTTCTGCCCCACAGTCCGGCGCAGCCGGGCAGGAAAGGTACCAATGCCCCGGCTCCCCCGCTCCACCACTGCCTCCCCCTGGGGATAGGCCAGGAGAAAGATGCCGCTGGAGCGGTGGGAGGTGGGCTCCTGGCTGCCGCCGTCGGTGGTGAGCCGGAGCTGGGCCGTCACCCTCACCCGATCCCCCGGCTCCGGGGCCGCGCCCCCGTTCAGGTAGAGCCGCACCTTATACCGGCGGCCCGAGAGGGAAATGACGCCGTCCACATAGGCCCCGTAGTCCGTCTCACCGGGGTAGTCCGAGGCCGTGAGCACAATCTCCCGGGTCGTCCCGTCGGCCTCCCGGGCAGGGCGGAGGAGAATCCCGTCATAAACCCAGAACCAGGCAAAGCCCACAGCCAGCCCCAGACACACCGCCGCTCCCGGCGCCAGGGGTTTTCCCCGCCTGGAGAGCAGCCACAGAACCAGCGCCCCCAGGCCAAACCCCAGCCCGGCCCAAAGGCCCCAGAGCCCCGGCGCCAAATAGACGCCCACGCCGCAGGCCGCGCCGAACCCCAGGGTAAACCACACCAGCCTGCGCATACGTTCCACCTCTCCCCCGCGCCTTTAAGCGCAGTTTTTTATTCCTTTCCCTGATGCTGCACCGAAATCCCCAACAGATGCCGTAGGAAGCGCAGCTGCCTGCTTTTTGATCATCATATAGGGGACTGCCAAACCAATACAAGAATACCACAAAATCAGCCGCTTCGCAAGGCTGCGGCCCTCCTTTCCGGGCGTTTTACAGCCTTGGGGCGCATATACTTCCCTGAGAAGCGTTCCGGGAGGTGACAGTGGTGAAGAAGCGGTATTGGAGCCGTGGGCTTCTGGCCGCCCTGGTGCTGGCTCTGCTGATTGACGGGGGGAGCCGGGAGGTGATTCGCACCACCTGCTGCGAAGTGTCCTGCCCCGGCCTGCCGGAGGCCTTTTCCGGATTCCGGATTGCCCTGGTGTCGGATTTACACGGCGAATTTCTGGAGGGCGACACCCTGGCAAAGGCAGTGGAGGGGGCGGATATTATCGCCGTCACCGGGGATCTCTTTGACCGCCGGACGGATCTGAGCCTGGTGGCTCCGGGCATGACGGCCCTGTGCCGGGTGGCTCCGGTTTATTATGTGTCCGGAAATCATGAGTGGACCGTGGACCGGCGGAGGCAGGTCTGGCGGGCCATGGCTACCGCAGGCGTTGTCAATTTGGACGATGCCTGGGTCACCCTGGAGCGGCAGGGGGCCTCCCTGACCCTGGCAGGCATCCGGGACCCGGGCGGCCCCGCCGACGGGCCCGCCCCCGGGGAGGTGTTGTCGGAGGCGCCCGATGACTTTCTCATTCTCCTGTACCACCGGAACACCAATCCGGAGCAGTGGTGCGCCCTGGGCGCGGATCTGGTTCTCTCCGGCCACGGCCATGGAGGCCTCGTCCGCCTCCCCCTGGTGGGCGGCATCGCCGGAGCAAACCGAACCCTCTTTCCCAAATACGACGGGGGCATCTACCGCCTCTCCCAGACCACCCTGATTGTCAGCCGCGGCCTGGGCACCACCCCGGACGCCCCCCGCCTCTTCAATCCCCCGGAGGTTCTGATGCTCACCCTCCGCCCCGGTTGATTTCCCCGGCAAAAAAGAAGTGATTGATTTTTTCCGGAACTCTGCTATAATAGTCACAGCTTGAAAAAGCCCCCACATCCGGAGACGTATCGAAGCGGTCATAACGGGGCTGACTCGAAATCATGGTCGCTATCCGGTAGCTCCCTGACCGGAAACCCTTGATTTTGCGGGGTTTTTCGGGTGTCTTTAACTGAATATTTTTCTTTGTTCTCCCCATCAGTTCTCCCCGTTTTCTGAGGTGCTGATGTTGAGATAAATACGGAGACGTATCGAAGTGGTCATAACGAGAACGACTCGAAATGCGCGCTGGCTCTGGCCGTTTTCTCCGCTGAAAATCCTTGATTTATAAGGGTTTTCGTCAGTTCTAATTTCAAAATTTCATGCCGTTCTTGCCTGTTTTTCTTGCATTTTCTCAGCGCACGGAAAACAGTTGAGATATACGGAGGGCTATCGAAGAGGTCATAACGAGAACGACTCGAAATCG
>JALETK010000133.1 GCA_022781505.1 Clostridiales bacterium | reverse complement strand
CTACAAGGGACTGAAGCCTGTTACCTGGTGTCCCTTCTGCGTCACCGCCGTGGCCGAAGCGGACATCGAGTACAAGGATGATCCCTGCACCACCGTCTATGTCAAGTTCCCCATGGAGGACGATCTTGGTAAGCTCGCCGGCTTCGACCTGAGCCGCACCTTCTTCGTCATCTGGACCACCACCATCTGGACCCTGCCCGGCAACCTGGCCATCTGCCTGCATCCGAGGGAGCGCTATGTGCTGGTCAAGGCCGACAACGGCGAAACCTACATCATGGCCGAGGCTCTGGTTGAGAAGGTCATGAAGGTCGGCGGCTTTGAGCACTATGAGGTTCTGGCATCCTATCCCGGTCAGTTCTTTGAGAATATGCTGGCGAAGCACCCCTTCCTCCCCAAGACCTCCCGCCTGGTCAATGCGGAATATGTCACCATGGATTCCGGTACCGGCTGTGTCCACACGGCGCCCGGCTTCGGTGCTGACGACTACCAGACCTGTATGCGCTACGGCATGGAGCTGGTGGTGCCCGTGGACGACTACGGCCGCCATACCGACTACGCCGGCAAATACGCCGGACTCAAGACCGAGGAAAGCAATCCTGTCATTCTGGAGGATCTGAAGGAAAGCGGTATGCTCTTCGCCTCCCAGGACATCGTCCACTCCTACCCCCACCACGACCGCTGCAAGAAGCCCGTCATCTTCCGGGCCACCCCCCAGTGGTTCTGCTCCGTGGAATCCTTTAAGGATCAGGCCATCCAGGCCATCGAGAATGTGCAGTGGTTCCCTGCCTGGGGCAGCGACCGGATGGTCAGCATGATCCGGGAGCGGGCCGACTGGTGCATCTCCCGTCAGCGCCGCTGGGGTCTGCCCATCCCCGTGTTCTATTGCAAGGACTGCGGCAAGCCCGTCTCCACCCCCGCCTCCATTGAGAAGATTTCGAAGCTCTTCGACGAGTTCGGCTCCAACATCTGGTTTGAAAAGGACGCCATGGAGCTGGCTCCCGAGGGCCTCACCTGCCCCCACTGCGGCGGCAAGCACTTCGACAAGGAGACCGACACCCTGGATGGCTGGTTTGACTCCGGCTCCACCCATTTCGCCTCCCTGCGCCGTGACAACCCTGAAAACTGGCCTGCGGACGTGTACCTGGAGGGCGCGGATCAGTACCGCGGCTGGTTCCAGTCCAGTCTCTTAACCGCCGTGGGCGCTCTGGAGATGGGCGCGCCCTTCCGCCAGATCATTACCCACGGCTGGACCGTGGACGGCGAGGGCCGGGCCATGCACAAGTCCCTGGGCAACGGCATGGACCCCAACCAGCTGATCAAGGAGTACGGCGCGGACATCGTCCGCCTGTGGGCCGGTTCCTCCGACTACCACGCCGACGTCCGCTGCTCCAAGGAGATTTTCAAGCAGCTGAGCCAGAACTACCTGAAGTTCCGCAACACCGCCCGGTACTGCCTGGGCAACCTGGAGGGCTTCGACCCCAACAATCTGGTGGCCCCGGAGGATATGCCGGAGCTGGACCGCTGGGCCCTCACCAAGCTGGAGAAGCTGATTGCCACCTGCCGCAAAGCATACGACAACTATGAGTTCCATGTGGTCTCCCACGCCATCAACGATTTCTGCGTGGTGGAGCTCAGCAGCTTCTACCTGGATATCATCAAGGATCGGCTGTACTGCGAGGACCGCGACGGCCTGAAGCGCCGCTCTGCCCAGACCGTCCTGTTCCTGATTGTGGACGCCATGGCCAAGCTCTTCGCCCCCATCCTGGCCTTCACCTGCGACGAGATCTGGCAGGCCATGCCCCACCGGGATGGAGACGATCCCCGGAACATCCTTCTGAACCGGATGCCCGCCGGCAGCCACCGGTACGCCCTGGCTCCCGAGGCCATGGACAAGTGGGACGTGGTGATGAAGCTGCGCCAGGATGTGAACGCCGTCCTGGAGGCCGCCCGCGCCGCCAAGCGCATCGGCAAGGCCCTGGAGGCCCATGTGTCCCTGGAGGCCACCGACGAGGCTGCCAAGGCCGCCCTGGAGGCTGTGAAGGGCCTGGATCTGGCGGAAATCTGCATTGTCTCCTCCTGCGCGCCGGAGACCATCCCCGCCGATGCCACCACCGCCACCGGCGCCAATTTCCCCGGCCTGAAGGTGGGCGTCACCGAAGCCCGGGGCGTCAAGTGCCCCCGCTGCTGGATGCACAGCCAGGAGGCCAACGAAGAGGGCCTCTGCCCCCGCTGCGCCGGCGTAGTCTCCAGACTCCCCCAGGAGCTGCTGGAGCTGTAAGGCTGTAACCATAAGACCGGGCGGAGCGAAGCTCCGCCCGGTAACGTGCGATATTTCCTGCGGTATCAACCGGAGGGCTTCAGCATATCTCCAGGCCATAGAGTAACGACAGAATATAAAGAGGGGATGTCTCAAAACGAGTTTTGAGACATCCCTTTCTGAGTTATGACTCCTCCAAAGCGACGAAAGGAGCCAAATCCGGGTATGTAGCTATGTGGCTGCGGACATAAGTCCGGGTAAAACCGGCAAATCTATAGCTGCGGCTGAGCAGACCCTTTAAGGTTCGGAGCGTGCGCTCCGTTTTTTCGGTTTGATATTCACCCAGGGCTTTGTATAGGGTGGTCATGGTTCGCTGGAGGGCGCGTACTTTTACCTGACACGCTTTGGTTCTGATTGGCGTATTGCTCAGCTCAAAGCAATCCGTGACCAGGGAAGCGGTTACCCTTGCTTCGTCGGTATCAACCAGGTTGGAGACAACCACCCTCCCATCAAGAAATTCCTGCCGGATGATGGCTTCCGGGTCGATTGTGCAGCAATCCGCGACATTTTTTTCATATATGCCCCGGTTTTTCACGGAATTGCAGTGGGAACAGCTGTAAAACAGGTTGTTCCAATCAAACATTCTGTCCCGGTTCCGTCCATTGTGATGGGGGCGCAGGTGCTCAACCTCAATGCTCTGCAGCTCGTCCATCTCGCATAAATAGCATTTCCCGCGAAAATCCGATGCAAGCTGCTCTACCACATCGTCTTTTTTGTAGCTCCCATTTGCCTTTGTCTTTTCCACGGCCAGGGAGGGCGGCGGTGTGGGGGTTCTGTCTATCTTCACCATGGCTTATCACCTGTTCCGAAATTCTGTCTTCAAACGGCTGTATTCCTCCGAAAAGTCAACCGCCAGATAATCGGGAATTTCGTCCAGATAATATTCCAATTCGGCGATTTTCGCGTAATCCGAATCCGTAAGAGCTTGGCTGTGGACGAGACGCTTATAGGCTTCAAATTTTTCCCGCAGCTCCCGGGACAGAAGATCCACGTTGAAATAGCCCTCCACAATGCCCTCATAGGGCAGATCTGTCAGGCCATCTGCGACCCGGCAGCGGTTTTCCAGGTCATACACAACGGCGTTAGGGGTGGAGTTCAGAATGAAGGGAGAGTGGGTAGTGAGAATAAACTGGATGTTGGGAAACAGCTCCACCAGAATGGGGACGATTTCCTTTTGAAGTGCCACATGGAGGTGGGTTTCGATTTCATCAATCAACACAATTCCCTCCAGGTCATAGCGCCGCTGAGACTCCATGCGCAGCATCAGGTCGCTGACAATGTCGAACACGGCGGCATAGCCCATGGACATGGTGTTAAAGGTAAAGGGCTCCCTTCCGTTTACAAGAATGGAAAACTGGAAGGTGTCAATGTCAAAGTCCAGCTTCAGGGAGTCGTCTTGGTAGATTCTCCGCAGCACATTCTCAAAGCGCCGGAACCAATCCTCAATTTGCTCCGCCCGCTGAAAATCTCCCTTGGCCTGGGCGAAGGCCTGGGTGCTTTTCAGATTTACCAGATATTTGCCCAAATCCTGTGAGGGACGGTCGCTGATTTTGTAGACAAGCTTCAGCTGAACCTTTTCAATGTTTTTATAGTCGGTTACGCTGATTTTCCGGTCGTCACTGTAATATGCCAGGACGAATTGACCGTTTTGATACTTCTCACGGAGGAGAGCGGCAGAGGTGCAGCTTACGACAGCGCCGTCTGTCCAATGAGTAAGACTTTCCTGCAATATTGTAGTAATTTCGTTCCGGTATTCTCCTTTTTTAATACGCCCGGCTTCGGAGTCATCGCATTTGCTGAATCTATCCCTGCATAACGACAGCCTTTCCCTAGTGATTTCTTCCGGTTCATAGCTGCTGCTGATGACATATTCCAGATGCTTGGCAATGCTTTTCAGAACGCTTGTTTTGCCGCTTCCGTTTTTACCGGTGAGAATCAGATTTTTGCGGCTTTCCCCGGAAAGAGCAATTTCAATGTCATGCAGATGCCGCACATTCAGAATCTTCAGTCCCGTCAAAAAGGTGCTTTCCATACGCTTTGCCCCTTCCCTGTAAATTACGTTCATTATACCCTATCTTCTGAACACCCGCAACCCCAACCCGGAACAAAATTCAAAAATCTGCCGCGCTTCCAATCCGGCTTTTCCCGGCGCTGTGCGGGAATGTGCCGATAAAAAGCAGGGACTGTCTCAAAACTCGCTTTGAGACAGCCCTGCGGCTTATTCTTCAGTCTTGATCTGAATGTGTACGTCGTCCAGCTGCTTCTGGTCTACGGTGCTGGGGGCGCCCATCATGAGATCCTGGGCGTTTTTGTTCATGGGGAAGGTGATGACCTCCCGGATGGACTCCTCGCCGGTGAGGAGCATGACGATGCGGTCAATGCCGGGGGCGGCTCCCGCGTGGGGGGGTGCGCCGTAGCAGAAAGCGTTGTACATGGCGGGGAACTTGGCCTTTACGTCCTCCTCGCCCAGGCCCACCAGCTGGAAGGCCTTGACCATGATCTCCGGATCGTGGTTCCGCACGGCGCCGGAGGCGGTCTCATAGCCGTTGCACACCAGGTCGTACTGGTTGGCGTTGATGGCCAGGGCCTTTTCCGTGTCTCCCTCGGCGGCCTCCAGAGCGGCCAGACCTCCCTGGGGCATGGAGAAGGGATTGTGGCAGAACTCCAGCTGGCCGGACTCCTCCCCGATTTCGTACATGGGGAAGTCCACAATCCAGCACAGGGCGTACTGATTCTCGTCAAAGTGGCCGGGCAGACGGGTGCCCATGAGCTTGCGGATGACACCGGCGGTCTTCTGGGCGGCGGACTTCTTCCCGGCGGCCATGCACACGAAGCTGCCGGGCTTCAGATTCAGAGCGGAAACCAGAGCCTCCTTGCAGTCTCCCAGGAACTTGGAGATGCCGCCGGTGAGGTTGCCCTCGGCGTCCAGGCGGAACCAGCAGGCCTTGTTCCCGGTGGTGACCTCCACATCGGTCAGGAGCTTGTCAATCCACTTCCGGGTCTGGTTGAAATCGTCCACGGCCACGGCCTTGACAACGGCGCCCTCGAAGGGGCCGAAGCCGCAGCCCTGAACCAGGGAGCTGATGTCCTGAATCTCCAGGTCAATCCGGAGATCCGGCTTGTCGGAGCCGTAGCGCTCCATGGCTTCCTTAAAGGGAATGTGGCGGAAGGGAGCCTGGGAGACCCGGTCGTACTTGCCGAACTTCTGGAAGACAGGCTGCAGCACCTCCTCCAGGGTGGTGAGCACATCCTCCTGGCTGGCAAAGGCCATCTCCATGTCCAGCTGATAGAACTCGCCGGGGGTCCGGTCTGCCCGGGCATCCTCATCCCGGAAGCAGGGGGCGATCTGGAAATAGCGGTCAAAGCCGGAGGTCATGAGCAGCTGCTTGAACTGCTGGGGGGCCTGGGGCAGGGCGTAAAACTTGCCGGGGTGGTTCCGGGCGGGAACCAGATAGTCCCGGGCGCCCTCGGGAGAGGACGAGGTGAGGATGGGGGTGGTGATCTCCAGGAAGCCGTGCTCCGTCATGGCCTGCCGGATGGCGGCCACCACGTTGCACCGCAGGACGATGTTGCTCTTCACCGCCGGGTTCCGCAGATCCAGGTAGCGGTACTTGAGGCGGGTGTTCTCGTCCGCCTCCTTGGACTTGTTGATCTCAAAGGGCAGCTGATTGTAGCGGCACTTGCCCAGGACGGTGATGGACGTGGGGGCAATCTCAATGTCGCCGGTGGGCTGCTTGGGATTCTTGCTGGCCCGCTCCCGCACCACGCCGGAGACGGAGATGGTGGACTCCTTGTTGATGGCCTTCACGGTCTTCATCATTTCTTCGGTCTCCACCACGATCTGGGTGGTGCCATAGAAGTCCCGCAGGACCAGAAAAGCGAAGTTCGCGCCCACTTCCCGGACGTTCTCCAGCCACCCCACCAGGGTGACCTCTTTCCCGGCGTCGGCCAGGCGCAGCTCGCCGCAATTGTGTGTTCTGGATTGGAACATAGTGAATTCCTTCCTCCTGTAAAACCGGCCCAACCGGGCCGAAACTTTCTATATTCTCTCACAATTTTCCCCGATTGTCAATCATTTTGCGTATGGATCAAATGGCGCACTCGTCTCCATCTTCGATTTTCACAATTTCAATGGCTGCCTCCAGCAAGAGATTGATCAGCTCATTCCGGGAACGGTTTGTCTCCGCAGACAGTGCCTCCAGTTTTTCAATAGTCTCATCCTTCATCCGCACGGATACAATTTTATAACCATCGTCGCCCCGGCGGGGATTTTTTTTCGTAATTCGGATCTCCTTTGCCACACAAGCACCTCATTTCAGAAATCGGAGCAGCTTCTTGCGGGATGGTATTGCAGAGCTGTTACTCTCACAAAAATTATAGCTTGACAGGACTATGATTTATATGTTATAAATAAATAGCGGTATTATGACTATAAATTTATAGTTATAATTCCACTATAAAATGGCGAGCTGCCAAAAGAAAAGAGGAGTCACTTATGAACACACGGAAGAAAAACTGGTGGCACCAGGGCTTGGTACTGCTGCTGGCTGTCGCTCTTGCCTATGGCCTACTGACGGCGCTTATGCCGCCAGTAGCTGCCGCAGAGAACTCAGGTTCCTGCGGAGAAAACCTCACATGGATATTTGATGAAGCGAGTGGCATACTGACAATTTCTGGCGAGGGGAAGATGAAGGATTATGGTCCATCCCTGGCACCGTGGGAATCCGTAAAAGAAGAAATCACTACTGTTATTATTTCAGATGGTGTTAACAGCATCGGTGATGCCGCATTTTACGGTTGCACAAAACTTATCAATATCACGATTCCATCTAGCTTGCTGACGATTGGCTCTGATGCATTTGTAAATTGTGCGGCGTTGGAGTGTATCACTATTCCGAATGGAGTAACAGCCATTGGCTCATATGCATTTTCAAATTGTAGATCGCTGGAAAGTATCACAATTCCAAATGGTGTAACAACCATCGAATGCTACACATTTGTAAGCTGCTCAGCACTGAAGAGTGTCGTTATTCCCAATAGTGTGACTGCAATTGAAAGCTATGCGTTTTCACACTGCACAGCGGTGGAAAGCGTTACAATTCCGGATGGTATAGAAACCATTGAGGCTAACGCGTTTTTGAACTGCTTATCATTAAATGACATTTATATTCCCGATACAGTAACTGATATTGTAGCAACAGCTTTCAATGGAACTCCTTGGCTGGAAAGCCAGCCTGATATGGTGATTGCTGGAGATCATGTTTTAATACATTATAAAGGAACAGATCAGCAGATTGTGGTTCCAGATGGCGTAAAATATCTTGCAAGCGATTTATTTTCAAGTGAAAATTATGGTAATAAGATACTATCAGTTGCACTTCCAGAGGGACTATTGAAGATTAGTAGTGGCGCATTCTATAAGCAAAACTCCCTGGAAGAAATTATATTACCAAGCACATTGCGCGAAATTGGCGGTGCCGCTTTCTATGGCTGCGAGAAGCTTACTTCCGTAGAAATCCCGGAAAGTGTTGCGAAAATTGGTAACTATGCATTCTGCTACTGCAGCGCTCTGAAAGAGATTGCCATACCAGCTACGGTTTCTCGTATTGGGTGCGCTGCATTCAATAGAACACCGTGGCTGGATGAGCAAACTGGCTTTGTAATTGTGGGGGATGGCATTCTTTTGCATTATCATGGAGCCGAAACGGAACTGGTAATTCCATCTGGTGTTAAATATATTGTTGATTATTTCTGGTCATTTGATGGAAAAGACACACTTTACACTGACGGAAATGGCCAGCTCTCTTCCGTTACCTTTCCGGATGGCCTGCTGGAAATTGGAGCGTATGCGTTTGATGGGTTCCAGGGCACAGAACTATTCTTCCCCAGTACACTGCGTAGTATTGGAGATTGCTCTTTCTATAATGCCAAAAATCTGACCTCCGTCTTTTTTTATGGGGATGCCCCCCAGATTGGTATAAACGTCTTTAAAACTGGCGGACGATCTACGCAGGAACCTGCAGTGCTTTATTACATTGAGGGCAGCTCCGGCTGGACAAGTCCAATATGGAAAAGTGAATGGAATGAATACCCGACGGCAACCTGGGACGGCCTGATTCCCTATGCGGCCGAGGGCGGCAATATTTATTTTAATGCACAAACTGGCGCTATTGAAGATGCCGATGAAACAATCACGGCAGCAAGTATTCCGACAAAAATCAAGGGCTGGGATGTGCGATGGATTATGTGGACTGCATTTTTCGGCTGCGACAGGCGTGTCACCGTTACCATCCCTGAAAGCGTAACTAGCATGGAGTCAGGGACGTTCCGTGTGTGCCCCAGCCTGACCGGAATTTGGGTTGATGAACAGAATGAATTCTATAGCAGCGATGCCGCTGGGGTTCTCTTTGACAAAAATCAAACAACTCTTATTTGCGCACCCTGCGGTATTCAGGGAAGCTATACCATTCCAAACAGCGTTACACATATTGGGGAATATGCGTTTCAGAGTTGCTCCGGTCTGACCAGTATTTCAATTCCAGGTAGTGTTACAGGCTTTGGGAAAAATGTATTTGAAGGTTGTGAGAGTTTATCAAATCTCATAATTGCTGAGGGTGTTACCGATATCGGACCCTACGCTTTTGCTGGCTGCATAAGCCTGACAAGCGTTGTCATTCCAAAAAGCGTTGAGTGGATTCGCATTGGTGCATTTATGGATTGTAGTGAATTGGCATCTATTACAATTCTCAATCCCCAATGCGCGGTATGCTGTGTTTCAGTAAGTGGACAAATTAACAGCTCATTGGGAATGCCTGGATTAACTACGGTTTATTCCTACGAAGGTGCAACTGGATACATCGAAGATATGGACAAAACAGGGGTGTATGCCTATTATCCGCAAAGCTATGCGGAAACCTTTGGCTACGACTTCAGGGTAATTGCCTCTGATCAGCCTACCCCCATTGATCCTGTTGAGAATCCTTTCATCGATGTTCCTGAGAACCGTTTTTACTATAAGCCCGTTCTCTGGGCCGTAGATAACGGCATTACACAGGGTATGACTGAGACTACCTTTGAACCAGAGCTGAGTTGCACCCGTGGACAGGTTGTCACCTTCCTCTGGCGTGCCTGCGGTTCCCCGGAACCCCAGGGAACCGACTGCCCCTTCGTGGACGTGAGTGCCAGCCGCTTCTACTATCAGGCTGTTCTGTGGGCCGTGGAAAACGGCATTACTGCTGGTATAGACGCCACCCATTTTGCACCGGAGCAAACGGTGACGAGAAGCCAGTTTGTCACGTTCCTGTGGCGCGCAGAGGGCAAGCCCCAGGCTTCCGGTGCGGAAACACCATTCACCGACTTGAATGCCGAACGATTCTATTACAGCGCTGTTCTCTGGGCGGTGGAGAATGATATCACCGCTGGTTTGGACAAGACGCACTTCGCCCCGGAAAGTCCTTGCACCAGGGGCCAGGTCGTGACCTTCCTGTATCGGAATTTCTACGAATAAAAGCGGGAGGAACCGGGGAATTAACCCCGGTTCCTCCCGCTTTTCAAAGATAAACAGCCTACTGGATATGTCCCGGTGGACAGTATGCAGCAGCTTGCCGTATTGCAGAGAATCCCCGAGCGGAGGCCTTGCCAATTGTTAAGTGTCTCCGCTTCCTTGATTTTCAGCACTGAGACCCGGCCAAAGGAGATTTATTCCTGCCTTGCTTGTGCCCTGCTCACATAAGAATCCTTCGTCCAGGACTCAGGACGACAGGGTACGGGAATCTCCTGTATTTCTTTAGGGGAAATACGGGAGATGAAATGGGCTTATTTCCCGGGTGAACTGTCTTAATCATTTGAAATGCGCCGGGAAGCAGGTGAGAAAACCGTGCTTCCCGGCGCAAATCATGGAGCCGTTTTGTGGAAAAAGGCGGGGAGCCGCCTTAGGGCCTTTTAGTTCAGCTTGGGCAGGCTGGCGGCGGCCACGGACTGGCCCACCCGGCGGGTCTTCTCGTCGGGGAGCATGACCTCGCACTTGGCGGACAGCTGGGGGAACTCATCCCGGAGGATATCGTTGCAGACCTGCAGGATGGTGTCGCCGCCCTTGCCGGACATGACCCGGCCCAGCATCATCATGTGCTCAATGTCGTAGAACTGGGAGTACAGCACCACGGTGTAGGCCAGGTAAGCGCCGATGGTCTCGAAGACGGCCACGGCCCGGGGATCGTCCTCCGCCATCAGGCCCTGAACCACCTTCAGCTTCTCCGCGGGGGACAGGCTCTCGTCCAGGGTGATTCCCGCGGCGGGGGCCAGCTTGATCACCGCGTCCTGGGAGAAATACTTGCAGCCTACGCCGATGTCCGTGGACCACTCGTCGGCCATGGCGGCCTCGTTCAGGTCAACGGGGGCGAAGGCCAGCTCGTTGATCCAGCCCAGGACATTCTGATCCTTGTCCACATAGCCCACGGCCTCGGAGGTGCCCATGGCGATGCCCATGATGTTGCCCACGCCCAGGCCCATGGCTCCGGCCAGGGCGGACACGTCGCCGTCGTTGGCCACCACAATGGGCACATTGCCGATTTCGGCGGCGGCGCGGTCATAGATGGTCTTCACCTTGTCCCAGTTGGAGCGGGGAACCTTAATGAACAGGGAGGCCACCATGGGGGCGTTGCCGATGAAGGTGCCGGCGGAGGAGACGCCGATGGCGTCCACCCGGGGCATCTTGGAGGCTGCGGTCTTAAAGGCCTCCACAATGTGCTGGAAGTGATAGTCAGGGTCCTCCTGGAGCTTGGGGAACCAGACCACCTCCTCGGAGTAGACGCACTGGCCGTCAATGACGGCGGAAACCTTCCGGTCGGAGCCGCCGGCGTCAAAGCCGATGCGGCAGCCGTCCATATGGCCCCCAATGGGCTCCGCCACCTCGTTGGCCTGAGGGCAGGCCTCCAGGGGCAGATCCAGAATCTCCAGCTCCCGCTCATAGAGCTGACCCACGAAGGTGCAGTCGAAGTGGCGCTCTCCCTGGGGGGTGTAGGCCTTCTGCAGCCGCTGGGCAAGCTCGCTGCACCCGCAGATGGAGACCCGGAAGCCGCCGGTGGACCAGAGCAGGAACTTCACATAGCGCTCCACATAGCGGTAATCGGCCTCGGCCATCTCAGGGGTGCCATGGATGCAGGTGTGGTGGACGGAGATCCGTCCCTTGTCCCGCTCCACGGCGATGTACAGGGGCTTTTTGGCGTCCTTCAGGTAAGCGGCGCGCCAAACCCCAAAGGGCACAAACTGGGGGTCCAGCTTGGGGGGATGCTTCATCTGATACTCAATGCCAAGGTACTGCATAGAAATGATTCCTCCTCTGGGTAGTTCATCTAAAATTTGTCCTGGGGCTTTCTGCCACCATTATATCACATTGTGGCCCGGTGGCAATATCAGATTTGCGCCAATTTTTGCGGCAGACGCTGAAAAGAGGCCCGCCCGCCGGGATTGACCCGCCCCGTTCCCATTACAGAATGTCGATGTACTCCCCGTTCAGAGCCTTGTTCATGCTCCGGACGGCGCAGAACTTGCCGCACATGGAGCAGCTGTCGTCGTGCTCCGGCTTCCGGTCCTCCCGGATGGCCCTGGCGGTCTCAGGGTCGATGGAGCATTCCCACTGTTTGTCCCAGTCGAAGGTTCTTCTGGCGTCCGCCATGGCGTCGTCCAGGTCTCTGGCGTGGGGAATCTTTTTTGCAATGTCCGCGGCGTGGGCGGCAATTTTGGAGGCGATGATGCCCTGCTTTACATCCTCCACATTGGGAAGCGCCAGGTGCTCGGCGGGGGTCACATAGCACAAAAAGGCCGCGCCGGAGGCCGCTGCCATGGCCCCGCCGATGGCGGAGGTGATGTGGTCATAGCCGGGGGCGATGTCTGTGACGATGGGGCCCAGAACGTAGAAGGGAGCCCCCATGCAGATGGTCTGCTGCAGCTTCATGTTGGCTTCAATCTGATCCATGGGCATATGGCCGGGGCCCTCCACCATCACCTGCACGTCTCTGGCCCAGGCCCGCTTGGTGAGCTCCCCTAAGCGAACCAGCTCTTCAATCTGGCACACGTCGCTGGCGTCGGCCAGGCAGCCGGGACGGCAGGCGTCGCCCAGGGAGATGGTCACGTCGTACTCCCGGCAAATCTCCAGAATCTCGTCAAAATACTCATAGAAGGGGTTTTCCTCCCCGGTCATGCTCATCCAGGCGAAGACCAGGGAGCCGCCCCGGGAGACGATGTTCATCTTCCGCTTGTGCCGGCGAATCTGGTCGATGGTCTTCCGGGTGATGCCGCAGTGCAGGGTCACGAAGTCCACGCCGTCCTGGGCGTGGAGGCGGATGACGTCGATGAAGTCCTTGGCGGTGAGGGTGGCCAGATCCCGCTGGTAGTGAATGACGCTGTCATAGACCGGGACGGTGCCAATCATGGCGGGGCACTCGCCGGTCAGCTTCCGGCGGAAGGGCTGGGTGTTGCCGTGGGAGGACAGGTCCATAATGGCCTCGGCGCCCATATGGACGGCGGCCATGACCTTTTTCATCTCAATGTCATAATCCTTGCAGTCCCGGGAGACGCCCAGGTTCACATTGATCTTGGTGCGCAGCATGGAGCCCACGCCGTTGGGCTCCAGACAGGTGTGGAGCCTGTTGGCGCAGATGGCCACCTGGCCCTTTGCCACCAGGTCGCGGATCTCCTCCTCCGTGCGGTACTCCTTCCGGGCGACTGCCTTCATCTCGGGGGTGATGATGTCCATGCGGGCGGCTTCCATTTGGGTTGCGTAATTTCTCATGATACTTGGTTCCTTTCAGACAGATGATTTTGAAAATGGACTTTGAAGATCAAAGGCGTGGTTCATGGGGCCGCTGCCACGGCCCAGGTCCAGCATGGCCGACAAGGCCCCGGAGACATAGTCCTTGGCCCGCCGGACGGCGTCCTCCAGACAGCAGCCCTTGGCCAGATTGGCGGCAATGGCGCTGGACAGGGTGCAGCCTGTGCCGTGGGTGTTGGGATTGGAAATCCGCTTTCCCCGGAACCACAGGGTCTCGTCCCCGGAGCAGAGCAGGTCGTTGGCGTCGCTGACCCTGTGGCCACCCTTCAGCAGAACCGCACAGCCCCAGGTTTGGCTGATGTACCGGGCGGCTGTAACCATGTCCGCCTCGCTCCGGACGGCCATGCCGGAGAGAACCTCCGCCTCGGGGATGTTGGGCGTGACCAGGGTGGCCAGGGGAAGCAGCTCCCGCTTCAGAGCCGCCACAGCCTGGGACTCCATCAGGCTGGAGCCGGAGGTGGCCACCATCACCGGGTCTACCACAATGTTTTCCGCGCCATAAAAGCGCAGCCGCTCTCCCACAGCCTCCATGAGCTCCGCGGAGGGAATCATGCCGGTCTTCACCGCGTCGGGGCGGATGTCCGTAAAAACCATGTGGATTTGCTGCTTCAGAAAATCGGGGGTGACCGCCACAATCCCCGCCACTCCGGTGGTGTTCTGGGCCGTCAGCGCCGTGATGGCGCTCATGGCGTATACGCCGTTTAAGGTCATGGTCTTCAAATCTGCCTGAATACCGGCGCCTCCACTGCAGTCGCTGCCAGCGATGGATAATGCTGTTTTCATAAGGTAATCTCCCTTGCATTACTTTTGTATAGCGGCAGAGAGTGGTGCCCCCGGTCTGCCGCTTTGGATTTGGGGTCAGAAGTGCTCCAGATAATAATCCGCCAGGGCCCGAACCGCCGCCTGATTTTCCTCGTGGGCGTCGTAGACCGCCGCCACGGAGAACCCGGCGGCCTTTGCGGTTCGGATGGCGTGGAGGGCGTCCTCAAAGACCAGGGTCTCCGCTCTCCTTGTACCCAGGTACTCCAGGGCGGCTTCGTAAATGTGCGGCTCGTCCTTGCCATGGCCCAGCTCCGTGCAGGTGAGGATTTTTCCGAAATACCCTGCAAGGCTGCAGCGCTTCAGCGCCGCCTCAATCTGCTCGCGGTCTGTGGCTGTGGCGATGCACATTTTCACGCCGCGCCTTTGGAGAAGCGCCAGAAATGCCGGAACGCCGGGCTTAGGCAGGGCGGTGTGAAGATAAAAGTCCTCCACGGTCTTGTCGATGCCCCGGATGATCTCCTCCTCCGAAAAGGGGAGGCCGTATTCCTCCTTCAGGTAGCGGGCCGACTGGCGCAGGCTCATGACCGGCAGCACCTGCCGCAGCTCCGGCCCGGGGGTACGCCCGCAGGCCCGGAGGTAATCCTCCCCGGCGGTGTCCCAGATGGACATGGAGTCGTAGAGCGTCCCGTCAAAATCAAAGATTGCGCCCCTGACCGTCATGCCCCCACCATCCGTTCCGAAAGAGCCCGGAGTCGGCGGCATTCATCCTCAATGTCCTCCGCCGAGAAAATGGCGCTGACCAGGGCGACCCCGTCCACACCGGTGCCGGCCAGCTCCATCAGATTTCCCCGGTGGATGCCGCCGATGGCCACCACGGGCACGTCTACCGCGCGGCAGATCTCCCGGAGGGTCTCCCGAGGCAGGAGGCTCACGTCGGTTTTGGTGGAGGTGGAGAACATGGAGCCCACCCCCAGGCAGTCCGCGCTGTTTTCCACCGCCTCCAGGGCCTCCGCCACACTGTGGACGGATACGCCGATCATCATGTCCGGCCCCACCAGGCGGCGAACCTGGGCGGCCTTCATGTCCTCCTGGCCCACATGAATCCCGTCGGCGTGACAGCGAATGGCAATGTCCACATTGTCGTTGACAAAGAAGGGAACGCCGTAGCGCTTGCACAGGGCCGCCAGCTCCAGGGCCTCCTCCAGAAACGCGCCCTCGCCCAGGGCCTTCTCCCGCAGCTGCACGCAGGTGACCCCGCCCCGCAGGGCCGACTCCACCTGCTCTTTGAGGCTCTGCTTTCCCACCCACGCCCGGTCGGTGACGGCGTAGAGGATCATGGCTTTTTTATCGCACTTCATAGTTCGCGCCTTTCTCCAGTTCCTCTGGTGTGAGATGATATATTGCGTCGATGATGTAATTCTGGTATGTGGCGTTGCCGTCCATAGGCGTCAGACGCCGGTGGGCAATCTCACCGGCCAGACCCATGGCACAGACGGCGGCCGCAGTGGCCTCCAGGGGTTTGGTGGGGTTTGCCGTCAGATAGGCTGCGGTCATGGCGGACAGCTGGCAGCCGGTGCCCGTGATGGAGGACATCATGGGGTGGCCGCTCCGGATGCAGTAGGCCCGCTCCCCGTCGGCCACCAGATCGATGGCGCCGGTGATTGCCACCACGGCCCCGGTTTTCCGGGCGAATTCCTTGGCAAAGGCCACCGCCCGGGGGAGGTTTTCTTCGGTCACCCGGTCTGCCAGATCCGCGTCCACGCCCCGGGTGGTGCCCCGGCCGGAGGCCAGGGTTTTGATTTCGGAGACGTTGCCCCGAATCACCGTAAACCGGATTTCCTTCATGAGCTCTATGGCCGTCTCGGTGCGGAGCCTGGAGGCGCCGGCTCCCACGGGGTCCAGAACGGCGGGGTGGCCCAGGGCATTGGCCCTTCGCCCGGCTGCCAGCATGGCGGGAATGGTTCGGGCGTTCAGGGTGCCGATGTTGATGTTGAGACCGCCGCAAATGGAGGTGATTTCCGCTGCCTCGTCCAGGTCGTCGGCCATAATGGGGGAGGCCCCGCAGGCCAGCAGGATGTTGGCGCAGTCGTTGACGGTCACATAGTTGGTAATATTGTGAATCAGAGGAGCCTTGTCCCGGACATTTTTCAGCATCTGCCCCAGCATGGCGGTTCCCTCCTTATCGGTCCAGACCGGCCTGCATGGACTGGAGCATGCCGGTCTTCTTCAGACTGAGCAGCAGCACGCCGGAAATCAGAGCGCCGGCGGCGGTGGAGATCAGGAAGGGAACGATGTAGGCATAGAAGGCAATCTCCGCCGCGCTCTGCCCCATGAGGAAGATGGCCACGGGATAGGCGCACAGGCCGCCCAGAAGCGCGGTACCGGCCACCTCTCCCAGGAGGGTTGCGGGAATGTTCTTCGTCTGCCGGTAAACAAGACCGCAGGCCAGGGCGCCGAACATGCTCCCGGGAAAGGCCATGAGACTGCCCAGCCCCAGGAGATTCCGGATCAGCGCCGCGCAGAAGGCTGCCCCCAGGCCGTATCCCGGCCCCAGCAGCACCGCGCAGAGAATGTTCACCATGTGCTGCACCGGCGAGCACTTGCTGCCGAAGACGGGGAAGGAGAGAAGACTCCCCACCACGGCCACCGCGCACAGCACGCCTGCGGCAGCCAGCTTTTTGATGTTGATTTTTTTCATAATGCATACTCCTTTGAACATCGAGGAAACGGCTGATACAGCGACGCTTCCCGGTAAAATGGACGCAGCTCCCCCGGAAGACTGCGCGGAAGGTCGGTCGAGGCTTACTGGCCTCCTCTCACGCCGGAACACGGCTTCCCATCGCTGTACTACAAGACTCGCGGCGCTCCCCGCCAGCCCGCCACGGATGCCCCGTGATGGCCGTTCCTCCTTTCAAAAAAGCACAACAAAAACAGGAGACACCCATACGGCGCCTCCTGTAAAAAAACCATGTCGCAAACGACTTCCTACGGCGGCATTATCCGCATCAGGTTAAAGGGTCGAAGTTGATGACTTCCTCTCAGCCTGCCCATACAAGCTCCCCTGTGTTCGGTTGTTGTTTTTATTTTATACCCGCAGCTTTGAAAATGCAAGGATTTTTTCAATTGCGTTCACATTTGTATGTGTCAAGCAAATATGGATGGCTCTGGGATAAAAAGGTCAACTTAATAACCGCTTTCCACTATTCATTTTTTAAAAAAAGAACGATTTTTGATGATGTGTTGCAAATCTGTTGCACGGCAGGTTTTGAAAAAAAGGAAGTCCCGAAAACCCTT
>JALETK010000130.1 GCA_022781505.1 Clostridiales bacterium | reverse complement strand
GGTAAAAAGCCCCAGCTTCACGGTGGTGCCGCCTACGTCAATTCCAAAACCAAATTTCATATGTATATTTCCTCCTTGTGTAAAGGGTAATCGACTGCCAATGGGATCTGGGCCTGCAGGGCGGGGTCAGACATAAACCGGACACCCACCGGAACCCGGGCGCCCCCGATTCCGCCCGTAGTGCGTTGTAGCTTCTAAAAATCGACTACAGTTCGCTATAAGGGCCGTGATTCTACGAACCGCAGGGGAGGGTCATAACCAATGTCACGAGCTTAAGCGAAAAGCTTTCTGACTACTCCTAGGGGCGTATAAATTTGTAAAAATCTTGGGCGAATTCGTATTTTCTCCGAATTTTGTGCGAATTCGCATCGGATTTTTGCGGAACGATATCTTTCCCTGCGGGCGGACACATGGGTCCGCCCCTACAGACACACCACCAAGCCTGCCCTACCACGCACGCTTACGTTCGTGACATTGGGCGAGGCCCCCGCCCTGCGGGATGGCTCCAGGGGGTGCTCTCATTATACATGGTTTTTCGGGAAAAAACCAGAGGGGCCGTCGGAAAAAGGAACCATTTGTTCCCTTTTCCGGCGGCCCCCAAAGGCTTATTCGTCCTCTACCCGGCGGATGCAGGCGCCCAGGGCGGTGAGCTTGCCTACCAGGTTTTCGTAGCCACGCTCGATGTAGTGGATGTTCTCCACAAAGGTCTCCCCCTGGGCGGCGAGGCCGGCAATGACCAGAGCTGCTCCCGCCCGGAGGTCGTGGGCCTGGACGGTGGCTCCGTGGAGGCGCTCGGTGCCGGTGATGGTGGCGGTTTTGCCGGCCACCTGGATGGTGGCGCCCATGGCCCGGAACTCCTCGGAATAGGCGAAGAACCGGGTCTCGTAAATGCTCTCGGTGATCCGGCTGACCCCCTCGGCCAGGGCCATGCACACGCCGATCTGCCCCTGCATATCCGTGGGGAAGCCGGGGTAGGGCATGGTCTTCACCGTGGCCCGGCGGAGGCGGCGCACCTTCTCCACCCGGATGGCGTCGTCATATTCCGTGACCCTGGCGCCCATCTCCCGGAGCTTGGCGGAGATGCAGTCCATATGCTTGGGAATCACGTTCTTCACCAGGACGTTGCCCCCCACGGCGGCCACGGCGGCCATGTAAGTGCCGGCCTCGATCTGGTCGGGGATGATGGAGTAGAACCCGCCCCGCAGGGCCTTGACCCCCCGGATTTTGATCACGTCCGTGCCCGCGCCGGAGATTCTGGCGCCCATGGTGTTGAGGAAGTTGGCCAAATCCACAATGTGGGGCTCCTTGGCGGCGTTTTCAATGATGGTCTGGCCGGGCACCAGGGCGGCGGCGATGATGATATTGATGGTGGCACCCACGGAGACCACGTCCAGGTTCACCCGGCCCCCCCGCAGGCCCTGAGGGCCGACGGCATCCACATAGGTGTCCGTCTCCTCCACCTGGGCGCCCAGGGCCTCGAAGCCCTTGATGTGCTGGTCAATGGGGCGGGGGGCGAAGTTGCAGCCCCCGGGCAGGGCCACCCGGGCCTTGCCGAACCGGCCCAGAAGGGCCCCCAGGAGATAATAGGAGGCCCGGATGCGGCGCACCAGCTCCGGGTCCGGCTCCGTGCAGGTCACGGCGGTGCAGTCGATCTCCACGGTGTCGTTGGGAAGCCGGGTGACCTTCGCGCCCATCTTCTCCAGAATCTCCAGGAGGATGTGTACATCGGAGATGTCCGGCACATTCTCGATTCTGCAGGGGCCGCTGACCAGCAGGGTGGCGGGGATGATGGCGACGGCGGCGTTCTTTGCCCCGCTGATGGTCACAGTACCCACCAGGGGCCGCCCGCCCTCGATTTGATATCTTGGCATGGAAAATCCACTCCCATGTTTCATTCTTGCATATAGCCATTGTTCATTATATCACAGGGGCTGGCAAATGTAAAGCGAGAAATGGGGGTGGATGCCGGGAACGGGGGTTTCGGCAATTGGCCCGGATATGCCGTAGGGGAGGGTCATGACCCTCCCGGGCAATGGCAGGTGTTCCTGGCAGTTCCATCCAAACCCACCAGGCCCTCAAACCCGTCATTGCGAGGAGCGCAGCGACGTGGCAATCCGTTCCTAAGCAATGCGAATGCATTGCACCGGCCGTCAGGCCGGTCCCTTGCCCCGCCGGGGCCTCCCGGTGACCGCTCCTGCGCGATTTTCGTTGCGCATTGGCGGGAAGTGTGCTATGATAGAATTGTAAAATTCCGTTCTTCTCAGGAACGATGAACATAGCAAAGGAAGTTGCTTTATGTACGAGCTGATCAATGAAAAAACCCTGGCCGAATACGAGGCCTTTATTGCCGGGCATCCCAAGGGGCACTTTGCCCAGTCCAGCCTCTGGGGGAAGCAGAAGTCCGCCTGGACCTGGCGGGCGGTGGCCGTCCGGGGGGACGACGGGAAAATCAAGGGCTCCATGGCCTTTCTCATTCGGAAAATGCCTGTTTTCGGGGCCAGTATGCTCTACTCCTGCCGGGGCCCCGTGTGCGATCTCGCGGATCGGGACACCTTCGCCCAGCTGATGGAGGGGGCCCGGGCCCTGGCCAAGGAATATCACGGCTATGTGATCAAAATCGACCCCGACGTGCCGGCGGAGAACACCGGCTTCCGGGCGCTGCTGGAGTCCTTCGGCTTCCGGATTATGCAGGAGGGGAAGAACTTCGAGGGCATCCAGCCCAAGTTTGTCTTCCGCCTGGACGTGGCCGGGAAGACCCCCGACGAGATGCTGGCCTCCTTCACCCAGAAGCACCGGTACAACATCCGCCTGGCGGTGAAAAAGGGCGTGGAGGTTCGGGTCTGCGGCCAGGAGATGGTGCACGATTTCACCCAGATCATGATTGAGACGGGTATGCGGGACAATTTTGTGACCCGGAACGAGGCGTATTTCTCCAACCTCCTGAAGAACCTGGGGGAGCACGCCCGGCTGTACATGGCCTTTTACGAGGGACGGCCCATCGCCGGGACCCTGGCCATCTGGTTCGGGGACAAGGTGTGGTATCTCTACGGGGCCTCCTCCAACTCCCACCGGAATCTCATGCCCAATTATCTTTTGCAGTGGAACATGATCCAGTGGGCCCTGGAGAAGGGCTGCCGGGTCTATGACTTCCGGGGCGTCTCCGGAGACCTGGACGAGTCCAACCCCCTCTATGGCCTGTACAAATTCAAAAAGGGCTTCAACGGGGACTTCACCGAGTTCGTGGGAGAGCTGGATCTGATCCTGAACAAGCCCATGTACGTCATGATCAACAAGGCCACCAAGCTCTACCAGCACCGCAACGTCCTGAAGTACCGCCGGGAAAACAAGGACAAGGCCCCGGAGAAAAAGGAAGAGGCCTGAGCGGCCCCCCACTGTCATGGGAGAGGCGCAGCCGAAGGAGCTCGAGCACTGTCGTGGCCCGTACCGTAGGGCGGGGGTCTCGCCCCCGCCGCACGCTTCCCGGAGCCTTGGCATGTTCGATTGAAACGCACCGCACTCCCAAATCTGTCATTGCGAGACCCCGCAGGGGTCGTGGCAATCCGTTCCCCTGCAAGCCGCAAGGCTTGCGCGCCCCGGCAGGGGCGCAGGTGGGCCCGGACATATGACCGGCTAGACGGCCGGTGCAATGCTGCGCATTGCGGGGAAACGGATTGCCACGTCGCTGCGCTCCTCGCAATGACAGTTTTGGAAGCCGGTGCCTTGGGACGGGGGTGCCGGGCTGATTTGCGGGTGCCCGGGAGGGTCATGACCCTCCCCTACAGGTGCCTGGTTGA
>JALETK010000051.1 GCA_022781505.1 Clostridiales bacterium | reverse complement strand
ACGGCGGTGCATAGGTTCCGGCGGGTGTCCGGGAGGGGTCATGACCCTCCCCTACAGAACGCCTCCGGAGGTGCACCCGTAGGGGAGGGTCATGACCCTCCCGGGCACTTGCAAGTCTGATCAGCAGCTTCGTCCCAAGGTACCGGCTTCCGTAACCGTCATTGCCAGGAGCGCAGCGACGTGGCAATCCGTATCCCGCAATGCGTCCGCATTGCACCGGCCGGCAGGCCGGTCATGTACCATTGCCGGGCCGGCATTGCACCCCTGCGGAGGCCCGATTGCAACAAGGAGGTCACAACGATGTTTTATCCAACCTTATCCCCCGGGGCCGAGGCCCGGGAGGTGACCCAGGCCTGGGGGGGACTGGACCGGCGGGAGCGGGGGGCGGAGGGGAGCTTTCGGGAGATGGAGAATCTCACGGGAGACCGTTATCCCCTCCTCTCCCCCCGGGCGCCCCGGCGGCGGGTGTTTGCCGGGGCGGGGCCTGTCCGGGGGCTGTTTGTGCGGGAGGGGTGCCTTTTGTGTGTGGTGGGCACCGCCCTCTACATTGACGGGATGCCCGTCCGGGACTTTTCCCTCCCCTCCGGGGAGGCCTCGGAGACCGTTCCGGACTATGGGCCGGAGTGCCCCTGCCAGATGGTCTCCATGGGGGCCTGGGTGGTCTTCTTCCCGGACAAGAAGTATTTTAACCTCATGGAGTACCTGGACACCTCCCGCCCCACGGCGGAGGTGGGGGACAAGGGGAGCCTGGAGGCCACGGTGAATCTCTCCCCCGGCACGGAAAACCAGGTAACCTATGAGCTGTGCAGCCGGGACGGAACCGTGTACGGGAGCCTCCCCACCTCCCCCCCGGAGGCCCCGGAGGAGGGGGAACTGTGGCTGGACGGGGACACCCTCAAGACCTGGGCCTCGGGCCTCTGGGAGGAGATTCCCCAGGTCTATGTGAAAATCTCTGCTCCGGGCATCGGCAGGGGCTTTTCCCGGTATGACGGGGTGGAGCTCCGCCTCACAGGCGTCCCCTGGGGCACGGGGGACAGTGTGCCGGACTTCGCCTGTCTGGAGCAGGCGGAGCCGGGGTACATCGTGGTGCCGGGGACCGTCACCGGCACCCGGGTTCAGACCGGGGGCCAGGTGTTCCTCCGCCGGGGGGTGCCGGACATGGACTATGTGGTGGAGTGCGGCAACCGGCTCTGGGGCTGCCGGTACGGCTATGTGTTCGACCACCAACTGGGGGCCAACAAGGTGGTCAACGAGATCTATGCCTCAGCCCTGGGGGATTTCAAGAACTGGAACCAGTTCCGGGGCCTGTCCACGGACAGCTACGCCGCCTCCCGGGGCTCCGGCGGGCCCTTCACCGGGGCGGTGACCTACCAGGGGCACCCCACCTTCTTTCAGGCCGGGTGTATTGAGACGGTGTACCCCTCGGAGACCGGGGCCCACCAGATGGTGACCACCTCCTGCCGGGGCTGTCTTCCCGGCACCCTGGCGGAGGTGGACGAGGTGCTCTATTACTGCACCGGCCGGGAGGTGGTGGCCTTCGACGGCTCCTATCCCCGGTCCGTGTCCCGGGCCCTGGGGCCTCTGGCCGAGACCACCGGCTGCGCCGGACGCCTGGGGCAGAAGTACTATCTCCAGCTCCCGGGCCAGGGGCTTCTGGTGCTGGACACCGCCGCCGGCCTGTGGCACCGGGAGGACAACCCGGGGGCCACCGCCTTCGCCGGGGACGGCAGGCGCCTGTATTTTGCCCGGGGCGGGGAGATCTGGCAGCCGGAGGGGGGCGGCAGCGAGGCCGTGGCCTGGTACGCCGAGACCGGGCCTCTGGGCCTTTCGCTGGCCGGGAGCAAGTTCCTCTCCCGGCTCACCCTGCGGCTGCGGCTGGAGCCCGGGGCCTGGGCGGATGTGTACCTCTCCACCGACGAGGGCCCCTGGGAGCACAAGGGCCATCTGGCGGCCAGCCCCCGGCTCCGGAGCCAGACTCTCCCGGTTCTTCCCCGCCGGTGCGATACCCTGCGGCTGCGGCTGGAGGGGCAGGGAGACTGCCAGGTGTATTCCCTGGCCAAAACCATTGAGGAGGGAAGTGACGTGTGGTGACCGTTTTGCCCACCCCGCCCAGACCGGCGGGAAATCTGCAGCAGCAGGTGGAGGAGCTGTACCGCTACCTCTCCCGGCTGATTGCCCAATTGAATCAGGAGGCGACCCATGGCAAGTAAGAAACCGGAGGACTATCAGGGCTCCGATCTGAAGGAGCTGTATGACAAAATTTCCAACCGCGAGCCCTTCTCCTTTGACCTGGAGAACAGCGCCCTGTACCGGCAGTACCGGGATGCCTATCAGCGCCTGGGTTCCCAGGCCATGGAGGACACCATGGGCAGGGCCGCGGGCCTCACCGGGGGCTACGGCAGCACCTACAGCCAGACCGCCGGCCAGCAGGCCTACAACGCCTGGCTCCAGGAGCTGAACGACAAGGTGCCGGAGATCTACAACCGGGCCAGGGAGCGGTACGACCGGGAGACCGAGGGGCTGCAGTCTCTCTACCAGCTGGAGCGGGACAAGGAGGCCACGGCCTACAACCGCTGGCAGGACGAGTACAACCGCTGGCTCCGGGAGTACCAGCTGGAGCAGGAGGCCGCCGCCCGGGCCCAGAGCCAGGCCAACTGGCAGGCGGAGCAGGATCAGAACCAGGCCCGCTGGGAGGCGGAGCAGGCCCTCCAGCGGGAGAAGTTCGAGTACCAGAAGGCCCGGGATGCCCAGAAGGCCTCGGCCTCGGGCAGCGCCGGGGGCAGCCGGGCCTCCGGGAGCAAATCCGCCGGAGGCGGGGCTTCCGGGGATTCCGGCGGCGGGGAGGCTCCAAGCGCCGTGTACAGCGGCGGCGTCACAGAGGCGGAGCTTCAATCCATGGCGGAGAGCTACCGGGAAAAGGGCCTGAACCTGGAGGGCCAGGCGTTGGAGGCCTGGCTCCGCGCGCTGGGAGTCACGGGGACGGCGGCGCAGAGGTTCCGGGAGATAGTGGCGCTGACGCGCCGGTGATATCCGCCTGGCGGCGGGTGATATTGCCCTGCGGGCAGTTGAGATGGCGCTTCGCGCCGGATTGGATTTGAGTGGTGGGATAGGAAGGCGGGTGCGGGTGCAGGGGGTGCGGCGGTTCCGGTGAGGACGCGGGCTTGGTGGGTGCGCCCATGACCTTCCCCCGGTGGGGCAAGCGCGAAGCGCCA
>JALETK010000124.1 GCA_022781505.1 Clostridiales bacterium | reverse complement strand
GTGTCACTGCTCTCCCGAATGAGCAGCAGGTTGCCGCTCCGCTTCACATAGGTGCCGATGACGCATATTTTTTCCAGGAGCCTTCGTCGGGCGTTTTCTCCGCCGGCTCTCTCATATTCCTCCAGCAGGGTGTTCAAAAGCTCCACCTGGGGCTTGGTGTGGGTCCCGATCAGGTCGTAGAGGCGGTTTTTCTCCTGGAGCTGAAGCACCTCCTGCCTTGCCTCCAGGGACGCCTGCTCCAGGAAGGTTTCCTCCGCCAGCTCCTGCTGGTTCTCCTCCAGCCGCTCCAAAGCATCCGCAAGCTCCGTCACATCCTCCTGCCAGGCCACATAGCCGCCGCCGATGGGATGGGTTCTCAGCAGGGTGTTCCGATCCAGGTGCAAGGGCACGTCCTTTGCCCGGGAGAGGACGTCCGGCTCCAGGGGGGATGGAACAGAGGCATAACGGGTGTACCAGGCCTCATCGGTGATCTGCGCCTTGAAGGTCGCCGCTTCAAAGAGCAGATCATAGCCGGTATTGGTCTGAATGAGGCCGGTCTGCATACAGCTCTCCAGAACCGCCGCGTAGAACAGGCAGAAGAACGCCGGCATATCTCCGAACAGCAGACGCAGCCACGGAACCCGGAACAGATATAAAATGGTATAACCCACAAGGGCCACAATGGGAATGCAGGGCACCCAAATAAACTTCCTGCTGTGGGGCACCCGGCATTTGCGCAGAAGCATCACCAGAAGGCCCAGGCCGCAGACAACCAGCCAGGTCACAATGATATAATAACCAGGCGCATACCAGTAGTCGTAATCCGTCCAGGGCTTTCCCGCCGGAAAAACAAACACCAGCTGGTGCAGGTCATTGGACATGACCAGAAGAAACAGCCCCAGGGAAATGCCTGCCAGGACGGCGGCGAATCGGGGCAGCCTCGCACGCTCGGACTTTCCAAGGAGCATGGCGGTAAACAGCGCGTAGAGGGGAATGAAGATCATGGGCAGATAGTAAAGATACCAGCAATAGCGGCTGGAGGCAGTCTGGGCCACAAAGTCATATTTAAGCCCACGGACCGCAAGCCAGAAAACCATCAGTCCCGCAATCACTGTAAGCTGCCGCCGCACCTGCACCTGCATAACGCGCCGGTTCACGGATATACCCCAGGCAATGCAAAGACCAATATACAGAACGCTTTGCAACGGTCTGAAAACAAGGAGGTCAGGAGACAGATGAAAAATCAAACGCGCTCCCATGACGGCAAAGAGAACCACTGCCGTAATCCCCGCCATACGGCAGGTACGCTGATTCAGCTTTCTCATATGTCCTCACCTCATTTTGAAGATTCTGATTCTCTCCCCCGGTCCGTGAATACAGCCCATCGCTTTTTGCCAAATCAAATCGTTACATTTTTCAGTATAACAGATTCCGTGAAATTTTTCTATCCCTTTGCTGATAAGGGTTTGTAAAATTCATTGCTGGTGAAGTGCTTTCTGAGGGAAAACACCAGCGCTGGGCGAACAAAAACAGATTCGCCGCATCATGGGAACCCCATCCTCAGACGAGGCGGAGATGGAACCGGATACAATTGATCCGGCGATACATGATCGCCGGATCAACGGAGCATATAGCCATTCAGGTGCTCCCCCAATCTGTTTTGACCGGGAGCACGCCGGGACTTGGTCCCATGCTTTAACAGGCGGCACAGGGGCTGACGGTTTGAGGGAGGCTCAGCCATTTTCCAGCTCACACCGGACTGTGACACGGTTCTGGGCTCCAACTGTGCAGGTGAACAGGGTCAGATCCCAGTCCCCCGCCTCCATCTCCTCCGTGGCCGAAGGACGCAGAATCTCCTGCTCCACCACCCGATAGGTAAAACGGTTTCCGTCCATGTCCGTAAAAATGACGGCGTCTCCCTCCTCCAGGTTTTTGATGGTGCCAAAGTGGGAGGCATAGTTATGCCCGGCAATCACCAGATTATTCTGATAGGCAGAGCCGGAGTAGCGGCACGGGGCAATTTTCAGATCCGGATAGCTCCACTGACTGACCACAGGCAGCTCCAGCTCCAGGGCAGGAATTAGCAGGATACCGATATAATCCACCCCGTCAAGGCTTTTCACAGGCATTTCCATGTTCGGATTCAGGATATAGTCGGGAATCACAATTTCCTTGACCCCCGCAGGCGGTGTCTGCGGGCTCACAGGCTCCCGGAGCGATTCTCCCGTGGGTTCCGTGGGAATGAATTGCTCCAGTCCGATCAGCGCCCGGCCGGCCGCCTCTCCGGCCCGGGCGGAATCATACAGGTTGTAGCCCCCAAGGAAAAGGGCCGCCGCAATCAGCAGCAGCCCAAGGGGAATCAGAAGAAAGCCTTTTCGCTTTTGGGAATTCCTGCTTCTATCCTTCATGACGGGCACCTCTTCGGCGAAGCAGACCGGCTACCACAAGCAGCAGTCCGGCAGCGAAAAGAACCGGAACCGGCCACCAGAGCTGGCCGGTATATGGCAGCTCCGGCTCCGAGGGCTTACCGGGCGTCTCCGGCGTACCGGAGCCCTTATAGGTATTCGTTACGAGGAAGGTGATGCCCTCCTGGGTGACCTCCACGGAATAGTCCTCCAGTTCCTTTTCAACGACGGTCCATTGATTGCGCTCATCCAGGTCTGTCCAGGCATACCGCCAATCGTTCTCCCCATTGAGGGTTACGGTATCAAAGACCTTTCCGTCACAAAGAAGCTGAACAATGATCTCCTGCGGGCGCCGGTTTTCATATCCCTCATCCTTCCAGACCTTCAGCACCTTGCGGGTGATCGTGCCCGGTTCAGCCGGCACAGGTCTGGAATCAAACTTGGGATTCGCCGTCACATCATAGACCCAGACGTTCTCCTCCCCGTCCAGCCCCGGAAGCATCACCAGGAAAGGCGAAGGATCATAGTATTTTCCGTCCTGGGTGTGCCGGTGACCGAGCACCAGATACAGGCCCGGGGTCAGAGGGCGCTCTCCCCCCGGGAAGGAAACCAACCCATCGGCATTGGTCTTTCCTCTGCCGTCAGGAGGAAGCTGATCCCGGAGAACATACCCCTCCATCGTGGAAGCCAGTGTCCGCCACGCCTCGTCATTCTCACCCTGAATGCCTACGTTGAACTGCCCAAAGCTGTCCACCGGGGTCAATGCCCCAAATTCATCCGACGTGGCCACCAGGTAGAGCTCAAACTGCGCATCAACCAGAGGCGTGTCCCCGTCGAGACAGGAAACCGTCAGGCTGACAGCACGGTTTAAATCAATGGGTCCCGCAGCCCAAGCCCGCCCAGGCAGGAGCATTAGCACTGCCACCACTGCAAGCAGCGCGGCAGCCATGCGTTTAAATCTCTTCATCGCCGTCACCTCTATGGTTATTCTTGGGCCGCTTCGGCAGCAGCAACAAAA
>JALETK010000102.1 GCA_022781505.1 Clostridiales bacterium | reverse complement strand
TACCCAATGGCCTCCATGCCGCACCGGTCCATGAGGGCCTCGTCGTAGAGGAGGGTTTTGGGGTCTCCCTGGGCGGCGATTTGGCCGTGCTGGAGGATGACCACCCGGGTGCAGACCTCGCAGGCGAAGGGGAGGTCGTGGGTGGCGATGAGCTTAGTGTGGGGCAGGCGGTTCAGGAGGCGAATGAGCTTCCGCCGGGCCCGGGGGTCCAGGAAGGCCGTGGGCTCGTCAAAGAGCATAACCCTGGGATCCATGGCCAGCACCGTGGCAATGGCCGCCATGCGCTTCTCGCCTCCGGACATTTTGGTGGGGGACTTGTCCCCCAGATGGGAGATGCCCAAGGTCTCCAGGGTGTCCGCCACGATTTTTTCCGTCTCCTCCGGGCTGTGGCCGAAGTTCCGGGGGCCGAAGGCCACATCCTCCCGGATGACGGGCATGAACAGCTGGTCGTCGGGATTCTGGAAGACCAGGCCCACCCGGCGGCGGATTTCGTCCAGGGTCTTTTTCCCCAGGGTCACCTCATCCACCCGGATGCTCCCCCCGGCAAGGCCCAGAACCCCCACCAGAGAGAGGAGCAGGGAGGTCTTCCCCGCCCCGTTGGCCCCCACCAGGGCAACGCTCTCCCCGTCCGCCAGGGTCAGGGACAGGTCATCCACGGCACAGGTGCCGTCGGGGTAGACCAGCTTCAAATGTTCCACATTCATCATGGCAGCAGCCCTCCAATCCAGGAACCGGCCAGGGTCACAACGTCAAAAACCCGGCATAAGACGCAAAGTCCGGATACCGTCAGCGTATAGGCCCAATCCTTCACCGCCCAGGGGCGGGCCATGGCTCCCCCGGTATTCCTTCCGTAGCCCCGGCACTTCATGGCGCTGTAGATTCTCCCCGCCCGGTCAAAGGTGCGCAGCAGGAGAGAGCCCACAAAGGAGCCCATGTGCCGCAGCTCCAGGCCCTTGGCCTTCTGGTGGCGGAGCTGATAGGCGGTGTACATGGAGGAGGTCTCCTCCAAAAGAACGCCAATGTAGCGGTAGGTCATTTCAAACAGAGTGACCAGAAGCTCCGGGACGTGGGCCCGGCGCAGGGTTCCCGTGAGATCCGAAAAGGGTGTCACCCCAATGAGGAGCACCAGGGAGATCACCGTGAGGAAGGTGCGCAGGAGAATGGAGGCGAAGGAAATCACGCCCCCGGTAAGCACCACAGACCCCAGGGCCAGAACCGGCTCCCGGTCAAAAATCACATTGGACAGCCCCGCCAGCACCACGAAGGGCAGGGCCAGGGCCACCCGCTTCATGGCAAGGCCCCAGGGGGTCTCCGACAGGCCCATGAGCAGGGCGGGATAGAACAAAAAGGGAATCAGCTGCCGGAACTGGAGCCGGTCAAAGGAGACCACGGTGACAATAAACACCAGCGTCGTCAGGAGCTTTGCCCCGGGGTGGAGCCGGTGAATGACCGTGCTGCCGCCGGACAGCTGCTCCAGGGTGTAAAACTCCCGGATTTTTCCGTTGAGCCCCGCCATATACCTGCCTCCTTTTCCCCCTGCGGCTCTGCGCCGGTAGGGCATTGTTTTCCGGATACCATCATAAAGCAACCCGCCGGAACCGTCAAGGGCCGGCGGGTACTTTTTTTCAAATGTTGTCTCAGGCGTTCACCTTCCGGCGCTTTTTGGCGGAGGTGAGCCAGGCCACGCCTCCGGCTAAAACCACGCAGATGGCGCCGCCCACCAGGCCGGACACGGTGGTGCCCAAGGGGTTCTCCTCGTCGCCGGCAAAGGCGTAGTCCGGGAGGATGGCGGTGGCATCCACCACGGCCCCGGCCTTTTCCGCCGCTGCGGCGTATTTGGCCTCCGGCTCCAGCTCCTCTTCGCTCTGGGTGGTCTTGCCGATGGCCCACTCCAGGCCGTCAGGATTGGAGGAGGCCACCAGGGACAGGGCCCCCGCCACCACCACGGTGACAACCGCCAAGGTGACAATCACCTTCTTGGCACTGACCCCGGCGGACTTGTTCTCCAGGGCCGCCTCCAGAAGCTCCGGCCGAACCTGGTGGAGGAAGACCACCACAAGGCCGGTGACCACGCCCTCCACCAGGCCGATGGCCAGGTGAATGGGCTGCATGAGGCCCACGAAGGTGCCGAAGGGCAGGGCGGTGATGCCGGAGATCCAGGTCTCCAGAACCACACAGAAGGCGCCCAGCTGCAGCCCCACCTCACAGGCCAGGATGGAGGCCAGGAAGGCCCGGCCGTTGGTGAAGCCCTTTTTCATAATGGGCTTATAGATCAGGGGGTAGGCGATGAGAATGGCGCACAGGCCCATGTTGAAGATGTTGCAGCCGATGGCAAGCAGCCCGCCGTCGGCGAAGAACAGGCACTGAATGATCAGCACAACGGACAGGGACAAGACCGCCGGGAACTGCCCCAAAACCGCGGCCAGAAGCATACCGCCGCACAGGTGCCCGGAGGAACCGGTGCCGGGGATGGTAAAGTTGATCATCTGAGCAGCAAAGACAAAAGCGGCCATGACAGCCATCAGGGGCACCTTCTGCTCTGTGAGGGTGCTGTCCTTTTTCACCCGGTAGACGCTGTAAGCCAGGGCAGCGGCAGCCACAATCATCATGACGATGCCCACAGAGGGCGCCAGCAGGGCGTCGGCCATGTGCATAAGAACGGGGGTGTGCATGAGAATCTCTCCCTTCGTTTTTCTGCCCCCATTGTAAAACACCCAAAACCACCGCACAAGCCCCCGGGGGGGATAATATTTTTCAAAAGCCGCCCCCTGCGCCCGGGTTTCCCGCTCTGCGCATCACAGGCTGGGAAATCCATACTGGCGCAGGCCCCCGGTTGTCACCGGCGAGGCGAAGCCGAAGGATCTCATGCACCAGAGTTCCATGTCGGAACCCTTCTGCGCAAGATCCTTCGCCTATGGCTCAGGATGACATGTCGGGGGTGGGGCGGTTGTTTCATAACAATGACAGTTTCGGAGGCCTGATGCGTTAGGACGGAGCTGCAGGGCAGGTTTGCAAGTGCCCGGGTTTCCCGCTCCTGCGCATCATAGGCTGGGAAATACACATACAGGCCGGATGAAACGGGATTGATTTTCCTCCTGATTGGTGCTATTCTAATAATGTAATATTAATTTTGTTTTTTGCTGCGAGCAAGAGGCAGCCCCTTTGGGGATTTGGATTGATTACCGGATTTCTCGTGGTTTTTTTCATAACCGGAGTCTACTATAAGAGCGACGGCCAGGAAATGCTCCAGCAAATATTAAAAAATCTTGGGATTTATCTCGGTATCATATTGGGAATCGCTATTTTAATTGACCTAATACGAGCCATAGCAAGCTGGAAAAAATAAGGACACAGCAAACGAACCCCTGTGTGTCTTTTAGAAAATAACGAGACGAAATGGGCAAGCAGTCAGCGCCGGGAACCATTTGCAATGCACCTGATTTATGGTATAATGATACGGGTATTTCTGACCCTTCCCCTATGGGACGACCGGAGAAGGCAAGTATGGAAGAAAATGTGAGGCTGATTGAGCGGGTCTTTGACATTCTGGAGCAGCTTTCCGCCGCGTCCGCGCCCATGGGCGTCTCCGATATTGCCAGGGCCACCGGCATGAGCAAGAGCACCGTCCACCGCATTTTGGGCACCATGTGCAGCCGCTCCTACGCCAGCCGCTCGGAAAACGGCACCTATTCCCTGGGCTACAAGGTAATGGAGATCGCCAGCACCCATATCAACATCCTGGAGCTGGTCACGGAGGCAAAGCCCTTTCTCAGCAAAATCGCCAGAGATCTGGACCTGACCGCCCATCTGGGCATTCTGGACGGCAGCGATGTGGTCTACATTGAGAAGATGGACGGCCACCTCAACGCCCAGCTCTATACACAAATCGGCCATCACTCCCCGGCCTTCTGCTCCTCCATCGGCAAGTGCCTGCTGTCCGGCCTGTCCCGGGAGGAGCTGGACGAGGTGCTGGACTCCTGCGATTTCCGGCGCTACACCCCGAACACCATCACGGACCGTGGGGCACTGATTGCCCATCTGCGGCAGGTGCGCACCCAGGGGTGGGCCATGGATGACGAGGAATATGAGCTGGGCCACCGCTGCATCGGCGCCACCATTTTTGACTACAGGGGCAACCCCATGGCAGCCATCAGCGCCAGCGGCTCGGTCAATCTCCTGACCGATGACCGAATCCAGGAGACCATCCGGGAAGTGAAAAACGTGGCCCGGAAGCTCTCCCGGCAGATGGGCTATATTGAGTAGCTATATTGAGTAAATGAAAAGGGGCGGTTCCAAAGAGCCGCCCCTTTTCACGGTATTATCTATCAGATGATATTCTTCAGAACAATGGTCTTGGGGTTGGCCTCCACCATCTCATCGGGCGTCATCTCCAGCTGAATCACGGCGGTCTTCTCGCACAGCTTCGCGCCGATGTTCATGGACAGATCCTCGTTGGCTGCCATGGGATGGCGGACGGCGGTGAGGCGGCCGGTGATGTCCTTCACGCCCAGGGGCTGGAAGATGGTCGCCACCAGCAGGTTGCCGCCTGCAACGCTCTCTTCCTTCTTGCCGGTCCACTGGCAGTACTTCTTCACGGCGGGCTCGCCGTCAATCTCCACCAGGGTCCGGTCATTGACCACCTTGGTCATGACGCCCACGTTGTCGCTCTCCCGGTACTGGCCGGTGTACAGGTTGGCCATGGGCGCCTCCGTGGCGAACAGGGCGATGGCGCAGCCGTCGTCAAAGATCTGATCGTCGCAGATGATGCTCCACTTGCCCTCCACGGTGTTGTCCGCGGCGGAGCCGCCGAACACGGGCACATTGCCGATCACATCCTGAATGCCCAGGAGGTACTTCTCTTCCTCGGCGGGGCTGGCTGTCATGAAGAAATAAGCGGGCTTCTTGCCGCCCAGCTGCGCCAGGGCCTCTTTGGCCAGCTGGCGGCCAATCTTTCTGGCGCACGCTCCCTCCTCCTTGGGAGCACCAGCCACGCCCACTTCCACGTCGCCGCCGAAGCTCATGATGCCGGCATATCCGTCAGCGGCGTTGAGATAACCATCCTTGACGCAGATGGCGGCGGAAGAGGTGCAGCCAAGGACGTGGGTGCCTGCCACGCTTCTGACGCCCCTGAGCACCTCCGCCTGATCGAAAACGCAGGAAGTGAACAGCAGACCTACCTTAGCGCAGTCCAGCCCGGCCATCTTCGCGGTTTCCGCGCCGCTGGCAAATGCATCCGCATTCTGGCTGTAACCTACTTTTGTCTTTAACATAGAACATCCTCCTTTTCGTTTACCTGATATTTATACAAGAATCCGCTTGTATTAGTACCATAGTATAGTAAATATATCCAAAGGGCAACCATACGGTTCCGCCAAGCGGAATGGCCGTTCCATATGATGGAACGAGATGCCCTGCAGCGGTGCGCACCGAAAAAGGCAGGGGCACCCGGCTTTTACCGGATACCCCGCATCTTATCTGCCGGCCCCGTGAGGCCGGATTTTTCAGGATTCCCCTCCCTCCGGGGCTTCCCCAGTCCGCCGTTCGCGGCTCTCACCGGCGGCAGATCCGGTCGATCCAGTCGCAGACCTCCCCGGGGTAATCGGCCTGGCAGTGGGGCTGGCCCCAGACGATGGCGTAATCCACGGTGCCGCAGGCGGCGTTGGCCAGCTTCAGGGCCAGGGTCATGGAGACGCTCAGAGCGGTGTCCGCGTCTCTGGACCCCACCCGGATGCGGTAGTGCTCCGCCTGGCGGCTCTCCACCCCGGTTCCGATGAAGGACAGGGGATTGAGCAGCCGCACCCGCTCCGCCAGGGCCCGGTCCCCGGCCACGGCGGCGAAGGCGCCGTGATACCGGTCATACGCCCCGGGGAACCGGTCCTTTATGGCCTCCAGGGCGCCGGCTATGGCGGGGCTGAAGTGGACATAATCCCGCTCCCGGGTGCCCAGCTCCTGATTCTCGCCGCTGTCCATCTCCAGCTTGTCAAAGGAGGTGCAGGGCTTCATCCGGCGGCGGTAGCCCAGCACATAGCTGTCCAGATCGGAGATTCGCGCCCGGGTTCCGTCCCAGGTCAGCCAGGGCTCCCGTCCTGTGGGGAAGGCCTCTTCCCCGGCGGGCAGCCGGCCCTGGGCGCGCCGGGTGAGGTAATCCGTGGCCGAGGCGTTCAGGCAGTCCATCAGGTAGTCATACCCCGGGCCGCTGCGGCCGCCGGGGTCCAGGGTCAGGGCCGCGCCGGTCTCCGGGTGCCGGAGACCCAGGCCGTTGAAGTAGTCCACATAGCGGGACGCCAGCTCCCGGGACAGGGCCTCCTTAAAGGGGCTCATCACCTCCGCGGGGCCTGCGTGGGAGCTTTCACACTGCTTGTCCGCCCGGAACATCCACTCATAGGCCAGGTCCGCGTGCTCCAAATCCACAATGGGGCAGTAAATCTGGGCGGCAAACACCCGGTCACTCTCCCCGGCAAAGGCCCCGTTCTCCTCCAGATAGGGCCGGAACGCCGGGGCGTCTCCGGAGACCCCCAGCAGGCTGCTCATGGCCCCTCCCGCGCTGCAGCCCACGCTGATGAGCCGGTCCCAGTCCCCGGGCAGGGCCTTTTCGATCATGCCCCAGATGCTGGCCTCCGTGGGGATGCCTGCCATGGAGATGTGCTCTCCCGAGGGGCCGATGCAGGTCTGCATAATGGGGTGCTCCCGGTGGGTCACGGCCTTCACCTGAATCAGCCAGCACTCCCGGGAGGCCGCCCCGTTGTAGCCCGGGAATTCCGGCATAGCGTAGCCTGTGTGGCTGTGCTGATCCTCCACCACCCGGACTCCGGGCTGAATCTCCCCCTCGGTGACATACTCCGCCCGGGCGATGCAGTTCTCCCGGATGGACACACAGTGGTGCAGCTCCACAGGCTCACCCCGGAGGGCTCCGGCGATGGACAGCTCGTTAAAGCCCAGGGGCGTTGTGGGCGGCTCAAAGCAGGAGGTCACCGCAATGGCCGGGTCCACGCCGATGGAGATGGAAATGGGCAGGGGCTGCCCCAGCTCCGTGGCCCGCTCCGCCATGGCGCCGATGTGCCGGGAGCCGGGCTGCAGGAAGATGGACAGCTGGTCTCTCCCCTGGATGCACATCCGGTGGATGGTCACGTCAGACAGCCCCGTGTCCGGATGGGTGGCATAGCACATGCCCAGGGTGATATAGGGGCCCGCGTCCACGGGGGTGTTGGTGGGCGCCGGAATCAGCCGGTTCAGGTCGAAGTCCGGCTGGGAGGCCAGGTGCACCACCTGCTGGCAGGGGGCCGCATTCTCCGTAACCACCGGGTCCACCGGGTTCCGGGCGCAGCGGCACAGGAGCTTTCCCAGCTCCTCCGGCCTGCAGCCGAACAGGGCGGCCACCCGCTTCCGGTTGCCCACCACGCCGATGGCCACCCGGGCGTCGGGATGGCCCTTGATGTTGTGAAACAGCATGGCGGGCCCATCCGTGTTGGTGGGCCGCCGGACGGTGCCCCCGGCACCCACATACCGGTACACACCGGAGAGCTCCGCCGCCGGGTCCACCTCCACATGGGTCTCCACCAGCTGCCCGGGCATGGTGCGCAGCAGCTCCAGGGCCGAGCGCAGATCGTTTCCTTTTCCGTTCATAGGTTTCCCCTCCATCCCATATCCGGCAGGCCAGCCAGAGTGCGCCTGCGCTGCACCGGAGCCGGTCTTATTTCCGCGCCTTCAGAATCAGCGCCCCGCCGGAGACGGCCTGGGTTTTCTGAAGCTCCACCGCTGCGTATTCGTCGGCGTTTGTCACCACCACCGCTATGGCGTCCGAATGTCCCGCTGCCCGGATCACCTCCCGGTCAAATCCGATCAGGGGATCGCCCAGGCGGACCCGCTGGCCATGCTTCACATGATAGCGGAAGCCCTTGCCGCCCATGTCCACCGTGTCCACGCCCACATGAATCAGAAGCTCCAGGCCGTTGTCACTTTGAATGCCAATGGCGTGCAAAGTGTCTGTCGCCTGGATGACGGTTCCATGAAAGGGCGCGGTGACCAGCTTCCCGGTGGGAAGGATGCCGCAGCCGGGGCCCAGGATGCCCTGGCTGAAGACCTCGTCGGGAAACTCCTCCAGGGGGATTACGGTCCCCTCCGCCGGGGCATACACGGCCAGGGGCTCACAGGGCGTCCCCGTGGCCCCGCCCTTCTCCTTTTCAAACAGCTTGCTAAAAATACCCAAAGTATCCAGTTCTTTCCTTACGGTGTCGCTTGGCCCCGGGTCTCCGGTTCACCCCAAGCCAGTTCGTCATATGTCACAAGCCGGAAACCCTCCTCTGCCAGCCAGCAGCGGATTTCCGGGTCGCACAGCATGTCGGCCTCCTCCGCCCGGGGCAGGGTCAGGGATGTGTTTTTCAGTAAATATTGGTCCAGATAGCCGGGGTGGCAGACGTACAGGTGGCAGCTGCCCTCCCGGGCCTTTGACAGCTCCTGCTTCAGGGCGGCCCAGGCGTCGTACCCCGGCTCCATGCTGTGCATGGGCGTGTTGATCACATAGGTGCCCCCCAGGGTGAAGTTGCAGAAGGAGGGCTGATAGAACAGCCCGTTTTCCTCCGCCACCTGCTCCAGGGCCCTGCGGAGATTTTCGCTGCGCACCGCGTGGGCCTCAAAATAGGCGGGCTTTCTCCCGAACAGCTCCAGGAACCGCCGGTACTGGGCGGTCAGCTCCCGGTGAAAGTCCTCCACCGTGGCAAACTCCCGGGCGGCCTCCCGGTACCTGCGGCTGCTGTGGAAAATCCCCCGGCTGTCCACCAGGGAGGGCACCTCCTCCGGCGGGCACAGGGGCCTTCCCACACTGACGTTGCAGTGGAGCCCCAGGCAGCAGGAGGCACCCTCCAGCAGCCGGCCCCCATGCTCCGTGGCATCCATATTCACCATCACGCCGCAGTTGCGGATCAGGCCCTCCCGGACCATTTTGGCGATGCCGTAGTTGACCGCCTCGCTAAAGCCCAGGTCGTCGGCACGCATCAGTAGCTTTTTCATGTTCTGTCACTCCGCTTTACCCGTTGTTGCGCTCTTTCAGGCGGTTGATGTGCATGAACAGGTACAGCTTCTCATCCTCACTGCACTCCCAGTGGAAGCTGTTGGAGAAATAATCCACAATTTTCTTGGTGCAGCGGTAAACATCCGGATACTGGCAGATGAGCTGAATCATGGCTGAGCTCATGTCGTTCACCTCCTGGGTGCCCTGCTGCATTCTCCGGAGCAGGTACCGGATGTGGGTGACAAACCGGGAGTAATGGAACCCGGCGGTGTCCAGGGTGATGTCCAGACTGTCCTCAATGATGCTGGTCACGTCCCGAATCACCTTTGTGGTGGTGAGGGTGGCGTGCATGTCGTTGTTCTCCATCTCGCCGTTGATCAGGTGCAGGGCGATGCTGGTGGCCTCGCGCCCGGGCATGGAAATGCCCTTGCGCTGCCGGATGATCTCCAGGGCCTGCCGCCCCAGCGCAATCTCCACAGGATAGAAATGGGCAATGTCATAGGTCAGAGGGCTGTGCACCTCCAGGCCCGTCTGGTAGCGCTCTATGGCAAAGTTCAGGTGGTCCGCCAGGGTAATGGGCAAATTGGGATTCAGATCGCAATTCAACTCGCACCGGGCAATCTCCACAATATCCGCGGCGAGCAGCATCAGATCCTCCGGCAGGGCTGCCACCATCTCCACATAGCTGGATTTGATATCGTAAAAGGTACGCTGGATTTTGGACAATCCCGTCAGCTCATACGGCATCGCCGGAAATCCAATGCCGCGGCCAAACACCACGATCTCCTTCCCGGCGCTGTCCACAGCCAGGGCCACATTGTTGTTGATTTTCTTTGTGAACCGCAACATCCTCATCAGCTTCCATTGGGATATAAAAACACCGCCTTTTCCAGCCAAATAACAGGGCGGAAAAGGCGGAATGGAAAGTGAAATATCCTTCGGATGTGAAATAAGCGCCGTCGGCGCTTGTGAAATTTTCCGCTGACGCGGAAAGTGAAATGAAATAAATCCCCTCACGCCCGAAGGCATTTCACATGGCGAAGCCATATTTCACGCCCGAAGGGCATTTCACAAATCCCGCAAGGGATTTATTTCACTGAAAAAAACACCTTTTGTCCAAAAGACAAAAGGTGTTTTTTTCTGGCTCCCCCTGTTGGACTCGAACCAACGACTCCCTGATTAACAGTCAGGTGCTCTACCGACTGAGCTAAGGAGGAATGTTTGTGTTGGCATTACCTATCTTCCCGTGCAGTCACCCGCAAAGTATTGTCGGCGCATGTGAGCTTAACTTCTGTGTTCGGGATGGGAACAGGTGGACCCTCACAGCAATCAACACCAACTTGTTTGGAAGGGTTTCCCCTT
>JALETK010000099.1 GCA_022781505.1 Clostridiales bacterium | reverse complement strand
CCCACCGGCCCAGCCCGGCAGGGCACTGACTAGCATTCCTCACCGGTGATGGCGTCAATTCGGATATAGGTGTATTTCTGTTCATAATCATTGGAGCCGGACTGCCAGACGGAGATCTCCCACACGGGGCGCAGCAGCCAGCGGTCACCGTCCTGCTTACACAGATAGATCAGCTCCACCCGCTCCACGGTACGCATCTGGGAGGAGATGGTGTTCTCCAGCCGCTCCTGCACCCTTTGGAGAGCCTCCGTAGCGGAGAGGGTGCGCTCCGGCGTCTCAGCTACCTCACATGCGCTCCAGGGCCACATGATGTTCAGCCCAACGATTCCCTGTCTGGTATAATAAACGACAATGTCGGTACTCGGCACAATTGTGGTGGAATTATCCAATGTGTGGTAGCTCATAGGTACATTGTCTACACCACAGAAAAATTCAAACAGATAGCAGTCGTGCGCCTCCGACCAGTCATCCCACTGGGGGAAGGTTGCGGTTTCCCCGCCCTTGGCCTGGTGAGCCCACTCCTCCCCCTGAAGAATCCACCCGGCCTCCTCCATCCGGTCGTGGCTGAGGTACAGTGTGCGGTTTAAAATCAGGTCCTCCAGACCCAGGGTGGAAAGGGCCTCCCGCACCTTTCCCTCCGTCTCCTGGGCCGTGGCGAAGGACAGCTCCGTGGGCTCCTCAAAGAGGTACGTTATCCGCCGGCCGGAACGATGGGCGCTGCATTCCTCGTAATCTTGCTGTGTTCTTGAAAGGGGATACGCGATATACCGCTCCATAGATTCTACACTTTTATAGTCAAACGCGCTGGATGGCGGATTGTTGAGGGAAAAGCTATTCGCAAGCCTGGCGCCGCTCCGGCAGGTTGCGACGGACTGGTGCTTGGTATCGTCGCCGATGTCGAGTGTCACCTCTGCGATTTCGTCCCCGCTCCAGGCCAGAAAGGCGTTGACTTTTTCCTGGGTGAAGATATTGGCCTCCCCGACGTATACCTTGGGAACCGTCCCCTCCGGTGGGCCCTTCACCTCCGCGTCAATGAGCAGGTTGTCCTGTACCTGCCGGTAAATGTGGGTGGGATCCGTGGGTTGAGGGCCGCCGGGTTCCCCTTGGCCTCCGCACCCGGGCAGCGCCAGCAGCAGGGAAACACCTACTGCCGCCGCACAGAGCTTAAGACATTGATGCATCATGATACCTCCTCTGTGGTGATAAATAATTGATGGAATTGAATTAGTAGTAAGTGGACTATGTCAATAATAACATACACAAGAAGAATTGTCTACCATTTTTTAGTATTTTGACAAATAAGTATTTCTGCTGCCAGGGATTGGAATAAATTACCAAGCTAAGGGGAGGAAGAAGCCCGTGCGAGAGGCAAACTGTCATCCTTCGCTCCGCTCAGGATGACAATGGGGTGCTCAGGGTGGAATGGGGTGTGCAGCAAAAACTGTCATCCTGAGGCGCAGCCGAAGGATCTCATGCACCGGGCTACCGGATTCGGAAGCCTTGTGCGCGAGATCCTTCGCTCCGCTCAGGATGACAGTTTAACGCGCCGTGGGCCGTATGGAACGGTCAAGACCATTCTATACCATATACAGGGCAGGGCTGTGTGTGGACTTGCATCTTCCGCTCAGGGGCCAGCCCTCTTATAACCCCTTCCACAGCAGTGGCAGGCAGGTCTCAAAAGGCACGCCATAAGGCTCCTGGGTTGGGTCGGCGGCTTGGAGGCAGGTGGCCACAAAGGAGGCGGCAGCTTGGGCGGCGGCGGACAGCCCGAAGCCTCGAAGAAGAGAACCCACGGTGACGGCGGAAAAAATGTCGCCGGTGCCGTGGAAGGACTTGGGAACTCGGGGGGCGAAGTGGAAGGCCGGGGCTTGGCCTCTGGTCTGGACGGCCACCCCAATGAGGTCGCCCTGTTCCAGGCCTGTTAGTACCACACTGTCACAGCCCAGAGCCAGGAGCTCTTCCAGAATGGCCTCCAACTGGCCCTGATCCGGGGAGTTGGGGTAGGGGCGGCCAATGAGAAGGGCGGCTTCCGTCAGGTTGGGGAGAATCACCGACGCCCGGGCACAGAGCCGGGCCATAGCCCGGGGAAACTCCGGGGCCATGCCCCGGTACAGCTTTCCGTTGTCTCCCATCACCGGGTCCACAAAGAGGGGAACCCCGGGAAACAGGGACAGAAGCTCCGCCACCTGCTGGCACTGGGCGGCGTTTGCCAGATAGCCTGTGGAGATGCCGTCCAGGTGCACCCCCAGGGAGTGCCAATGCCGGGCCATGGGAAGCAGCTCCCCGGAGAGATCCAGGCAGGTGTTTCCGGGAAAGCCCGTGTGGGTGGACAGCACCGCCGTGGGGAGGACGGCGCACTCAATCCCCATGGCGGAGATCACCGGAAGGGCCACGGTGAGAGAGCACTTTCCCAGGCAGGACAGATCCTGCACCGTTGCCAGCCGCTTCACAGCAGGGCCTCCAGGATGGGCTGCAGCAGGGCCATCCCCGCCCGGTCGGCCTCGGTGAAGCGGCCGGGGGTGGGGCTGTCCAGATCCAGGACGGCGGCAACCTGCCCGTTTTTGTGCAGGGGCATCACCAGCTCGGAGCGGGAGACGCCGTCACAGGCAATGTGTCCGGGAAATTGATGGACGTCTGGCACCAGCAAAATCCCGTCCTGCGCCGCCGCCGTGCCGCAGACCCCCCGGCCCATGGGAATTTCAATGCAGGCGGGCTTTCCCTGGAAGGGCCCCAGCACCAGGGTCTCCCCCTCCAGAAGGTAGAAGCCCACCCAGTTGAGATCCGGCAGGGTCATGGACAGCAGGGCCGAGGCGTTGGCCAGATTGGCGGTCTTGTGGGGAATGCCCTGGGTGAGGGCCCGGAGCTGCTCCCGTATCGTCTCATAGGACATGGCGCTTGTCTCCTTCTTCCGTTTCCAGACGGAGGGATTTCACCTGGCCGGGGGCCAGGGTAAAGGCGGCCTGCTCCGCCTCCACAGGGCATGGGCCCAGGGGCTGCTCCGCCAAATCCACAAAGGCGGCGGCCCGGAGGCCCGGGAGGGCGAGAGTCAGGCTGGCAGGCTCCGTGAGGCTGAGGGCCGCCAGCCGGACAATGAGCCCCTGGCCGTCCTCCGCCGTCTTCACGGCGGAGAGAGCGGCCTCCCCGGTGAGCCGGAGGAAGCGCCCCTCCAGGGGGAGGGTTCCGGCGTGGGCGGTGTTGGAGGCGTAGGGCAGATCCCGGTGGGCAAAGACGCTGCCCAGGGCCTTCAGAGCCCGGGGCTCGTCGGGCGCAAAGGCCAGGCCCAGGCGGAAGTTCCGCTCTCCCAGCTCCGGATAGGGGTCCGGCTGGGAGGAGGAGCGGAGCAGGGAGACCTGGAGGAAGCGGTCATAGCCCCGGTAGCCATACTTGCTGTCCGTGAGCAGGGCAAGGCCCGTGCCATCCCCGGGGGCATAGAGGAAGTCCCGCCCGCACCAGTCGTGCATGGGCTCCGGGGCCCGGTCCTGAAGACCAATCTGGCTGTCGGAGCGGAAGACCTGGGGCGCCCAGGCCAGCTCAGCCCGGAAGCAGAGCTTGGGGGTGTCCCCGTTTTCCGCAGCCTCCCGCCAGCGGCACTGTACCCCCAGCTCCAGAACCGGGGAATCCGCGTTCAGCCGGGCGGTGACCTGAAGGGTGGACTTGCCGTGGCGCAGCTCATAGACAAGACTGGGGCTGAGGGAATCGGTCAGCTGCGCAGACAGGAGGCGGGCCTCCCGGTGAAGGTCCTGGGGCTCCATGTGAACCCCCTCCACCCAGGCGCAGCCCCCCTGGGGCTCCTGCCCGCTCCGGGGCGCCCGGCCCTCCCGGTACAGGAGAAACCGGCCACCCTGGGCGCCCAGAAGCTCCCTGCCGGTGGATTTGTTTACATAACTTTTCAGAGACAGATCCAGGGTGTCAAACTCCACCCGAACCAGGCGGTTTTCCAGCACCAGAGGCCGGTAATAGGTCACCCGGGGGTCCGGGGGCAGGGCGGAGAAGCAGAAATCCTGTTTCTCCCCCTCGGTAATCCGGACGGTGGTGTAGCCCAGAGCGGGGACGGCGGCGAGAATCCGCACGTCGGTGCGGATGTGATTCCAGTCCAGGTTGGAGCAGGTGACGGCGGTGCAGGGGAGGGGATTGCCGGAGGCGTCAAAGGCCTCCATCTGCTCCGGATTTCCGGGCCAGTCCCAGATCGTGGCCTCCAGCACCTGGCGGCGGTCAAAGGCCGTGGGGTTGAAGAAGTGAATGAGCCGGGTCTTGCCCCGGCCCCGCTCCACACCCGGGAGGCGGAAGCGGCCCTTCTGGCCGGTGTTGGCGCCCACGCCGCCGCCCTCGGAGCGGGAGGTGAGGGGCTCGAAGGGGGTGTCAAAGGCGGAGGTGTCGATCTCCTGGGCGAAGGCCCGGAGGGCGGCGCCGGAGGCCGCCATCACGGAGCCCATGGCCTCCTCAAAGGCGCCCCAGGCGTGCTCCCGGGAGTCCGGGGTGTTGGAGCCCGGGAGAATGTCATGGAACTGGTTAAACAGCACCTTCTCCCAGGCGGAGCGGAGCTGGTCGTGGAAGGGGGATAGCCCTGTGTGCTCTGCGGCGAAGGCGGTGAGGGCTTCTGCCATGAAGAGCCGGTCCTCGGCCACCCGGTTGGCCAGCTTCTGCCGGGACTGGGAGGTGTAGCACCCGGTGAAGGTGGGGCCCAGCTCCCCGGTGAGCACGGGGAAGTTCTCCCGGTAGGGCTCGATGGCGGCAAAGTAGGCCTTGTAGGTGGAGAAGATGATTCTGGGGGCCACGGGCCAGGACTGCATGTCCAGAATCCGCTCAATGTCCTGCCGGGTGGGGCCGCCGCCGTGGTCGCCCACGCCGTAGATTTTCATCATGTCCCGGACGCCGTATTTTTTGCAGAACCGGGGCACCTGATGGAGGTACATGGGGCGGATGGAATCGTTGTACCACAGAGGCTCATTGAGGGCCAGCACCTCCGCCCCGGAGGGGGCCTGCCAGCGGTAGAGGTACTCCCCGTCCAGGCCCCGGCAGTGGTAGAAGTAGCGGATGCCTCCGGCGTTCAGGATCTCCGGAACCGAGGCCGCGTGGCCGAAGGAGTCCGGGTGGAAGTCCAGATTCACGTCCTCAAAGGGGATGCCGAAGCGGTCGTGGAGATACTGCTTGGTGTAGAGAATGTGCCGGGCCATGCTCTCCAGGTTGGGCATGTTCTTGTCCAGCTCCACATAGGCCGAGCCGGCAAACTCAAACCGCCCCTCCTCCACCCGCTGCTTTAAGCGGCGGAAGAGCTGGGGGTCATAGAACTCCGTCAGACGGTACACGGCGCACTGGGACTGGGAGAAGGTGAACTGGGGATACTCGTCCATGAGATCCAGTATGGTGCGGAAGGTACCCAGTACCAGATCCACGGTCTCGTGGAAGCCCCACATCCAGTCCATGTCAATGTGGGCGTGGGCCACATGGTGCAGGGTGTATTCCCTGGCCCTGGGGCCGAAGGGGAGGAGCACCGCCTCGGCGGCCTGGCAGGCCCCATCCGTGAGGGCCCCATCCCGGCAAAAGGCGTCATAGAGCCCGTCCACGGCCCGGGCCAGAAGGGCCTCGTCCTCCGGCCCCTCCGCCAGAGCCTGGGCCACCGCCAGCTCCCCGAAAAAACGCTCCCCCCAGTAGGAGAGCTCCGGAATGTCAATCCAGTGATTCTTCTGCTCCGGCTTCATCCGGGCAATTTTATCATATATGGTCATGGCAAAACCTCCTGTTTGTCCAATGGCTCCATTATGGCACAACCAGGAGAAAAATGCAACACCGGAGGAACCGGTGTTGAGACAATGGAACAGGCCGACCGGCAGCAATCCGGCGAGGGACAGACAGCCGCCCTGTGGGCCTGTGCGGTTTGGAGATGGCGCGGGGATTCCGGCAAGGAAACGGCGGGGGCAAGCCCCCGCCCTACGGTTGCACTACCAGGAGCCGCCCTGTAGGGCGGGGGTCCTGCCCCCGCCGTGCAGCCGCAAACCTCCCCATAGCCTCCTCCCAACGCACCCCCCGGCCCCCGCACTCCGCCACACACACCGCACCTCCCCACTTGTCATCCTGAGCCACCAGCGAAGGATCTCACGCAGAAGGGCTCCGACACAGGCGGCCGGTACATGAGATCCTTCGGCTGCTCCCCACCCCTCATCCAACCCGGCTTCGCCGGGCCACCTTCCACCAGTGGGGGAAGGTACAGCGCTGCCAGCCTATAATTGCCTCCGCCATATGGTAAAACGCCCTTGACAAGCACAGGTGGGGGTCATATAATTAATATAAAGGTATGTGCGGCGCAGTTTTCTGTGCCGGGCGCCAATTAAAAAGGAGTTGTTTCATATGAAGTATGTTTGCAATGTCTGCGGTTGGGTGTACGACGAGGATGAGGCCGGCGTGAAGTGGGAGGATCTTCCCGAGGACTTCACCTGTGAGCTTTGCGGTGTGGGCAAGGAAGACTTCAGCCCGGAGGAATAAGCGATGAAAATTCGGATCAATCAGGATATTGTGGAGTTCACTCCGGAGCACGCCGCTGAGGCGGCGGAGTTGGAGGCTCTGTGGGTGAAGATGGGCAACTGCGTGGGAGCGACCAAGTCCCTGCAGCCCATCGGGGTTTACGTTCCCTCCGAAAACAAGACGGCGGTCTTTCACATTGAGGGCCTCTCCCAGGAGGAGAAAAACTCCATCCCTGTGATTCGCGCCCCCTATGATACCGATGTCTACTGCGTGACCTGCAACAAGACACAGCATGTGAAAGCCGGAGAGCCCATCCCCTTCTGCTGCGGCAGACTGATGGAGATTCTGGACTGATATGACAGAATACGAGGTTTTGGTGGAAACCATCAACCCCTGCGGCGGCCTGAAGCACGCGAAAAAGGACTTTCTGGAGGTGGAGACCGCCAGCCCGGAGGCCTGGGTGGCGGAGCATGGCCAGTACCCCGTGATGGATACGGGGAAAACCCCGGATGGGGATGTGGTCATCACCACCGGAGACGGAAAGGGAAACCTGGTGCGCTATACCTTCACGGCCTGATCCCACCGCCCGTGGCGGGACAACCGGCAAACTCAAAAAAACAGGAGAAGCCATAGCAGCTTCTCCTGTTTTTTTGATGCGGCTTTGTGGGAATCACCGGCAATGGCAGCTTCCAGGGCATGGGGGCGCCGGTGCTCAGAAGGTGTAGGGCGGGTTGCCGGAGAAATCGGCAATCACACCGTGGGGATTTTCCAGATAGAACACCTCAAAGATGGGATTGTCAGCGGTTTGATACTGACTCTTGACAATGGGGTTACTCATGCAGCCCTCCTTGACCGCCCTGTTGTTCTCAAACACGGCCTTGCCGTGCAGGCGAATCCAGGCATAGCTGGGGCTGGAGACGGAGAGCTCCACATAGGGGTTGGCCTGCATATCCTGATAGACGTCCTTCCGGCTGTTGGTGCAGAACCAGAGCTTGCCGTCCTGCTCAAAGCAGAACATGAAGGGGCGGCACTTGGCCGTTCCGTCCCGGCCCACGGTGGCCAGATACTGAACCGGGTTGGCGGTCAGAAATTCAACGACTTTTTTCATGAGAATACCTCCAGTGTTTTTTACAGCTTGACTTGCGACTTGCCTGGCTTTAGAATAAGGGTAAAAGTATCAATTGTAAAGTAAGCACAATTTTGTGCTGTAGTTACCTAACAGAAACCAATGGAGGTTTTGCAATGGAACTGCCTGCGTGTCCGGTAGAGACCACCCTGATGCTCATCGGGGACAAATGGAAGGTGCTGATCCTGCGGGATCTGATGAACGGCACCAAACGCTTTGGCGAACTGAAAAAATCCATCGGCACGGTGTCCCAAAAGGTGCTGACCGCCCAGCTCCGGGACATGGAGGAGAAGGGACTGCTCACCCGCAAGGTCTATGCCGAGGTGCCGCCGAGAGTGGAATACACCCTCACCGGGACCGGCTACAGCCTGAAGCCGGTTCTGGACGCCATGTGGGCCTGGGGCGCTGCCTATCAGGCGAAAAACGGCTGACCGGTTTTTTGTACACAATGAAATGACGGATACAATGGAGGAACAGAGATGCAAAACGTGCGAATTATGGAAATCCCACCTATGAAAGCCGCGTACTCCGGGCCGCTGACGGACGCGGAGAAATTTGAAAAATTCAACAAGTGGTTCAGCGAATACCATGCATCCCTTACAAACGAGCTGTATCCCCGGGACTTTATGTGGTACAACCAGCGCCTTGGCGCACAGGAGTGGTTTTACGCCCTTCCCGCCGGGGCGGAAGATTCCGTAACAGATTTTGAGATTGTGGATCTTCCGTCCGGCCTCTTTGCGGTTGCCTCCTGCCTGGACGCGGATCTGGATCAGGCTGCGGATTGGCTCAAAACCAGGGAGGAGTTGCTGACATGGGTAAGCGGCAGCAGTCGCTTTAAGCCGTATGAGAATGAACCCGGGAAAGCGGAACGATACCCCATGTTTCACATCGTATCCCCCGGCAGACTGATTCCGGAGGGAATTTCCGTGGAGGATCTGTATTTGCCAATCGAGGAGCTTTGAAACCAGAGGCGAGGCCACGGG
>JALETK010000064.1 GCA_022781505.1 Clostridiales bacterium | reverse complement strand
AAGACCTCATCCAAAGAAAATAGTGAAGAGAATGCAGGGACTGAACCGCCAAGCAATTAACAGGTGTTAAAACAATCCTTAGTGTACGGGTTCAAGACGCCACTTATTTGTGCTTGAAAAGGCGGTTCCAGCACTGATTACCATACCGTTTTGAGTTCTTGATGCAATCTACGACTCACCTCACCGTGCGTTGTAGTGTGCATCCTCCTCAAACTAATTCTACAAGAAAGGCGGCCGTTTGTCTGCACTCTTTCATCCCTATTTGTGCGGACGCATCGCGGCCGAATGGTTGATTACCATGAAATACACAAACCAAGAACGGCTGGACATAGGCCAGCGGATTTATGACGGTGAAATCACCCGTTACCAGGCAGCGGAACAATATGGCATCAGCGAACAGACGGCGCGGAATTACATGCGCATGTATCGGGATGCTAACGGGCTGCCTCCGAAGCGCAGCGCAAGGAATTCCATCCAGGCTCCTTCGTTCGGATCCGCTCCGGCAGGTCTTGAGGAATTTAAGACGATGACAAAAGAGGAGCTGATTCAGGAGCTTGTAAAAGCCAGAATTACGGAAGCACGGTTAAAAAAAGGCTACATGGTGAAAGGGGATGGTCCGGACAGGGAATACATTCTGTTAGGCAGCAAGAATACCAAATAATTCTGGAGCTTTCCGGAGAGTTTCCGGTTAAGCTTCTGTGCCAAACCATGGGAATACGGCGCAGCAGCTTTTATACCTGGAAAAAGAATCTCTCCTGCCCATCTGAGCGGACGCAGAATCTGGTCAACAACATACTGCTCTTTCAGGAGTACCATCTGAAATATCCATCCCACGGCTACCGCTGGCTGAACGCGAAAATCCGGTTGGATACGGGACTTACGCTCTCCGATCCTTACGCACATAAATGTTGTAAAACCGCCGGAATTAAGAGCGAAGCAAAACACTACAAGTACAAAAAATCTGGTGAACCGGCCAAAATCTTTCCAAATCTGCTGATGTCCGAACTACGGATTGACGGGCCGCTGCAGTGCATTGTCAGTGACATGACAGCCTTTCGTGTGAAGGGCGTGTATTACGAGCTTACGCTGTACATGGATCTTTGGAACAATGAGATTGTCAGCCATTGCCTGTCATCCAAACGAGGCGACAGAATGACATATATCAGCGGTTTGGAGGATCTGATTGCACTGAAGCAGCAGCATCCGGAGTATCAAATGATCCTCCATTCCGACCAGGGGTCTGTCTATGCCTCAAAAAAGTTCAATGAACTCCTACCCATGTATAACATTACGCGCTCCATGTCCCGGGCAGGGACGCCCACTGACAACGCGGCGATGGAGTCAATCAATGGCTGGATCAAGGCGGAGCTGTTTATGGATCTCCACGTTACCGGAAGTGGGCCGGTTGAGAAAGAGATAGATGATTATATTCTGTTCTTTAATGAACAGCGTCCCGCCTATTCTCTGGGATATCTCACACCGCACCAGTATAAACAACAGTATGCCCGAAATCCCAAAGGGGGTCCAGCTTGTTTATAGATTTTGAACCAGAGGCCTTGAGGGTAGCCATCGCCGGAGGCGACTCGCCCTTGACAGTAAGACGGAGAGAAACGCTATAATGGGCTTAGCCGGCGGTAACAACTTCCAGCTTGTTTATGAGTTTCTCACCGTCGGCAGCACCTCCAAAGCGTTTCTCGGAGCGCTGTCAAGGGTGGCGGATGTCTTGCACGAGCTTTCGTCATAGCCTGTCAGAACGTCTGCATGAGTTGTGCCGCACCCCATTTTTTGCGACATATTTTTTGAATCTCGTGTCCAATTTTTGTTGACAAGTGCAGGTACCGGCCCCGGAGGGCCCAACCGTGGGGGCACGCAGGCGGCAAAACCAGCAATTCCTTTGCAAAGCACACTCTGATGTGCCCCAAAAGAATTATTGTAGGGAGTGAAGCTCTATGACCAATCGGGAACGCTTTATTCGAACCTTGCGCTGTGAACCAATTGGAGGACAAGTTCCCACCTTCGAGTTGGTTTTCTTCCTGACCATGGAGGCATTTGGCCGGATTCATTTTTCTCAGCGTCACTATGCCCAGTGGGACCAGATGAGCCACACGGAGCGGAAGCTGCACATCCGGGATATGGCCGACCTGTACATTCAGATCGCCAAGCGCTACGGACACAGCGCCATCTTTGTGCAGCCGGATTTCCAGCCCACCCCGGACAAGCTGGATGTCACCCAGTGGCTTTTGGAGGAGATTCGGGAGCAGAGCGGGGACGAGTACTTCCTCATGCTCCACGGTGACCCTACCTGGGCCATTCCCGACGGCACCAATATGATGGAATTCTCCGCACAGATGTACGAGGAGCCCGAAACCCTGAATGATATTTCCAAGAGACGGATGGACGATGCCCTGGAAGTCGCCGCAAAGCTGGATCAGAAGGGGCATCTGGTGGACGGCTTCGGCCTGTGCTCGGACTACTGCTTCAATGTGAATCCGTTCTTCCCCTGTGATCTGTTTGATGAGCTGATTGTGCCCTATTTGAAGGGCGTCATCAACGGGTACCGGGAAATGGGCTACTATTCCATCAAGCACACCGATGGCAACATCATGCCCATTCTGAAGCAAATGGCCGACTGCGGCCCGGACGCCATTCACTCTCTGGACCCCCAGGGAGGGGTGCGCCTGCCCGAAGTCCGGAAGATCGTGGGCAGCGATATGTGCCTCATCGGAAACGTCAACTGCGGCCTCCTGCAGACGGGCACCGACGAGGAATGCGACGCTGATGTGATGCGCGCACTCCGGGAGGGCATGGCCAACGGCAGAGGCTACGTCTTTGCCACCTCCAACTGTGCATACACAGGCCTGCCCCTGGAGCGTTACGAGCGAATGAACCAGCTCTGGCGGCAATACGGTCATTATGAATGACTCTCCCTCTATGGAAAGGAACGACGAACATGAAATTTCAACCAGATTATCATAACATTGTTGACGCCGCATACAACCGCGTTCCGGCCCGGCTGCCCCTCTATGAGCACCTCATCAGCTGGAGCGCCATGGAGGAAATTCTCGGCGTAAAATTCGCTCACCTCTACAGCGGCCCTGAGCAGGACAAGGACGCGTTCTTTGCCAATTACTGCCGGTTTTTCCAGGAGATGGGCTACGACATCGTAACCTTCGAGGGCTGCATCACCAGCGTTCTGCCCAACGGCGGCGCTTTGGGCGGCCACAAGCAGGGCGCCATCGGTTCCTGGGAGGATTTTGAGGCATATCCCTGGGATCAGGTGGAGCAGCTCTATTTTGACATGTTCGCGCAGGATTTTGAGGCCCTTCGCAGAAACATGCCCGAGGGAATGCGGGCCGTGGGCGGCGTAGGCAACGGTGTGTTTGAGTGTGTGCAGGATCTGGTTGGCTACATGGATCTGTGCTATCTGCGGGCAGACAAGCCGGAGCTGTACCAGGAGCTTTTCCGCAAGATGGGCGAGGTGAGCCTGGGAATCTGGAAGCGCTTCCTGCGGGAGTACGGAGACGTCTTCTGCGTGTGCCGGTTCGGCGACGACCTGGGCTTCAAGTCCACCACCCTGCTGCCTCCCGAGGATATCCGGGACAATATCATTCCGGTGTACAAGCAGATTATCGGTGCGGTACACGAGGCCGGAAAGCCCTTCCTGCTCCACTCCTGCGGCTGCATTTTCAACGTGATGGAGGATCTGATTGGGGCCGGAATTGACGCCAAGCACTCCAACGAGGATCAGATTGCCAGATTCCCGGAGTGGGTGGAGCGCTATGGGAACCGGATCGGCAACTTCGGCGGCATCGACACCGACGCAGTCTGCCGCCTTCCCAAGGACGAAATGGAGCGCTACATTCAGGATGTGGTGGAGAAGTGCCAGGGCCACGGCGGCTTCGCCTTTGGCTCCGGAAATTCCATCCCGGATTATGTGCCCGTTGACCAGTATGTACACATGGTCAAGTGTGTGCGCCGTCTGCGGGGCGAGGAGCTTTAATCCGAAACCCTGTCTGATTCATTAGAACACATATCACCGGGGGCTGCCTCACAGGAAAATGTGGGGCGGCCCCCTTTTGACTGCCTTGCCATTGGGAAAGCCCCAGAGCGCAAAAGGAGCTGTCTCAAATCAGATTGAGACAGCTCCAATATCATGCCTTCAGATATCCTGTACCTTTTTTTGCTTTCCAAAGTAGGCAACCATATAATCCGCCAGGGAGATGAGCATCACCACAACACACAGCGCCACCAGCAGATTGACCACCCCCTGGGAGATATCCGGGAACAGCACCAGAATGATCATGCTGACAAACAACACCGTGGTGCAGATTTTTCCGCTCATAAGAGCGCCCCCCAGCATCTTTCTCCGGTGGAGATTCACAAGCCCCATCACCAGCATGAAGCTCTCTTTCACCAGAAACAGCCCCAGGAGATACCACAGAACCGGGTGGCGGCAGGCCAGGCAAATCAGCAGCGTAAACTGGGTGGCCTTGTCCGCAATGGGGTCCAGCACAATGCCCAGGCGGGTGACCATGTTGAACTTCCGGGCAATTTTCCCATCCACCATATCCGTCAGGGTGGACAGGGCCAGAACACCGGCTGCAATCCAGTAATCCCTGGTGCCCTCGGCCCGCAGGAACAAGGTGGTATAGACCGGAATCAGCAGAAGACGAAACAGACTCAGCAAATTCGGGATGGTAAAAATCTCTTTTTTCCAATTGTGCATTTGGGTAACACTCCTCGCATTTCTGAATAACATAGTACCACTCAAAGGGCCGAATGTCAATTGGAGCCGCGGGAGAATGAAACAAATTTTAATCATTGCATTTTTACCAGAATTGACATATTGCACAAAAACAATAAGAAAAATTTATAGATTTTCTCCAATTGATTCTTGCCCCCGGTTTTTCGTATACTAGGTACAGAAGAAGGCGTAACTGAATATTTCAGTTGGATGAAGGTTCCGGGAGAGACCGCACATGCGGCGCCGAAGGGGCAGAAACTCTCAGGCAAAAGGACGGGAACCTGACAACACTCTGGAGAGCCATTCAGTTGGCGCCGAAGAGGCTGCCCCTCCGGGGGCTATCTTTCAGGCACAAGGACAGAGACGTACCCTTTACCAGGTACGTCTCTTTTGTATTCCCTTAAAACAGAAAGGAAGAATGCAGCTATGGAAAAGAAAACGCCCCTGTATGACCAGCATGTCGCCTGCGGCGGCAAGATCGTTCCTTTTGCAGGGTACCTCCTCCCCGTGGAGTACGGCACCGGCGTAATCGCGGAGCATATGGCCGTGCGGGAGGCCTGTGGCCTGTTTGACGTCTCCCACATGGGCGAGGTGCTCTTCCAGGGCCCCGGCGCCCTCAAGAGCCTCAATCATCTGCTCTCCAATGATTACACCAATCTGGCCATCGGCCGGGTACGCTACAGCCCCATGTGCAATGCCCAGGGCGGCGTTGTGGACGATCTCATCGTCTACCGCTGCACTGAGGACAGCTACTTTGTGGTGGTAAACGCCGCCAACCGGGAAAAGGACGTGGCCCATATGAAGGCCAACCTCCTGCCGGACACCAAATTCACCGACATCTCCGACCAGGTGGCCCAGCTGGCTCTCCAGGGTCCCAAGTCCAAAGAAATACTTGCCGGTCTGGTTCCCGAAGCGGTCATTCCCCAGAAGTACTACAGCTTCCATCCCGAAAAAGTCTCCGTATGCGGCGTGGAGTGCATCATCTCCCGCACCGGCTACACCGGCTCCTGGGGCTACGAGCTGTACTGCGCCGCAGACCAGGGCCCCATCCTCTGGAAGGGACTTCTGGAGGCCGGCAAGGACTACGGTCTCATCCCCTGCGGCCTGGGCGCCCGGGACACCCTGCGCCTGGAGGCAGCCATGCCCCTGTATGGCCATGAGATGAACGATGAGATCTCCCCCCTGGAGGCCTGCCTGGACTTCGCCGTGAAGCTCAACAAGCCGGAGTTCATCGGCAAGGAGGCCCTGGTTGCCGCCGGCGCTCCCAAGCGCACCCGGGTTGGCCTGAAGGCCACGGGCCGGGGCATTCTCCGGGAGCACCAGGAGGTTCTGAAGGACGGGGTTTCCGTGGGTCACACCACCTCCGGCACCTTCTGCCCCTATCTGAAGGGCGCCTATGCCATGGCCCTGGTGGACGCCGGCTCTCTGGCCCTGGGCGATACGGTGGAGGTTCTGGTCCGCAACCGCAAGGTGACCGCCGAAGTGGTGCCTCTCCCCTTCTACAAGCTGTAACATTCACAAAACCAAACTGATTTATATTTTAGGAGGAATTGATTATGAACACCCCTAAGGAACTGAAATACGCCCGCTCCCATGAATGGGTTCGCATGACCGGCCCCGACACCGCCGAAATCGGCCTCACCGATTTTGCCCAGGATCAGCTGGGTGATCTGGTATTCGTGGAGCTGCCCGAGGTTGGGGACGCCGTGACCGCCGGCGAGAGCTTTGCCAATGTGGAGTCCGTGAAGGCCGTCTCCGACGTGTACAGCCCCGTCACGGGCGTGGTTGTGGAAGTCAACGAGGAGCTGCTGGACAACGCCGCCCTCATCAACGAGGACCCCTACGGCGCGTGGCTCATCCGGGTGGGCGAGATTACCGGTCAGGAGGAGCTTCTGGACGCGGACGATTATGACACCGTCTGCCAGGAGGAAGCCTGAGATGGGAAGCTACATCCCGAATTCTGCCGCGGAGCAGCAGGCCATGCTGGAGAGCCTGGGCCTGCACACCCCCGCTGAGCTCTTTGACCACCTCCCTCCCGAGACCCGAATCGGCGCTCTGGAGATTCCGGAGGGCAAGAGTGAGCTGGAGGTTCGGGCGCAGGTGGAGGCCCTGTCGGAGAAGAACCGCCGCTTCCCGGTGATCTTCCGGGGCGCCGGTGCTTACAATCACTATATTCCCTCCATCGTCCACTCCGTCACCTCCAAAAAGGAGTTTGTCACCGCCTACACGCCCTACCAGGCGGAGATCAGCCAGGGCGTGCTCCAGTCCATTTTTGAGTATCAGACCATGATCTGCCAACTCACCGGCATGGAGGTCTCCAATGCCTCCGTGTACGACGGAGCCGTGGCCGCCGCTGAGGCCATCGTCATGTGCCAGGAGCGCAAGCGCAGCCGGGCTCTGGTGTCCGGCGCGGTGAATCCCCAGGTGCTCACGGTCATCCGCACCTATTGCGACAGCCACGGAATCCCCATGGAGCTGCTGCCTGTGGAGGACGGGAGAACCGCCCCCGCCGCCCTGGCCGCCGCCCTGCAGGCAGACGACGCCTGTGTGTACATCCAGCAGCCCAACTACTTTGGCCTGCTGGAGGACTGCGAATCTCTGACCCAGGAGACCCACAAGGTTGGGGCAAAGATGATTCTGGGGGTTGACCCCATTTTCCTGGGGCTCTTCAAGACCCCCGGGGAGTGCGGTGTGGACATCGCCGTGGGCGAGGGCCAGAGCCTGGGACTTCCCATGGGCTTTGGCGGCCCGTATCTGGGCTTTATGGCCTGCACCCAGGCCATGATGCGCCGGCTTCCCGGCCGGATTGTGGGCGAGACCCACGACGCCAAGGGCAACCGGGCCTATGTCCTGACCCTCCAGGCCAGAGAGCAGCACATCCGCCGGGAGAAGGCCACCTCCAGCATCTGCTCCAATGAGGCGCTGTGCGCCATGACCGCCTCTGTGTACCTGGCCGCCATGGGCCCCCAGGGTCTGGCGGACTGTGCCCGGCAGTGCTATAACAACGCCCATTACGCGGCCCAGGCCGTGGGAAGCCTCCCCGGCTTCGCCCTGCGCCACACCGGCCCGTTCTTCCAGGAGTTTGTGACGGAGTGCCCCGTGGAGCCTAAAGCTCTGGAGGCGCTTCTGGAGAAGGAGGGCATTCTGTGCGGCCAGATCGTAGACGGCGGGATTTTGTGGTGCGTCACGGAGATGAACACCAAGGCCCAGATTGACCGCCTGGTTGAAATTCTGAAGGAGGTGGCAACGAAATGAAGCTGCTGTTTGAACGTTCCGTCCCGGGCCGCCGCAGCACGCTGCTGCCCCCCTGCTCCACCCCGGACGCCCCCCTGCCGGAGGACGCTCTGCGGAAGTCCCCCGCTCCCCTGCCCCAGCTGGCAGAGATTGACGTGGAGCGGCACTACACGGAGCTTGCCAAGCAGACCTATGGTGTGAACGACGGGTTCTATCCCCTGGGCTCCTGCACCATGAAGTACAATCCCAGCATCAACGAAGAGCTGGCAGCCCTTCCCGGCTTTACGGGAATTCATCCCCTCCAGCCGGAGGACACCGTCCAGGGCAGCCTGGAGGTGATCTACGAGACTACCAACCTGCTGGAGAAAATCACCGGCATGGACGCCATGACCCTTCAGCCCGCTGCCGGTGCTCACGGCGAGTACACCGGTCTTCTTCTGATTCGCGCCTACCACCGCCATCGGGGTGATACGACCCGATCCAAGATCATCGTTCCTGACTCCGCCCACGGCACCAACCCCGCCAGTGCCGTTATGGCCGGGTTCACCGTGGTGAACATCCCCTCGGATGACAAGGGCTGCGTGGATCTGGAGGGCCTTCGGGCCGCCGTGGGGCCGGACACCGCCGGTCTTATGCTCACGAACCCCAACACCGTTGGCATCTTTGACCCCAACATTCTGGAGATCACCCGGATCGTCCACGAGGCCGGCGGCCTGTGCTATTATGACGGAGCCAATCTGAACGCCGTCATGGGCATGGCCCGCCCCGGCGATATGGGCTTTGACTGCATCCATCTGAACCTTCACAAGACCTTCTCCACCCCCCATGGCGGCGGCGGCCCTGGCAGCGGCCCTGTGGGCTGCAAGGATTTCCTGGCTCAGTTCCTGCCCACTCCCGTGGTGGTGAAGAATGAGAAGGGCTACGCCTTTGAAGCTCCCGCCAACACCGTTGGTAAGGTGCGCAGCTTCTACGGAAACTTCCTGGTGGTGGTTCGGGCCCTGGCCTACATCCTGAGCCTGGGCAAAGAGGGCATTCCCGCCGCTGCCCAGGGTGCCGTGCTGAACGCCAACTATCTCATGAAGCGGCTGGCGGATCTGGGCTATGACATGGCCTTCCCCGGCTCCTGTATGCATGAGTTCGTCATGGATCTGAGCAACCTCAAGAAGGAGACCAGCGCCTCGGCCATGGAGATTGCCAAGCGGCTTCTGGACTATGGCATCCATCCCCCCACCATGTACTTCCCCCTCATCGTCCACGAGGCTCTCATGGTGGAGCCCACGGAGACCGAGAGCAAGGAGACCCTGGACGAGGTGGCGGAGATCTTCGGCAAAGTTCTGGAGGAGGCCAAGGCCGACGGAGCCCGTCTCCACGGTGCCCCCTTCTGCACCCCCATCGGCCGTCCCGATGAGGTGAACGCCGCGAGAAAGCCTGTCCTCCGCTGGCAGCCATAAACAAACCATACCGCAGCGCCGCCCGGCACCCGCCACGGCGGCGCTGCACTGATAAATGAGGCATAATAATTCCTATGATTACAAAACTGAGCTATTGTATCACCGACTCCACGGAGCCCTATGAAAACATTGCCCTGGAGGAGTATCTTCTCACCCATGTGGAGCCGGGACAGTGTATTTTGTACCTGTGGCAAAACCGGAACACCGTGGTCATAGGCCGGAACCAGAACGCCTGGGGAGAGTGCCGGGTGCGGGAGCTGGAGGAGGCCGGAGGCTTTCTGGCCCGCCGTCTGTCCGGCGGCGGCGCGGTGTATCACGATATGGGCAACCTGAACTTCACCTTCTTGGTCCGGCAGGAGGATTATGATGTGGACCGGCAGCTCTCCGTCATTCAGGAGGCGGTGCGGGCCTTTGGTCTTGACGCACAGAAGACCGGGCGGAATGACGTCACCGTGGACGGCCGGAAGTTCTCCGGCAACGCGTTTTACAAAACCGGCCCCTTCTGCTATCACCACGGCACCCTTCTTGTGAACGTGGACACCGCCCAGATGTCCCGGTATCTCCAGGTCTCCAAGGCGAAGCTGGCCTCCAAGGGCGTGGCCTCCGTTCGCTCCAGAGTGGTCAACCTGTCGGAGCTGGCCCCGGAAATCACCGTGCAGTCCCTGACGGACAGCCTGCTTAAAAGCCTCGCCCAGGTCTATGGCCTTCCCGCCCGGGAGCTTTCCATGCCGGAGCAGTCCGTGCTCCAGCCCCGCCGGGACTTCTTTGCCTCCTGGGCCTGGCGTCTGGGCGCAAAAATCCCCTTTGCGGAGCAGATTCAAAACCGGTATCCCTGGGGGGATCTGTCCCTGTCCTACACCGTGCAGAACGGGTGCCTCACAGACGTCCATCTCTTCTCCGACGGCATGGAGGCCGATTTCCTGGCGACCCTGCCCCAGGCCCTGACCGGCTGCCCCTATGATGGAAAGGCCCTGGAGAGCCTCTCCGTTCCCACGGAAAACGCCCTGCAGGAGACCATTCTCCGGGATTGCATTCAACTGCTGAAATCACAAATAGAGTGAGGAGCATTTCATGGATTACGATGTAATTGTCATTGGCGGCGGACCCGGCGGCTATGAGTGCGCCATCCGCCTGGCCCAATACGGAAAGAAAACCGCCCTTGTGGAGCGGGAGCTTCTGGGAGGCACCTGCCTGAACCGGGGCTGCATCCCCACCAAGACCATTCTTCACACGGCGGAGCTGTACCGGGAAGTGAAAAACGCCGCCCCTCTGGGCCTCACCGCCGAAGCCCTTGCCGTGAACTACGAGACCCTCCGTGGCAGAAAGGAACAGGTCTCCGGCCAGCTCCGGGAGGGTATTGCCGGCCTTTTGAAAGCCAACGGCGTAACCCTGCTCCCGGGCAACGCCTACATCTCCGCACCGGGAACCGTGGAGGTCACGGATGCCCAGGGGAATGTGGCCACCTACCATGCGGAAACTCTGGTGGCCGCCGTGGGCTCCCGTCCCGTCCTCCTGCCCATTCCCGGCGCGGAGCTCCCGGGCGTATATACCAGTGACCAGATGCTGGCTCAGCTGCCGGAGCTGAAGCGCCTTGCCATTATTGGCGGCGGCGTCATCGGCGTGGAGCTGGCCAGCGCCTACAGCGCCCTGGGCACCCAGGTCACCATTCTGGAGGCGGCGGACCGGATTCTCCCCCTCATGGACCGGGAGATCGCCCAGTATCTGGGCATGGCCCTGAAGAAGGATGGGGTTCAGGTTTTCGCGGGAGCAAAGGTCTCCGGCATCTCCAAAACGGAAGACGGGCTCCGCTGCAGCTTCCTCACAGCCAAGGGCGTGGAGAGCTTCGCGGATGCCGACGCCGTCCTCCTGTCCGTGGGCCGGAAGCCCAACACCGACACCGTTTTTGCCCCGGAGCTGGGACTCACCCTGGAGCGGGGCCGGGTGGTGACGGACAAGACCATGCTGGCTGCCCCGGGGCTCTATGTCATCGGCGACGCCGCCGCAGGCTATCCCCAGCTGGCCCACGCCGCCTCCGCCCAGGGCCTCGCAGCCGCCGCAGCCATTGCCGGGCAGCCCTTTGACACCGACCTCAACCTGGTTCCCTCCTGCGTCTACACCTCCCCGGAGATCGCCGCTGTGGGTCTCACGGAGGCGGAGGCCAAGGCAAAGGGGATTCCCGTGAAAACCGGCAAGTTCCTCATGGGCGGCAACGGAAAGTCTCTGATTGCCGGCCAGGAGCGGGGCTTTGTGAAGGTGGTCGCCGGTGAGGACGACAAGCTGCTGGGCGCCCTTTTGTACTGCGCCCGGGCCACAGATCTGGTGGGTGAGCTGGCCCTGGCCATTGCCCAGGGGCTGACCATTCATCAGGTTTCCGGCATCATCCGTCCCCACCCCACGGTGGAGGAAGCCATCACCGAGGCTGCGGAGACCATCCCCGGCCTGTCCATCCACACCCCGCCCAGAAAACGGCGATAATTTATTGCGGAGCGGCTCCCAGGAGAGCCGCTCCGTTTTTTATTGTACTCAAACCAGCTCCACCTGGTACTCCTGCATCCAGTAGTTCACCTGGAGCATATAGGCAATGGTCTGAGCCGTATTCATCAGCTGGCCGTACCAGGGCCAGGGGTATTGGGCGGTGAGGAGATCCTCCAGGGCGTGCCGGTCCGCAATCTGCAGAAGCGGGCTGTCCTTCCGGGCCAGCACCTCCCTAAGGCGCCGGGAGACCTCGGCCAGGTAGGCAGGGTTATGGGTTTTGGGATAGGGGCTCTTCTTCCGCCACAGAACCTCCTGGGGAAGATAGTCCTCCATGGCGCATCTTAGGAGTCCTTTCTCATAGCCCTGCCAGTCCTTGAACTCCCAGGGTACGCCATAGAGGTATTCCGCAATCCGGTAGTCGCAGAAGGGCACCCGAACCTCCAGGCCCGACCACATGCTCATGCGGTCCTTCCGGTCCAGAAGAGTCTGCATGAACCATCGGAAGTTGAGATTCACCATCTCCTTCATCCGCCGCTCCTGGGCACCTGCTCCGGGGAGCACCCGGCTCTCCCGGCAGGTGGCCTCATACCGGGAGAACACATACTCCTCCGGGTCCAGCCCCCGGCGGTAGGGCTCTGCCAGGAAGGAGGCCCGCCAGGCTGTGGACTGAGCCCAGGGGAAGCCCGCCCTGGCCCGAACCTCCGGGTCCCGGTACCAGGGATACCCGCCGAAAATCTCATCGGCACACTCCCCGGACAGGGCCACCGTGGCTTTCTCCTTGATTCGCTCACAAAACAGCAGCAGGGAGGAATCCACATCCGCCATGCCGGGCAGGTCTCTGGCCCGCACCGCCTCATAAAGACCATCCGCCAGCTCAACCGTATCCAGCACCACCCAGTGGTGATCGGAGCCCAGATACTTCGCCATGATCCGGATGAAGTCCGGGTCGCTGGTGGGTTGAAACTTCCCCGGGGTAAAATACTTGTCATTGTCCCGATAGTCCACGGAGAAGGTGGTGAGCTGCCCATCCCCCAGGTGACGTGCGGCCACGGAGGAGATCAGGCTGGAGTCCAGCCCGCCGGACAGGAAGGTGCAAACCGGCACATCGGAGACCAGCTGCCTTTGGATGGCATCCGTCACCAGGTAGCGCACATGCTCCTTTGTCTCCTTAAAGCTCTCCCGGTGCTCCCGATCCTCCAGGCGCCAGTATCGCTCCGTCCGGAAAACCGTCCCGTCAAAATAACCGCAGCAGCCGGGCTCCAGCTCCAGAATCCCCCGGAACACCCCGCACCCGGGGGTTCGTCCCGGTCCCAGGAGCATGACCTCCGCCACCCCCTGGGCGTCCACCCGGGGCGGCACTGCCGGGTGGGCCAGGAGGGTCTTGATTTCCGAGGCAAAGAGAAACTGCCCCTGCCGGAAGGTGTAAAACAGGGGCTTTACCCCAATTCTGTCCCTGGCCAGAAACAGCCGCCCAGGCTCCCGTTCCCAGACCCCGAAGGCGAATATGCCGTTCAGCCGCCGAAGGCAATCACTTCCCCACTGGGCATAGCTGTGCAGCAGCACCTCCGTGTCCGAGTGCCCCCGGAACCGGTGCCCCAGGTTCTCCAGCTCCCGGCGCAGCTCCGGAGTGTTGTACAGCTCCCCGTTGTATACCATGGTGTACCGGACGCCGCCGTAAGTAAGCTCCATAGGCTGACGGCCTCCCACCGGGTCAATCACCGAAAGACGGGCGTGAAGAAGGGCAATCCCCTCCCCCTCCATCACACCGCTCTCATCGGGACCCCGCCGGGTCATGGTTCCAAGCATCTTCTTCTGCAGCTCCCGATCCCCCGCCGTGGAGCCAAGAATTCCCGCAATGGCGCACATCGATATTCCAACTCCTTTCAAGCTACAGTCTATTCCGCTTCCTCCGTCTTTGTGTCTTGACACGGGGTAAATTTGCGATTAAAATGGTTGCATGAGCAACGATTTCAAAGTCGTTCTTGGGCAGATCCGGGTAAGCGTCTTTGAATTTCCGAACCTGCTTGGGGTTAAGGACGTGGATATGTCGCTGATAGCTTCCCAGCTTGCCATCCTCCCGAAGGGCGTAGACCAGGCTGTCGCCGTAGATGGAGGTTGCCTCCATACCGAGGGTCACTTCCTGGAGTTGGAGCTTGTCCAGTGCCGACACGATTCTCTCTGAGAGTATCTTAGCACCGCCCAGGTTATTTTGCACGGAAAATGTACTGAACTTGGTTCCGTCCGGTTTCATGAGGCAGACAACATTGTTCTTGCTGCTCACATCGATGCCAACAAAAAGTGGATTCATTTTCTCACCTCCCTGTGTGGTGGATTTCAGGTCAGCAGGCTTTGAGATACCCATGATAACCGGAGCATCCGCTACCTCGCGTATCAGAATCATACCGGGGCAGGCCGATGCGATATCCCCCACTGCTAAGAGGGAGGCCCCACATCCCGGCAAACAGCTAATGAGTATGCAGCTAACTTCCGGCTCAGGGGAACGGACTTTCCATGAAGCAACCATATGGTTCAACTAGGAGTGACCGAACTTCACCCTGCTGTCCTACAGCTATTGTATCACGGGTATGTCAAAACCTGCTGAACTAATTAAAGTGAACTAAGCCGATACACTTAAAACTATCCGCAAATCTTATTATACGAGGAATTATGATATGAAAATCAAACCCAGCTTTTGCAGATACATCCTTCACGGCTATTTCGCCGCCACGGTGCTGGTGGTGATTTCCCTGTTTTTGCCGGATACCTTTATCAACGACATTCTGGGCTTCCTGGGCCCCAACTCCGTCCGTATCTGCTATGACGCCATTGTGACAGACCGGAACGTTTTTGCGGTTCTCTGGTTCCTGGGATACTCCCTGGTGGTGGCCATTGCCTATTTCGTCTCCCTGGTGGTGGGCACCAACTACACCCCCTTCGGCGTCATCATCGGGACGGACGCCCTGGTGGAGCTGGCCCTGTGCACCCGGTATTTTGAGGGCGGGCGCCTGGGACGGGGGATTTTCTCCGTGGTGGATGCCATTTTCGGCATTGCGCTCTCCCTGGTGTGCATCATTGCCTCCCGGCGGGGCAAGGCCACCCAATTCGGCGCGTTTTAACGGGTCAATCATCTATGACAGCGCTTGCCAGGCCGGCAATTGGTTCCCGGCCTGGCAAGTCTGATTTCAGGGAAGGGGAGAGGGCTTCATGCGAAACATTCCGGACTTCACCTGCCCCTGGGGGGCGGCGTTCCTGGTGCTCCAGGAGATTCCTTACCGCCGGGAGGCCTACTGTATGCTCCAGTGGGTGGCTCCGGAGGGGCTGGAGGGACTTTTGGAGGAGTGCCGCCGGTTCTGCCAGATGATGGGGGCGGAGCGGGTGTACGCCACCGGGGCGGCGCTGCCGGGAGAGCCCGCCTTCCGGATTATTCGGATGACCGCGCCTTTGGGGGAAAGCCGTCCAACCGGAGCCCTCCTGTGGCCCCTGGCGCCGGAGAACTGGGGGGATTACCGCTCCGTGTACAATAAGGCCATGGCGCAGGTTCCGGCGGCCCGGTCCCTGGGGGAGCGGGAGCTCTCCCGGCTGCTGGAGCAGGGGGGCTGCTATTTCGTCCACCGGGACGAGAGACTCCTGGGCCTGGGGCAGGTGGTGGGAAACCGCCTGACGGCTTTGGTGTCCTGTGCCCCCGGCCAGGGCCGTTTGGTGGCGGAGACGCTGCTGTCCCTGATTCAGGAGGACACGGCGGAGCTCCTGGTGGCCGAGACCAACCGCCGGGCGGTTGCCCTGTATCAGAAGCTGGGCTTTGCCCCTGTGGGGGTGGAGGAGACCTGGTGGGAGCTTTGAGGCTCCCGCAATAAACTGCCGCACCTCCCTTTGGCATCCTTGCGAGGATGGCGAAGGGAGGTGCGGCAGTTCAATGTCACGAGCTTAAACGTGTATGATAGGACAGGTTTGGCAGTGTGTCTGTAGGAGAGGGTCATGACCCTCCCGGGCAGCAGCAAGTCTGATTGGCAGCTCCGTTCTGAGGCACCAGCCCTTGCAGGAGGGATTGGAAGTGCCCGGGTTCCGGTAAGTACCCGGGAGGGTCATAACCCTCCCCTACGGGCAGAATCGGGGGCGCCCGGTTTACGTCTGACCCTGCCCTACAGAGGTGCCGAATATGGGATGCTCCCTTAGGTTTGTGACATTGGCGGCAGTTTTGGGGGAAATTGGTGCCCTTATGGGTTCTCCTGCCCGGCGGGCTTTGAGGTGCGGCGGCGACGGCGGCGGGGGCGGACGGGCTCGGCCTTCTGGGCCCGCTGGGCGTAGGCCTGGGCGGCCTCGGAGGCGCCGTCATAGACCAGGCGGCTGACCCGCAGGGCGCCGTCCTCCTCCTGGGTCAGGCGGATGCGGATGAGATACTCTCCGTGCTCCGGACACTGGGCCATGGCCATATACCGGCGGCCGGGCTGGGAGAACCAGCGGCGGCAGGACATCTGCCCGCCGCACTGGGGGCACAGGTTGTCCGGCCCGGCCATGCGCTCCAGGGCGTTTTCCTTGCTGTCAAAGCCGTAATACACATGGCGGCTGAGGCAGCCGGGCAGCTCCGCCCCGTGGAAGCCGTTCTCATGCTCCTTGAGGGCGGCCTCGTACTCCCGGACGCCCCGGTGCAGATCCAGACGGTTGCAGATGAGGGCGGTGTGGTAGGCGTCCCCCAGGGCGTCGTGGGCGGGGCGGCTGGCCTCAATGCCGAATATCTCCATGGCGGTTTTCAGGGCCTTCTGGGCGTTGGAGCCGTCGGTCTGGGCGTTGAAGATCATCTGGGCGTTGTACCACCGGTCGGTCCAGTCCATGGGCAGGTCAAACAGGGCCAGGTTCTCCCGGAGAATGGCGATGTCGTCAAAGCCCCAGGTGAGGAAGACCACGTCCTCCCCGCACCACTGGCGGAACTGCTCCACCGCCTCGGGGAAGGGCAGCCCCTCCTCCTTCAGCTGGGACTCCTTGATGCCCGTGAGCTTGGAGACCCGCTTGTTGAGACGGCGGTAGAACTTGGGCCGCACCATGACCTGAAACTCATCCGCCACGGTCTGATCCGTCAAAAGCCGGACGGCGCCGATCTGAATAATTTCCCCGCGAATCTGCACCGGCAGGGGCTTCCGCGCAGAGGGCGACCCGGGCCAGGGCTGATTCCATTCCATATCCAATATGATATACTCCATATGGACAACGACTCCTGTCTGTCAGCATTCACAATGCCTATCATATCACAAACAGAGCGGAACTGTAAATAAAAAGTTTTCTTCCTGTAAGATTTATTCTCACATGGCTTCGGGCCTACCCGCCCCCGCTGCCCTGTGCTCCATACGCCGCAGGAACGGTTCAGGTTGACTGGAGCCGCAAAAAATCTGTTGCTGACCGGATTCTCCGCCCCTCAGCTGAACGGGAGCGGTGCATAAGCCGCTGGGCCGTCCGTCTACTGATGCCAGATTGTTCGGCTGCCTGGTAACGGCTGATTTCACCACCGTAAGTCTGTCAGCCTGTGTCCAGGCACTCCCTGTTCAATTCCGGGCTTATGCTACCTGGGAATGCACATGGTGTTGCTTCCTATTTTACATCTCGTGTCCAATTTTAGTTTATCACCTCAGCCGCTTATGTATCAGATTTTTTTAAGCGTGATCTCAATGCAGTGCATATAATCAATATACCGAACATAGATTTCATAACCCTCTGGATTTGTGCCCGTGAATGAATAATCATGGTCTTCATTGGGATATTTGTTTTCAAATTCCATATCTTCACACGCGTCGATATATGCTAAATACGCATCATGCGACATATCATAGGCCTTTACACCCAAGCAGTCCTCCTTGAATTGGTCAGCGGAAGCGATTCGTGTGTCAGGTTTCGGAATCATTTTTGTATAGTCATTATCTATCCAAGAATATAGTTCTTCCGAGGTTTCCCAGAGAGAATAACCTCCATTTTCGGCACTATAGGAAACCGTATGTCTTTTTCCATCTTCTCCAATAAAGTAAATGTCTGCAGACTTCAAATTCATCAATTGGCATTGATTTGTGTTGGCAGGTTCTGTATTGTATTTCATATAGCAAATAGCGCCTTCGGCCTTTTCGCCAGGGTCGCAAACAATCCAATCTAACACATTTGGCGTCATTTCAGGAATTTCTTCATCGGGAACCAAAGAATCTGTCAAAATATCCGTAAGCTGTAATTGCTCTGATGTAACCCCATCCTTCATTTCGTATTGAAAGTCCAAAAGAACAATTGTATAGTTGGAGTTGTTTGTGTAGTCAAACACTGCCACAGGTTCGCCATATCGAACAGTATTTCTAAATTCCCATGATATTTCTTCGATTTTTGGATAGCCAGTTAATTGAAGCTCATTTGTTTCTTGAATGGTAGAAGATGTTTCTTTCGCGCTGTCCGTTTTTACTGGGGAGCTTCCGCAGGCTGTCAGCAGTAGCAGTAAGGCAAAAGCCATAGTAAGAAAAACAACCCTATTCATTTCAATTCCTTCTTTCTGCATAAAATAAAAAAGTGCGCAGCCGAAGCTGCGCACCGAAAAACGCACAGCTCCATTTGCTGCGACGCAAACCTTTGGAACCCACGGGGAACGCAAAGCGGAGAATGCGTTTTTACCAAAGTAAAAACACATTCCCTGTGGCTTCCCTGTATTGATTTGCGTCGCATAATTATAGTATCACACTTGTCCAGAAAATTCAAGGGAGATTGGGAAAGAACGTCTTTTCTCTTTCCTTTTGGCGTGCTATACTAATAGAAAAACCGCCACGGAGGGGACAATATGCGAACGGCGAAAAGGGCAAAGATGATTGCAGAATCAATGACTCAAATTTGCAGAGAATTCAAGCGGTTTGAAAATCCGCCCGAAAAAGCAGAGAAAAAGAAAAGATGTTGAAACCAATGATTTTCAACATTTTTGGTGGAGATAAGCGGGATTGAACCGCTGACCTCTTGAATGCCAT
>JALETK010000063.1 GCA_022781505.1 Clostridiales bacterium | reverse complement strand
CCTCTCAGCCGGAGCAGGTGACGGTGGTGCCCTGTCTCATGGGTTTCCACGGCCTGCGTTGGGATTTTCAGGACGCGCGGCTGGATTTTGGGGTGTATTACAGCCAGATTGGGGCGCTGATTCAGAAGTACTCCGATCAATCAACCAACCTGGTGGGTAAACTCAAGTCCATGGGCGACAAGAGCCGGCTGGAAATCCTGAAAGCGCTGAAAAACAAGGAATGCAACGGTCAAGACATTGCCGAGAAGCTGGGCCTCACCCCTGCCACCATCTCCCACCACATCAATCTGCTGGCCAACGAGGGCTTCGTCACCGCCACAAAGCGGGGTGCAAGTATCTATTACAACCTGAGCACCGAAGCCCTGCGCCGGTTCCTGCAGGAGCTGGAGCACTGCTTGCTGTAAGCCCGTAAAATGGAAAAAGGCGAATTTTGATAAAAGAACACCGCTGTTCCCCTTGCACCAGGAAACAGCGGTGTTCTTTTGCGCTCATTTTATTGACCGGCGGAGGATTCCGGCGGGGCATTGTCTTCGTGGAGCAAAACCTCCTTGGCCAGGTACACGGGCCGCTGCTTGGACTGCTCGAAGATTTTGCCCACATACTCTCCGATGAGCCCCAGGCAGAACAGCTGCAGCCCACCCAGGAACAGAATCAGCACAATGATGGTGGCGTAGCCGGGGACGTCAATGCCCCGGATCAGCTTCTGCAGCACCACAATCACCAGATAGACCAGAGATGCCACGGCGGCAAGAAGCCCGGTGTAGGTGGCCAGGCGCAGGGGTGCGGTGGAGAAGCCGATGATGCCGTCGATGGCATAGCGGAACAGCTTTTTGAAGGACCACTTGGTGGTACCGGCGGCCCGCTCGCAGGCGGTGTAGGGGATGAAGCAGGTGTTGTAGCCCACCCAGGCGAAAATTCCCTTGGAAAACCGGTGGTACTCCGGCAGGGAGAGGATGCTGTCGGCCACCTTCCGGCGGAAGGTGCGAAAATCGCTGGCGTCGGGACGGAGCTTTACGGAGGAGAGGCGGTTGATGGTTCTGTAAAAACCCTCCTTAAAGAAGGTCAGCACTTTTCCGTCCCCCCGCTTATCCTGATAGGCGGCCACAATGTCGTACTCCGGCTGGGTGTCCAGAATTTCCACCATCTGCCGCACCAGCTCCGGGCGCTGCTGGAGATCCGCGTCAATGAGGCTGATATAGTCTCCCCTGGCATGTTCCAGCCCGGCGTACAGGCCGGACTCCTTGCCAAAGTTCCGGGAGAAGCTGACCACGCTCACAGGGCAGGCCTGGGCGCTGTACAGCCGGTGGAGCTCCTGCAGCGTTCCGTCACTGCTGCCGTCATCCACAAACACAATTTCATATCCATAGCCGCAGCCCTGAAAGGCGGAGATCACGGCCTCCTGGAAGGCGGCCACATTTTCCACTTCATTATAGCAGGGTACCACAAGGGAAAGATGCATGATGAGATCCTCCTTGCACTACCGTCCCGTTTCGGGGGCGGGCTTTTCAATGACGCAGGCGCACATCTTCACGAACATTTCCTTTAGCACCGGGAGCTTTGCCAGGGGCGTCAAGTAAGAGCGCAGGGGAATCTCCCGGTACCAGTAGGGGGTGAGCTTCAGCTCCTTCAGGATTCTGTGAAACCGGCGGATGGTCATTTTGTTGATATAGCTGATGGTCTCCCGGCCGTTTTCATCGGTGCTGAACCGGAGAGCCAGACGATCCTGTTCATCGGGGAGGCCCCGAACCAAATCCTTGTAGGCTGCGATGAGCGTCTTCTCCGAGAAGAACAGATGCACCCAGGGAATGCCGATGACGTCACTCATGTGGGCGCCCGTGGGGTGATAGTAGGGGGGAAAGTTGATATAAATCCGGCCACCGGGCTTCAGCACCCGGAGGGCCTCCTGAAGCGCACCCTTGGGGTCATAGATGTGCTCCATGAAGGTATTTTCCGGAAGACCCAGGTTGAGGGCGTCCCCCAGGAGGAACCGGAATTTGTCCTGGTAGCCCAGCTGGGCGGCAAAGTCCTCCGCCTCTTTTTTGTAGTGCTCCACCACATCCACGCCGACCACCTGTTCCGCGCCGATAGAGATGTAATAGAGGCTCTTTCCGGAAGCGCCGCAGCCCATATCCAGAACCGTCTTCCCGGAGAAAATCTCCTGGGGGGTGAACCGGGGTGTAAAGCAGGCCACGGTTTTTTCACCCCACTGAAACTGCCACTGGGCATAGGTCTGCTTTCCCTGATTCTGCAGGTTAAAGGGGTGCTCTACCGGCGGGAAGAGCTTGTTGATTTTCTCAAGCAATGCTACAGATGCGCGCATAGGTGTCCTCCTTGTGGTCAAAGAGAGTTGGGGGAATCCTGAGACCGGACACGCAGAAGCCGGGCGATGGTATCCCCCTTGGGAAGAAGCTGGCAATCATACCAGGTGAGTATTTTCAGACAATAGACGCAAGCCAGATAGGTGAGAACGGCTGCGCCTATGGCAAGAACCAAGCTGTGCAGCAGGTAATCGGTGAGGAAGGCGGCCGCTCCCATGACACAGGCGGCCAGAAGGGACTTCATTACCTGGGGGAGGAGCCTGGGAGCCTTGGAAAGATACCGGCGGATGGCCAGAAGATTCAGAGCCAGGGTGACCACGCAATAGACCACCGTGCCGATGGCGGCCCCATGAATGTGGAACCTGGAACTTCCCACCAGAAGGTAGCTGACGGCCAGGTTGGCAATGCCGCCGGCCAGGGTGGTGTAAATCAGGGTTGTGGCTTTTCCGTGGGCCTGAAGGATGGCATTGGTCACAAGGATGAAGCAATAGAGCACGGCTGCAATGCCCAGAAGCGCCAGGACAGGGCCGGCCGTTTCCAGCGTCTGCGGGTCATAGCCATAGAGCGCCCTCTGGATGGGCACGGACAAAACGGACATGCCAAGACCGCAGGGAAGGGCAATGAGACCGGCAATGCGGAAGGAGGACTCCTCCAGCCGCCGGGCGTCCTCCAGCTTGGAGAGGGCCAGGGCGGAGGTGACTGCCGGAATGATGCTGATGGCCAGGGGCTGCACCAGGGCTGAGGGGAGCAGATACAGGGTCTGGGCCATGGAGAATACGCCGTAGAGGGAGCTCGCCTCGGAAAGAGGATAGCCCAGGGCGTCCTGGAGCCGGCCCAGAATCACCTTGCTGCCCAGAGCGTTGAAAACCTGAAGGCCGGTTGCGCCAATGGTGATGGGAATTGCCAGGGTCAGAAGGCGCCTGGTGGTCTCCCAGGTGGACAGAACCGGGGATGCGGCGTCCTCCGGGGTGAGGCGCAGCCGCTTCTTCCGGTACTGCAGAGCCAGATACCCGCTGCCGAGCGCTGCGCCGATGGTGACACCCACAATGGCCGCACCGGTGGCCTGGGCGTAGTTCCAGCCGGCCCGCAGGGCCAGAAGAATGGCCCCAAGGCCCAAAAACAGCTTGCAGAAGGCCTCCAGAACCTGGGTGACGGCAGTGGGCGTCATATATTGCTGCCCCTGGAAGTATCCCCGGAAGGAGCTGCTGATGCAGACGAACAGGACGGCGGGGGCCAGCACCGCGATGGCATACCAGGCGTCGGGGTCCCGCATCCAGGTGGCCAGCTGGGGCGCGAAAATCAGCATGGCCCCGCCGCACAGAAGGCCGATGAGCACGAAGAGCCAAAGGCTGATGCGCCGGATCTTCTGCACCTGACGGCGGCGGCCCAGGGTGGCGGCCTCGGAGACCATGCGGCTCACGGCGATGGGCAGGCCCGTGGAGGAGACGTTTAACAAAACCGTATAGATATTGTAAGCCACGTTAAAATGGCCGGCGCCCTGGGTGGTGATGAGTCTGGTGAGGGGAATCTTGAACAGGGCCCCAACCACCCGGGAGGCCAGGGTGCCAATGGTCAAAATGGCCGCGCCCTGTAAAAACCCTTGCTTGTGGGCAACCGATTTTTTCTCTTGCGCCATAGAATGCGTTCCTTTGCAAAGAAAGAGTTGTATGCTTGCGTCCCTCTATTTTATCAATATCCCCATGGAATGTCAATCAATTCCCCGGGAAATCTCCGGAGATTCCATTGACAAACGGAATTTTACCGGATATAATAAGGAAGCGAAACGCATGGATGGGGAGGTTCGCTCCGGTTCCGGGCAGAGAGGGCGCGGTTGGTGCAAGCGCCTGCGGAAGAAGAGCCGATTGTCGCCCCGGAGCGGATGGGCCGAACTTCCAGTAAGCCCATACGGCCTTGCCCCGTTACAGGCTCCCCAAGTGCCCGGATATTCCGGGAATTCAGGTGGTACCGCGGAACAGTTTTGTTGCGCCCTGAGCATTCAGGGCGCAATTTTTGTTTTCGTCCTGAAAAAACTAATTTTAGGAAGGAGACTCAAAAAATGGCAAAGGAATTGTCAAAAATCTATGAGCCCAAGGAAGTGGAGAGCCGGATTTATGAGATGTGGGAAGAGGGCGGCTACTTCCACGCAGAGAGAAGCGCGGATAAAAAGCCCTTCACCATCGTCATGCCCCCGCCCAACGTCACCGGCCAGCTCCACATGGGCCACGCCATGGACGCCACTTTGCAGGATATCCTCATCCGGTTTAAGCGGATGCAGGGCTACAACGCCCTGTGGATTCCCGGCGTTGACCACGCCGGCATCGCCACCCAAATCAAGGTGGAGGAGGAGCTCCGCAAGGAAAACCTCACCCGCTACGACCTGGGCCGGGAGAAGTTCCTGGAGCGGGTGTGGGACTGGAAGCACAAGTTTGGCAACCGGATTGTGGAGCAGCAGAAGAAGCTGGGCGCCTCCTGCGACTGGGAGCGGGCCCGGTTCACCATGGACGAGGGCTGCTCCAAGGCCGTCCGGGAGGTCTTTGTCTCTCTGTATGAAAAGGGCCTCATTTATAAGGGCAGCCGGATTATCAACTGGTGCCCCCACTGCGTCACGGCCCTTTCCGACGCCGAGGTGGAGTACCTGGACAAGCCCGGCCACCTGTGGCACATCCGCTACCCCCTGGCGGACGGCTCCGGGGAAGTGATTGTGGCCACCACCCGCCCTGAGACCATGCTGGGCGACACCGGTGTGTGCGTGAACCCCGCGGACGAGCGGTATAAGGACATTGTGGGCAAGAAGGTGATTCTGCCCCTGGTGAACAAGGAGATCCCCGTGGTGGCTGACGACTACGCGGAGATGGACTTCGGCACCGGCTGCGTGAAGATGACCCCCGCCCACGACCCCAACGACTTCGAGGTGGGCCTGCGGCACAATCTGGAGATCATCCGGGTGCTGGACGACAACGGCAAGGTCAACGAAAACGGCGGCAAATATGAGGGCCTGGACCGGTATGAGGCCCGGAAGGCCATCGTGGCCGACCTGGAGGCCCAGGGATATCTGGTGAAGGTGGAGGATTATGCCCACAATGTGGGTACCTGCTACCGCTGCCACAATGACGTGGAGCCCATCATCTCCGCCCAGTGGTTCGTGAAGATGAAGCCTCTTGCGGAGGAGGCCATCCGGGTGGTGAAGGACGGCGAGACGAAGTTTGTCCCCGACCGGTTCAGCAAGACCTACCTCAACTGGATGGAGAACGTCCGGGACTGGTGCATCTCCCGGCAGCTCTGGTGGGGCCATCAGATTCCCGCCTGGACCTGCGCCGACTGCGGACATATCACGGTCTCCCGGGAGGACGCCGTGGCCTGTGAAAAGTGCGGCAGCCACAACATTGAGCGGGACCCCGATGTGCTGGACACCTGGTTCTCCTCTGCCCTGTGGCCCTTTGAGACCCTGGGCTGGCCTGAGAAAAACGAAGATCTGGATTACTTCTATCCCACGGATGTGCTGGTCACGGGCTATGACATCATCTTCTTCTGGGTGGCCCGGATGATCTTTTCCGCCTGCGAGCACACGGGCAAGCCTCCCTTCCACACCGTCCTCATCCACGGCCTGGTGCGGGACGACAAGGGCCGGAAGATGAGCAAGTCCCTGGGCAACGGCATTGATCCCCTGGAGATGATTGATAAGTACGGCTGCGACGCTTTGCGCATGAACATGGTCACGGGCAACTCCCCTGGAAACGACATGCGCTTCTATGTGGAGCGGTGCGAGGCCATGCGGAACTTCGCCAACAAGCTGTGGAACGCCAGCCGGTATGTGCTCACAAATCTGGAGAACATCGCCCCGGACATGGAGCCCGGCCTTCCCCGGACGGACAGGCTGGAGATTGCGGACAAGTGGGTGCTCTCCAAGCTGAACACCCTCATTTCTGAGGTCACGGACAATCTGGAGCGCTATGAGCTGGGCATTGCCGTTCAGAAGATCTATGACTTTGTGTGGGATATTTACTGCGACTGGTATATCGAGCTCACCAAGGCCAGACTTTACGGCGAGAACGAGGAGAGCAAGGGGACTGCTCTGGGAGTGCTGGTGTATGTGCTGGATCAGACCCTCCGGCTGCTGCACCCCTTCATGCCCTTCATCACCGAGGAAATCTGGCAGTCCATCCCCCACGAAGGGGCAGCCCTCATTGTGGCCCAGTGGCCCACGGTTTCCGAGGCCCTGTCCTTCCCGGAGGACGAGGCCCATATGGAGACCGTCACCCAGGCCATCCGGGCCGTCCGTAACCGCCGGGCGGAGATGAACGTGCCCCCCTCCAAAAAGGCCACCTTGTATGTGGTGACGCAGAAGCCTGTGGCATTCCGGGAGGGCATCCCCTTCATTCAGCGGCTGGCTTATGCCGATGAGGTGGTGGTTCTGGAGGAGGACCCCCAGGGCCATGAGGATATGGCCGGCGCCATCACCGCCGACGCCCGGCTGTATATGCCCATGGATCAGCTGGTGGACGTGGCCAAGGAGCTGGAGCGAATCTCCAGGGAGCTGGACAAGGCCGGGAAGAATCTGACTGCCACAGAGGGCAAGCTCTCCAATGAGAAGTTCACTGCCAAGGCTCCGGAAGCCGTGGTGAACGCCGAGCGGGAGAAGGCAGAGAAGCTCCGGGCCCTGATCGCCCAGCTGACCGAGAGCAAGGCCCGGCTGGAGAAGCTGAAATAATCAAAAAAGAGAAGATTCGTAGCCCTGCCGGGTTCCTCCGGCAGGGCTACATTTTATCCTGCTGAAGTTTTCAGCCTGTCACGGCTTCGACTGTATTCTCCCGGGAAAGGGCTTATACTGTTTTTTGTAGCGCCGGGGGAGCGGGTTCCTGCCCACCCGGGGAGGATTTCACGGAATGACTGAGAAATGAGGGACAAGCCTATGCATTTTACAAGCTTTTTGCAGGACCGGCAGCTGACAGTGGCGCTGACCGGGGAGATTGATCACCACTGCGCCAAGGAGTACATTCAGAAAATCACCGCAAAAATCGACACTTATATGCCCGCGGTCTGTGTACTGGATTTTCAGGAGGTCACCTTTATGGACTCCTCCGGCATTGCCGTGGTGATCAACGCCATGCGGCACATGGCCCAGATTGGGGGGAGGCTGCGGCTCCAGTCCATCGCGGAGCAGCCCATGAAGGTGCTGCGGGCGGCGGGCATTGAGAAAATTGTGGAGATCAAGGAGGCAGTCCGATGAAATTTGAGAACTATATGATTCTGGAGTTTCCCAGCCGGTCCACCAACGAGGCCTTTGCCCGGTCCGCCGTGGCCTGCTTCGCGGCCCAGCTGGACCCGACCCTGGAGGAGCTGGGGGACATCAAAACCGCCGTGTCCGAGGCAGTGACCAACTGCATTGTTCACGCCTACCCCAACAGCTTCGGAACCATTATGCTCCGCTGCCGGATTCTGAAGGATAACGTGCTGGACATTGTGGTGAAGGACAAGGGCGTGGGCATTGAGGACATCGACAAGGCCAGAAAGCCCATGTACACCACCGGCGGAGCAGACCGCTCCGGGATGGGCTTTACCATTATGGAGAGCTTCATGACCTCCCTGGAGATCACCTCCCAGCCGGGGAAGGGCACCACGGTACATATGCGCCGCAGACTGCAGCGCCGGGGCGGACAATGAGTCCGGGGCTGGAGGAGCTCATTGCCCGGAGCCGGGCAGGAGACCGGGAGGCGGGAGAGCAGCTGATTCTGGAGAACAACGGCCTCATCTGGTCTGTGGCGCGCCGCTTTTTCGGCCGGGGGGTGGACTCGGATGACCTGTATCAGTTGGGCTGCCTGGGCTTTCTGAAGGCGGTGGAGGGATATGACCCGGCCTTTGGCACCCAGTTTTCCACTTACGCGGTTCCCAAAATTGCCGGAGAAATACGCCGGTTTCTCCGGGACGACGGAGCCATCAAGGTGAGCCGCAGCCTGAAGGAGCAGTCGGCCTCCATTAAAATGACCCGCAGCCGCCTTACGGCGGAGCTGGGCCGGGAACCCACCATCGGAGAAATCGGCAGAGAGCTGGGGCTCACCGCCGAGGAAATCGCAATGGCGGAGACCGCCACGGCGGCCACGGAGTCCATCCAGCGGGAATCCGGGGAGGACGGCTTCACTCTGGAGAACGTTCTCACGGACTCCGATACGGAGGAGCAGCTGGTGGAGCGGATTGCCCTGCGGGAGGCCATCGGGAAGCTGCCGGAGCGGGAGGCTCTGGTCATCAATCTACGCTACTTCCACGGCCTGACCCAGGAGCGGGTGGCGAGGGTTCTGGGGGTTTCCCAGGTTCAGGTGTCCAGAATCGAAAAAAAGGCCCTGGGCCATCTCCGTGAAATGCTGTAGCCCTTTTTCCGCTGCAGATTTGTAGCAATTGACACTTTACGCAGGGAGAAAAATGTTATAAAATAGACCCATCACGAGAGGATGGGTATGGATATGACAGAGACCTTTGAGATGAAATTCGCTGCCGCCCGGCGGCGCTATATTGAAGCCCAGTTCAGAAATCTGAACGAGATGCAGCGGCAGGCCGTGCTCACGACCGACGGGCCGCTGCTTTTGTTGGCGGGGGCCGGCAGCGGCAAGACGACGGTTCTCATTCACCGGATTGCCAACCTGATTCGGTACGGCTGCGGCAGCGACAGCCAGGAAGTTCCTCCGGAGGTTAACCAGGAGGATCTGGCATTTTTGGAGGGGCTGGGAGCCCAGCCTACGGAGGCGGAGCGGCAGCGGGCGGACCGGTTGTGCGCCCTGCACCCGGCGGCTCCCTGGAGCATCATTGCCATCACCTTTACCAATAAGGCGGCCAATGAGCTGAAGACCCGCCTGGCCAGCGCCGTTGGCCCCCAGGCGAACGACGTGTGGGCCATGACCTTCCACTCCGCCTGCTGCCGGATTCTCCGGCGGGAGATTGACCGCCTGGGCTATAACCGGAGCTTTACCATCTACGACACGGCGGACTCCGAGCGGATTATGAAGGATATCATTAAGAATATGAACCTGGATGACAAGACCTTCCCCGCCAAGTCGGTTCTGGGCCGCATCAGCCGGGCCAAGGACAAGCTCCAGTCGCCCGCCGACTTTGAGAAGACCGCCAAGGCCAGCGGAGACTACCGTCTGGAGAAAATCTCCCAGGCCTACGCCGAGTACCAGCGGCGGCTCCGGGCCAACAACGCCCTGGATTTTGACGATATTATCTTCCTGACCGTGCAGCTCCTGGAGGAGTATCCGGAGGTGCGGGATCACTACCAGCGGAAGTTCCGCTATGTGCTCATTGACGAGTATCAGGACACCAACCTGCTGCAGTACCGGCTGGCCTCCCTTCTGGCCGGACGGTATGAGAATATCTGTGTAGTGGGCGATGACGATCAGAGCATTTACCGGTTCCGGGGCGCCACCATTGAGAACATTCTGGGCTTTGAGAGCGCCTATAAGGGTGCCAGAACCATCCGGCTGGAGCAGAACTACCGCTCCACCCAGTCCATTCTGAACGCCGCCAACGCGGTGATTTCCCACAACCTGGGCCGGAAGGGGAAGACCCTCTGGACCGCCAACGGCCAGGGAGATCCCATCCTGGTCTATGAGGCCTACAACGAGAGCGAGGAGGCCAACTTCGTAGCCGGGCAGATTCTGGCGAAATCCAGAACGGCAGGCTTCCGCAGCTTTGCCATCTTGTACCGGACCAACGCCCAGTCCAACGCCCTGGAGTATTCCTTCAAGCGGAATGGAATTCCCTACCGGATTGTGGGAGGCACCCGGTTCTTTGACCGGGCGGAGGTCAAGGACATGCTGGCCTATCTGTGCATCATCAACAACCCCACGGACGACCTGCGCCTGCGGCGGATTGTGAATACCCCGGCCAGAGGCCTGGGCGGAAAGACCCTGGAGATGGTGGAGCGCCTGGCCCAGGTGAGTAACCGTCACCTCTATGACATTATGGAAAACTGTGAGAATTATCAGGCGCTGGAGCGCTCCGGCCAAAAGCTCCGGGATTTTACGGACATGATTGAGGATCTGGCCCGGCTCCTGGAGGAGGGGATGGCCCTGGATACGTTCTATGACCAGGTACTGGCCCGCACGGGCTATGAGAAGATGCTGCTGGACAAGCCCACGGAGGAGAACATCACCCGCCTGGAGAACGTGCGGGAGCTGAAGTCCAGCATTCTCAGCTACATGGAGAACAACCTGGAGCCCACCTTGGCGGGCTTCCTGGAGGAAATTGCCCTGTACACGGACATCGAGCAGTATGACGCCTCGGCAGACGCGGTGGTTATGATGACCATGCACAGCGCCAAGGGCCTGGAATTCCCCCAGGTGTTCCTGGTGGGCTTCGAGGAGGGGCTGTTCCCGGGGATGCGGGCCATTGGGGAGCCGGAGGAGATGGAGGAGGAGCGCAGGCTCTGCTATGTGGCCATAACCCGGGCCAAGGAGCATCTCACCATTTCTCACGCCCGGCAGAGAATGCTCTATGGCCGCACCAATGCCTGTATGGCCTCCCGCTTTCTGAAGGAGATTCCTGACTCCTGCGTGGAGCACCGGGGCGGCGTCCGGCCGGAGCCCAGGGAGGTTCGCTCCGAAAAATCCAAGGTCAGCGCGGACACCCTGCGCCGCCGGGCCCACATGAAGCAGGCGGAGTACTCCGACTTTGCCGCCAAGGCCGTGAGCCAGACGGTGGTGGACTATAAGCAGGGAGACATGGTGCAGCATGGGGCCTTTGGAAAGGGTATGGTGCTGTCCGTGATGAAAATGGGCGGCGACGCCCTCTTGGAGATTGCCTTCGACGAAATCGGCACCAAGCGCCTCATGGCAAAGACCGCCTCGGCACATATGAAGAAACTCTGACCGGATATGGAAGGGCTCTGCCGCATATGCTGTCTCCAAGGGGGGATTGCCTATGCGCAGACGCCGCCGGCACCGGGGACGCCGGATTGTACTGCTGATATTGATTTTGATTACGGCGGGGTTTTTCTTCCTGCGGAGCCGGTTCAATCCCATTGCAAGGGAACTGGCCATTACCCAGGTGAAAAATCAGACCTCCGACCTGATCAATGATGCCATTGCGGAGCAGATTGCCAGGGACAATATCCAGTATGACCGGATTGTCTACTTTGAAAAGGACCTTCAGGGCCGGATTACCGCTCTGAAAACCAACATGAGCGAGGTCAACCGGTTGAAAACCGAAATTCTGAACATCATCAACGATGAGATACTGGCCCTGGACACCCATGACATAGGCATCCCGCTGGGAAGCATTTTTGTTCCGGAGATGTTCTCCGGAAAGGGCCCCGCCATTCCCGTGCGGGTCATTTCCATCAGCAACTCCGACGCCCAGTTTGTCAGCCATTTTTCTGAGGCCGGCATCAACCAGACCCTCCAGCAGCTGACCATGGAGGTCAGTGTGGACGTGACCATTCTGGTGCTCAGTGATACCTTGACCTTCAACGTCATGAGCCAGGTGGTGGTGGCGGAGACCATCATTGTGGGAACCGTCCCGGAGACCTTCCTCTCCGCCGGGAGCCTTGCACCATAAAGGAGAATGATACTATGGAACCCAAAGAGAAAATCCGACAGCTGACCCAGACCCTGGAGGAGGCCAACTATCGGTATTATGTCCTGGACGACCCGCAGATGGAGGATTATGAATATGACCGTCTGCTCCGCCAGCTGGAGGAGCTGGAGGCCCAGTACCCGGAATTGGCCTCGCCCCTGTCTCCCACCCGCCGGGTGGGAGGCCAGGCTCTGAGCCAGTTTGAGAAGGTGGTGCATCCCGTGCCTCTGGAGAGCCTCCAGGACCTGTTCTCCCGGGAGGAGCTGGAGGATTTTGACACCAGGATCCGGGAGACGGTGACCCAGGCGGCCTGGTCCGTAGAGCCGAAGGTGGACGGACTCTCCGTGGCGCTGGAATATGTGAACGGCGATTTTGTCCGGGGCGCCACCCGGGGAGACGGGCGGGTTGGAGAGGATGTGACGGAGAATCTGAAGACCATCCGCTCCATCCCCATGCACCTGGAAGGGGCCCCTGCCCGGCTCATTGTCCGGGGAGAGGTATTTATGCCCAAGAAGGTGTTTGCGGCTCTGAACGCCGCCCGGGAGGAGGCTGGACAGAGCCTTTTCGCCAACCCCCGAAACGCCGCCGCCGGGTCTCTCCGGCAGCTGGACCCCAGCATTGCCGCCCGGCGGAAGCTGGACATTCTGATTTTTAACCTCCAGCTGGCGGAGGGCAGAACCTTTGAGACCCATACCCAGGTGCTGGAGTATCTGGAGAGTCTGCACTTCCGGGTGATTCCCCACACTCTCTGCCGGGATTTTTCCCAGGTGTGGCAGTCCGTCCTGGACATTGACGGGGGGCGCTATGACCTGCCCTTTGACATTGACGGGGCGGTGATTAAGCTGGACGACCTGGCCCAGCGGCAGGTGCTGGGGAGCACGGCCAAGTTTCCCCGCTGGGCGGCAGCCTACAAGTATCCTCCCGAGATCAAGTCCACGGTGGTGGAGGACATTATCATCCAGGTGGGCCGCACCGGCGTCCTGACGCCCAAGGCCGTGGTTCGCCCGGTGCACCTGGCAGGCACCACCGTCACCAATGCCACTTTGCACAACCAGGATTTCATTGCCCAGAAAGACATCCGCATCGGCGACACGGTGCGCATCCGGAAAGCAGGGGAGATCATCCCGGAGATTCTGGAGGTGGAGACGGACAAACGCCCCGCCGGGACTGTGGCCTACCGCCTGCCGGACCGGTGCCCCATCTGCGGCGCGGCCGTGGTTCGGGACGAGGACGGGGCCTTCCTGCGCTGCACCGGCGCGGAGTGCCCGGCCCAGCTGTCCAGAAACATTGCCCACTTTGTCTCCCGGGATGCCATGGACATCGACGGCCTGGGCAGCGCCATTGTGGACGGACTGATTGAAAAGGGGTATATCAAGTCCCCGGCGGATATCTACTACCTCACCCTGGAGGAGTTGAAGGGCCTCTGGAAAAACGGCAGCAAGGCGGCGCATAAGCTCCTGTCCGCCATTGAGGCCAGCAAGACCCAGGATCTGGGCCGCCTGATTTACGCTCTGGGCATCCGGCAGGTGGGAGCGAAGGCAGGAAAGACTCTGGCCTCCGCCTTTGGCTCCATGGAGGCCCTCATGTCTGCGGATCTTGCGGCCCTCACGGAGGTTCCGGACGTGGGCCCTGTCACGGCCCAGAATATTCTGGATTGGTTTGCTCAGCCCCAATCCCAGCACCTGATCCGCCGGCTTCAGGAGGCGGGGGTCAACTTCCAATCCAAGGAGGAGAAGCTGGATGACCGCTTCGCAGGGATGACCTTCGTCCTCACAGGAGCCCTGTCCCTGTTCACCCGGGAGGAGGCCACAGAGAGAATCGAGCGCTGCGGCGGGAAAGCTGCCGGCTCCGTGTCCAAAAAGACCACCTATGTGGTGGCAGGAGAAAATGCAGGCTCCAAGCTGAAAAAGGCCAACGAATTGGGAATCCCTGTGCTGAGCGAGGAAGAATTTCTGAAAATGCTGGAGTAAAAGCGTATCCCTCCGGCTGAGATATGGGAAGCGCCCATATGCCAAAAAGCCCAGGCAGCCCGCCTCAACATCCGTGGGGCAGGGCTGCCTGGGCTTTTATGAATTCAGGGAGATTTCCGGGGCCAATTGCCTTACAGCTCCCATGGGGAACGGCCCTGACCTCATTGCGGATGCCCATCCGGTTCGGAGGAAGCTGCCTCCTCCCGTTTCATCTCCCGGAGCAAAAGAAGCTGCATGGGGATGGCCATGGCGGAGCCCAGAACGTCGGAGATGGGCTGGGCCAGCTGAATGCCCAGGATGCCGATGAAATGGGGGAGAATGAGCACTGCCGGAATCAGGAAGATTCCCTGGCGGGCGATGCCCAGAAGCGAAGCCCGGAAGGTCTTTCCTATGGTTTGCATCATCATGTTGGTAATCATCATCCAGCCAAAGAGAAATGCCGTGACACATTGCAGCCGCAGAGCCCTGCTGCCGATCTCCACAACCAGCGGGTCGCCCTTCCGGAACAGCTCTACCAGCTGGGGCGCAAAGAAGGCCATGACGGCGGATAGCACCAGCAGGACAAGGGTGGAGAGCTTGACGCAGAACCAGAAGCCCCGGCGCACCCGGCTGTACAGTCCCGCGCCGTAATTGTAGCCGCAGACCGGCTGGAACCCCTGACCGAAGCCGATGATCACGGAGTTGATGAAGTTCATAATCCGGGAGACAATGGCCATGGCGGCAATGGCGGCGTCCTGATAGGGCTTGGCGGCCACATTGAGACAGATGGAGGCCACGCTGGCGATGCCCTGGCGCAGGAGGGAGGGAAGTCCGCCGCCCACAATCGTCCGGTACAGGGAGACGCTGGGCCGGAAGTTCCGCAGGCGGATTTTCACGATTCCGGCGTGATTGCACTGGTAATACAAAATCAGGAAGCTCACCAGCTGGCTGAGGATGGTAGCCCAGGCGGCACCGGCGATGCCCAGGCCGAAAGAGAAAATCAGAATCGGGTCCAGTATGATATTCAGAATGCCGCCGCTGGTGAGGCCGACCATGCCATAAAAGGCGTTGCCCTGAAAGCGAAGAAGGTTGTTCATGACCAGAGCTGCGGTCATATAGGGGGCGCCCAGGAGAATCACCCGGATATAGTCCTTGGAAAAGGGCAGAATGGTGTCCGTGGAGCCCAGGGCCAGGGCTAGAGGCTCCAGGAAAAGCTCACCAAAAATCAGCATCAGAACGCCGGCGCCAATGGCGGAGAAAAAGCCGGTGGCAGCCAGCTGCTCGGCTCTCTTCTGATTGTGGTGTCCCAGCTCCCGGGACACGTTATTGCCGGAGCCCTGACCAAAGAAAAAGCCCACAGCCTGGATAATGGACATCAGGGCAAAGGCCACGCCTACGGCGCCGGAGGCACTGGTGGAGTTCAGCTTCCCAATGAAGAAGGTGTCCGCCATATTGTAAATGGTGGTGATTAGCATACTGATGATGGTGGGAGCGGCCAGCCTGCAGATCAGGGGCTCCACCGGTGTCTGGGTCATCTGGACATATTTTTCATCTACACTCAGCTGCTTCATGGAAGCGTTCACGGCCTTTCTTTGTTTCTCGCCTTATTGTAACAGAAACCGGAGGAAAAGTCCATGATCCCCCGGAAATTCTTCCGCACGGATTTCTGAGCGCGGGCATAGTCTGGCATGATAGGAGGAATGCTGCTGTGAAACCGCTTATCTGTTTTGTGGGCAGCGACCGGCGGACGCCTTGGGCCAGAGCATATCTGGAGGCCAGGGGTTATGGACTGGGAGAACTGTCCTCGCCGGAACTGACCCATGTATTTCTTCCGGTCCCTGGTGTAGACGCTGCGGGCCGGATTGTGGGCGGCCCGCCTCTGGCGGAGCTGCTGCCCAGACTTCGCCCGGGGCTGACCGTGGCAGGCGGAAAGCTGGATCAGTGCCGCCCGAGCCTGGCTGCAACCGGCGCTGCCATCTATGATTTTATGGAGGATGCGTATCTTACGGCTGCCAATGCCGCCGTAACGGCGGAAGGGGCTCTGGAGCTGGCGCTGGAGCACATGACCGTCACCCTGGAGGGAACGGAGGTTCTGGTGATCGGCTGGGGGCGGATTGGAAAGCTCCTGAGTCACAAGCTGGCCGCTATGGGCGCCCGGGTTACGGTGTCCGCCAGAAATCCCAATGATCTGGCCATGCTCCGTGCCTTCGGCTATGACACCCTTCCCACTGGGGCGCTTGGGAATCTCTCCCGGTTCCGCGTGATCTTCAACACCGTACCCGCTCCCGTTCTCACAGCCCGGCAGCTTCGGCAGACTAGCCCGGACTGCCTGTGCATGGACTTGGCGTCCGCGCCAGGGGGACTGGAGATTGACGGAAGCAGGAATGTTCTGATTGCCGCCGGCCTGCCCGGAAAAACCGCCCCGGAGACGGCGGGAAGACTTCTGGGAGAGGCCATGGAGCGGCTGCTGATGGGGGAGGAGGCATGATCCATATGGAGAACAAGACCATTGGCTTTGCCTTTTGCGGCTCCTTTTGTACCTATCAAAAGGCCATGGGGGCGCTGGAGGCGGTGGCGGAAACATACCACAGGGTTATCCCGATTTTTTCCAGGGCCAGTCAGGAGACGGACTCCCGCTTTGGAACCGCCCGGGAGCATATGGAACGGGCCCGGGAGATCTGCGGGGAACAGCCCCTGAAAACCATAGAAGAGGTGGAGCCCATCGGCCCAAAAAAGCTCCTGGACGTTCTGGTGATTGCCCCCTGCACCGGAAACACCCTTGCCAAGCTGGCCCACGGCATTGCCGACGGGCCGGTGACCATGGCGGCAAAGAGCCATCTGCGCAACGGAAGGCCGGTTTTGCTGGCGGTGTCCACCAATGACGGCCTGGCGGCTGCGGCGGAGAACATCGGGAAGCTGCTGGCGAGAAAAAATATCTACTTTGTTCCTTTCGGGCAGGATGACCCGGAAAAGAAGCCGGCCAGCCTGGTGGCGGATTTTAACCGGCTCCCCCAGGCACTGGCTGCGGCAGCGGAGGGAAGGCAGCTTCAGCCCCTTCTGATCTCATAAAAGGCGAAAAAAAGCCCGGGTGTGTTTCAAGGCCGCAGACACACCCGGGCAATTTCCGTTTGATCAGGGGTTTTCCTCGCTGTTTTCGCCGGCCCGAAGAATCCGGAATACACCTGTGGTCACGTTGGTGTAATCCTGAATCAGGGAATCCAGATGCTCCGCACCAAGGGGCTCCAGGTGATAGTATACCCGGGTCATCCGTTTTCCGACCAGCACCTTGCGATCCGTGATATAGCCCTGCTCCACCAGCCGGTAGAGCACGGGATAGAGAGAACCCTCCTGAGTTGTCAGTAAGCCGCCGCTGACCCTGGCTGTTTCCTGTACAAGCTGATACCCATACATATCCTCCCGCCGTAGGAGAGATAGAATCACCAGGGAAGCAACGCCTTTTCGATAGTTATTCTGCAAACTATCACCGCGCATATTTGCCGCCTCCCGCTGACTTTAAATTACAATTCCATTTATACCACAGGAATTATAAAAATTCAATCCTTCTTGAAAGACTATAATTCGACATTGTAATAAGCTTCATGAAACTATGTAATTGTTCTACAGATGTATAATTTCTCTCAATATTCCTCCCGGGAAAAAGCGGTGAAGCAGCGGATTACAGGGGGAAGGTTGTATAGATATTGAATTGGCTCCGGATTGCAAGCGCCCCGCAGACGGCGGGAGGCCGGGTCTGCGGGGCGGGAAATGTATGAAATGATTAGCGGTCCGACCAGTCCAGGCGGCGGAAGCGAAGGTAGAAGCCCAGAGCACGGATGGCCCAGGTGGCCCACAGGGCAATCCAGACGCCCATCAGGCCCAGACCCAGATGAATGGACAGGAGGTATGCAAGGCCGATGTTTACAACCCACAGAGCGCATAGAGAGAACACCGAGGGAAACACCGTGTCGTTGGCGGCACGGAGGGCGTTTGGCATGGTATTGGACATGGGCCAGCACAAAAAGAGGGCGGGGATGCTGAGCAGAAGCAGCCTCGTGGCAGTGGCGGCCTGCTGAGGGGTGGGATTGTACTGCCGCAGCAGCAGCGGGAGCAGAGGGAAGAACACCAGGGCAGACAGTGCCAGCAGAATCCCACCAATGTACACACTGATCATGGTATACCTTCTGGCTTCCTGCCGTTTTCCTGCGCCAACACACCGGCCCACAACGGTGACAGCCAGTGTGGCGGAGGAGGAGGCCGCTGCAAGAAGGACACCCTGAAGGGAATTGGCGATGGCATTGGTTGCAACGGCAGTGGTGCCCAGTTGAATCATAAACATACCGGCTACAATGCTGCCGCAGGTACTGAAAATCTGCTCCAGTCCCAGGGGGATGCTGACCTTCATGGTGGAACCCACCAGATTCCGGTCAAAAGAGAGCAGATGCCTTGGCGTGAGGGAAATGGGCGGATGAATGATGAAAAGCAGAGCCACCGCGCACACAGCGCCCATAATCCGCGCCAGCACCAGGGCGTATACGCTGCCCCGAATGTCCAGCTTCAACCAGTTCAGGAAGACGATGCTAAACAGGAGGTATGCCACATTGATGATGATGCTGAGAATCAGACATTTCTTTGATTCACCCAGGCCCCGCAGGACGCTGTATATGCCGATGTATAGGGTAAAGGCCAGAATCGACCAGGTACTTCCGGCCAGGTAAACGGAGGCCTTTTCCAGAACGGCTTCCTCGGCATCCGGATACAGGGCCATCAGAACCGCGTTTGGAAACAGAAGAAGGGGAAGACAGGCGACAACGCCGATCAGTACCGTCAGGGATATGACCTGGCCGCAGGCCCGGCTCACATTCCGCGGATCTCCCATGCCGCAGCACTGGGCCACAACCACGGTGCCACCGGCGCCGATGCCATTGAACACACATACAACCAGGTTTGTAATGGGACCAACCAAAGACACCGCCGCCATGGAGGTCACTCCGTTGCTGCTGATCAGTGCTGTAATCAGCATACCGATCAGCATGATGGAGAAGTTATCCAGCATGTAGGGGATGGTCATCTGCAGGATTTGCCGCCAGGTGAACACGGTGCCGGACAGGTGCCGGTCCATAAAAGAGTCAAAGCGTCGGGAGAAATTTCCGCGTCTCATAAAATAAGACCTCTCTTTCAGTAGGGGAGAATAGCACAAACGGGGAACGATGTCAACAGAGAAATCGGTTTGTGTAAGTTAAAATGTGACAATGGAAAATCGGGACCGGCGGACATGTTTCCTGGGACGCCCGTTCCTTTCCGGTGAAAAAAACTGCATCAAAGGCTGTTTTCCAGTGGAATATCAGGGAAAAGTATGGTATACTGAATCTGGAAATCTGCCTGACGGCCTGAACCCTCCCGGCCGCGGGTAATCTGTAAGGAGAGATGAACTATGGGATTGATCAAGGCTGCAATCGGCTCCCTGGGCGGCGTTCTGGCTGACCAGTGGAAGGAATATTTCTATTGTGACGCGCTGGCCGAAAACGTGCTGGCCACCAAGGGCAAAAAGCGCACCTCCGGCCGCTCCTCCAACACCAAGGGGAGCGAAAACATCATATCCAACGGTTCCGTGATTGCCGTGGCGGACGGCCAGTGTATGATGATCGTGGATCAGGGCCGCATCGCTGAGTTCTGTGCAGAGCCCGGTGAATTTACATATGATTCCTCCACGGAGCCCTCCATTTTTGCCGGCTCCTTCGGAACAAGCGTCCTGGAGACCTTCAAGACCATGGGCCGCCGGTTCACCTTTGGAGGAGAGCCTCCAAAGGATCAGCGGGTGTATTATTTCAACACCAAGGAGCTCATCGGCAATAAGTATGGCACCCCCAGCCCCGTGCCCTTCCGGGTGGTGGATCAGAACATTGGGCTGGATGTGGATATCTCCATCCGCTGCTTCGGAGAGTACAGCTACCACATCTGCAATCCTATGCTGTTCTATAAAAATGTCTGCGGGAACGTATCCGAGGACTTTACCCGGGATAAGCTGGACAGCCAGCTGAAGACGGAGCTCATGACGGCCCTGCAGCCTGCCTTTGCCCGAATCAGCGAGATGGGCATCCGGTACTCCGCCCTGCCGGGCCATACCATGGAGCTGTCCCAGGCGATGAATGACGTGCTGTCCACCAAGTGGCGGGAGCTCCGGGGTCTGGAGATTGTGTCTCTGGGCGTGTCCAGCGTCAAGGCCAGCGAGGAAGACGAGGCCATGATCAAGGAGCTTCAGCGCAACGCTACCTTCCGGAATCCCACCATGGCCGCCGCTCATATGGTTGGAGCCCAGGCCGCTGCCATGCAGGCCGCCGCCCAGAACAAAAACGGGGCTATGATGGGCTTTATGGGGATGGGCATGGCCCAGCAGGCTGGGGGCATGAATGCCAACCAGCTCTTCCAGATGGGCCAGCAGCAACAGCAGCCCGCCCCGGCCCCCGCAGCTCCCGCTGCCGGTAGCTGGACCTGCACATGCGGTGCCACCGCCACGGGCAAATTCTGTCCCGAGTGCGGCGCGAAGAAGCCGGAGCCCAAGCCCGCCGCCGGAAGCTGGACCTGCCCCGGCTGCGGCGCCACTGCCACGGGCAAATTCTGCCCCGAGTGCGGCACCAAAAAGCCGGAGCCACAGCCCGATGGCTGGGTGTGCAGCTGCGGCGCGGTGAACAAGGGGAAGTTCTGCCCGGAGTGCGGCGCGAAGAAGCCCGCCGGCGTTCCCCAGTACCGGTGCGACAAGTGCGGCTGGGAGCCTGCGGACCCCACCAAGCCTCCCAAATTCTGCCCGGAATGCGGAGACCCCTTTGACGACGGGGATATCCGGTAACCTTCGGAAGGAAAACGGTTTTTGGTCAAACGCCCGCCCGGCCACGAACCGAGCGGGCGTTTTTTTGAGACACAGGAAGGAAAGGATTTCTGTATGTCAACTGAGACTACCAATTATCAATGTCCGGCCTGTACAGGCCCGGTTCATTTTGACGGAGAAACAGGGAGACTGGTTTGCGATTACTGTGGCAGCTCCTATACGGTGGCGGAGATGGACGCGCTCTATGGGGAGAAGAACCGGAAAGCGGCCCGGGAGCCGGAGCGCCCGGAGCCGGAGGAGATCCCGGAGGGGCTTTGCGCCTATTCCTGCCCCTCCTGTGGCGCGCAGCTTGTGTGCGAGGAGACCACCGCCGCCACCAGCTGTCCCTACTGTGGCAATCCCACAGTGGTACCGGGGAAGCTGTCCGGCAGCTTCCGTCCGGATTATGTGATTCCTTTCCGCCTGGACAAGGAGGCAGCCATGTCGGCGCTGCGGCAGCACTACAAGGGGAAGCGCCTCCTGCCAAAGGCATTCTCTCAGGAAAACCATGTGAGGGAGCTTCAGGGAATCTATGTGCCCTTCTGGCTGTTTGACGGAGAGGCGAAGGGAGAGATGGCCTTCCAGGCCACCCGAAGCCATGTGCGCCGCCAGGGCAACACGGAGATCACCACCACGGACCATTTTTCGGTCCGGCGGGGCGGCACCATGGGCTTTCAGATGGTCCCGGCGGACGGCTCCACCAAAATGCCTGACGGGCACATGGATGCCATTGAGCCCTTTGATTACAGCCAGTTGGTACCCTTCTCCCCGTCCTATCTGCCGGGCTTCCTGGCAGATAAATACGATGTGGATGCGGATACAGCCTGCGTTCGGGTGAAAGATCGTATGGATGGAAGTATGGTACAGGCACTCTCCCTCAGTGCCGCCGGGTATGAAACCTGCGTCCCCATCTCCCAGGACATCAAGATCAACACGGGGAAGGCCAAGTACGCGCTGCTTCCGGTGTGGATGCTCCATACCAGATGGCAGGAGAAGGATTACCTGTTTGCCATGAACGGGCAGACCGGGAAGCTGGTGGGTGACCTCCCGGTCTCCTGGGGCCGGTTCTGGGCCTGGTTCGGCGGGATATTTGCGGCCACGGCGGCTGTAATGACCCTGCTGATGCTGCTTTTTTAGGAGGACGCCGGTATGAAACGATGGATGATGCTTGTTTGCCTGGCGCTGGTGCTGGTGATCCCGGTCCATGCTGCCGGGACGGTTTCCGATGAAGCGGGCATTTTGAGCCAGGCGGAGGCCCTGCGTCTGGAGGCCAGGGCGAAAGCCATAGAGGAGACCTATGGCTTTGGGGTGTACATTGCCACGGTTGCGGATTTTTCCGGGGCTGATATCTATACCTTCACCACAGAATGGTACCTGGAACGGAACCTGGGGGTTGGCGCCGACGGGGATGGGATTCTGCTCCTGCTCAGTATGGCGGAGCGGGATTATGCTTTGGTTGTGCACGGACAGACCGGGCAGGCGCTTTTTACAAGCCGCAACCAGGACGTTATCTCCGAGCACTTTTTGGATGACTTCCGGGATGGCCGTTGGGCCGATGGCTTTACAGACTATCTGGAAGACTGCGAGGCGCTGCTGGAGGATCCCAACGTATTTCAGGATGAGCCGGTATGGGAAGCCGGTGGGTCAGATCCGGTGTACGAATCCTACAGTGAGCAAAGCCGCTTCTCTGTGGGAAAGGTACTGGTGGTTTTGGCAGTCTCTCTTTTGGCTGCCGGCATCACCTGCGGCGCGTTTTACGGACAGATGCGCACGGCCAAGGTCAAGTCCACGGCCAATGATTATATGAGCCCCGAGGGACTGAAGCTCACGGTGCGGCAGGACATTTTCACCCACAGAACGGAGCACCGCAGGACCATTGACACGGAGACCCATTCCAATAGCGGCAGTGGCGGCGGTGGAGGCACCCATCACAGCGGCGGGGGATTCTCCGGTAAAAGCGGAAAGTTCTGACCTTCTCCGGGTGCTGTAAAAAGAGAAAAAGGTGGTTATGATGAACAAGAAAATTCGGTGGATCACGGAAACCGCAGTGCTGATTGCTCTGCTGGTGATTCTTCAGACGGCGACTAAGGCGGGGGGCCAGTTTGTCACTGGCTCCTGTGTCAATGGAGTTCTGGCCGTTGCCGCGCTGATGGGGGGCCTGTGGTGCGGTGTGACGGTGGCGCTGGTTTCGCCCTTCGCGGCGTTCCTTCTGGGAATTGGGCCCCAGCTGCTGCCCGTTGTTCCGGCCATTGCCGTGGGGAACGTGGTTTTTGTGGTGGTGCTGTACCTTGCAGCAGGGAAGGGAAGCCCGGCAATTTGGCGTAAGGCGATTGCCTGGCTGGCAGCGGCATTTTGCAAGTTTGCCGGCCTCTATCTGCTGGTGGTTCAGGTCCTGTGCCGGGTGCTGACGCTTCCGGAGAAGCAGGTTGCCACATTGACCGCCATGTTCTCCTGGCCCCAGCTGGTCACCGCCCTCATTGGCGGCGGCATTGCTCTGCTGCTCACACCGGTGCTCCGGAAAGCACTGCACCGTCTATAAAGAGAAACAGGAGGCATGATTATGCGAGGAATTCCGTCACTCATCACCGATATCCGAAAAAAAGTCTTCACCGAGGTGGCCCGGATGGCCTATGAGGGAGGAGACTACAGCAAAGCGGAGGACTTGCCCTATATCATTGTGCCGGGGGATCAGCCGCTGCACCGGGAGTCCGTCTTTCTGGAGCGTGCCATTGCCGGCGAGCGGGTGCGCCTGGCCATGGGCCTTTCTATCCGTCCGGTTCAGACCAGAACCCTGATGACCGAAGGCATGGACAATGCGGCCATCGCCCAGCAATACTATGAGCCCCCGCTGATCAACATCATTCCCTATGCCTGCCACGCCTGTCCCACAAAGCAGTACCGGGCCACGGAGAGCTGCCAGAACTGTCTGGCTGCCTCCTGCCAGCAGGTATGTCCCAAGGGTGCCATTTCCTTTGTCAACGGAAAGTGTCATATTGATCCGGATAAGTGCATTAAATGCGGCAAGTGCGCCAAGGCTTGCCCCTATCATGCGATTATCTATCTGGAGCGGCCCTGTGTGGCAGCCTGCGGCATGGATGCCATTGATATGGATGAGCACGGCAGAGCGGCAATCAATCAGGATAAGTGTGTCTCCTGTGGCCAGTGCCTGGTCAGCTGTCCCTTTGGGGCAATTGTGGACAAGGGCCAGATTTTCCAGGTGGTTCGGTCTATCCTTCAGGGGGACCAGGTGATTGCCATTGTGGCCCCTGCTTTCATCGGCCAGTTTGGCAAGAACTCCACCCCGGAAAAATTCACCACGGCCATGAAGCTGCTGGGCTTTGACCGGGTGGTGGAGGTTGCCGTGGGCGCAGATATGTGCACCATAGAGGAGGCCAAGGATTTTCTGGAGAAGGTTCCTGGGCAGCAGGACTTCATGGCCACCTCCTGCTGCCCGGCCTGGCACTCCATGGTACATAAGCTGTTCCCCGCCCAGTCCGGGAATATCTCCATGACCCTGACGCCCATGGTTTTCACTGCCCGCCTGATGAAAAAGCAGAACCCCGGCTGTAAGGTGGTCTTTGTAGGCCCCTGCGCCGCGAAGAAGCTGGAGGCAATCCGGGAGGATATCCGTTCCGATGTGGACTTTGTTCTGACCTTTGAGGAGCTTATGGGCATGTTCGAGGCCAAAGGCGTGGATTTTGCCGCCATTCCCGAGGGGGAATCCATGCGGGAGGGCACGGCGGCAGGCCGGGGCTTTGCCGTTGCGGGCGGCGTTGCCCAGGCGGTTACGGATTTGATTCACCAGACCAATCCGGAGGCAGAGGTGAAAACCGCCCGGGCCGAGGGTCTGCGGGAGTGCCGCAAGCTCATGATGATGGCGAAGGCGGGAAAATATAAGGGATACCTTCTGGAGGGCATGGCATGTCCCGGCGGCTGCGTAGCCGGCGCCGGCACCCTGCTTCCGGTGGAGTTGGCGTCCAATGTGGTGGGCCGCTATCAAAAAGAGGCCGACAAGGACAGCCCCCTGGACAGCCAGTACCGCATGGTAGGCGAAACCCTGGATTGACGGAATGCTATAAAAACTGCGCTTCCCGGCCTGTGCAAATGGCATAAGCCGGGAAGCGTTTTATGCAATATGTTCAGATTACTCCGTGTCTCCGGATTTCCGGTTTTGCCGGGAGGTCCGGTCCAGCCAGGCATTGTAGGTCTCCAGCGAGAGGGAGCCGTTCAAACAGGCGTCCCGTTTCTGTGCTGCAAGGGAGGACCAGGCTTTATAGTCCCCATCGGAGAGGCTTTTGCCTCTGCGCTTGCTCATGCGCTTGACGGCGGCAATGTAGGCCAGGTGCGCAGGGGCTTGACGGACGGTCTCCTCCCGCCGGCGGGTTGCACCGATTTCCGAGCATGGCTTTCCTTCACCTGGGGCGATCCGGTCACAGTATATGCTGTCCGAGCGTCCCTTGGGAATGAACCACCTGCCACAGTTGGCGCACTGCTTCACATTGCAATGCTCCAGCGTCATCTGCACCAGCTCAAAGTTTTGCAGAGCCTCCGGTGTGTCAAATTCGTACATCTGAATGATCCGGGGCGGCTTTGCCAGGAGAGCATCCCGAAGAGCCTCCGGTTGAAGGGAATCATAGCTCTCAGTGGCTTCCAGAACACAGCGGAAGGAGATCTGCTTTTTCAGGGAGCGAAAAGCCGGGTCACCGGAGCGGGTCAGAAGGAACAGCCTCTGTTCCGGAGCCAGAGCGGAAAGGTCAGACTGCTTCTTCCAAAGGAGCTCCAGCTCTCTTCTGATGGTCTCCTGCTGCGCAGCCAAAAGGGCAGGGAGAGACTGGATATAGCGCCGCTTTACCAGGGAATCCGGGTACCGCCGCAGGCTGCTGCCTGTGGGCTCCCATGGGAAGGCGCTTCCAAAGGCATCCAAGACCCAATCCGGCAGTCCCGGCTCACGGAGCATTTCAATTGCGGACCAGAGATAGCACGCCAGATAAGGATTGTCCCGCGGGCACAAACGGGAGAAGAACGTTTCCCGGAGCTGCTCCGGACCGGCGGCTTCCTGCCGGTAATATGCGAGCAGTCCGGAAAACAGTTCCTCCAGATTTTTTCGGTCCGGAGCCAGAAACCCCAGAATGGAGTCCCCCAGGGGAGCGTGGAACTGTGGCCCGGCCGAAGTGTTGCCGCAGCATAAAATATGGAGTGAATCATCTTCTATGCACGCTTTATATCGCAGCTTCTTCATACCCGAACTCCCCCCTGTAACACGAATATAGATATAAAATTATCAAAATTCGCCTTAAAAGCACCTGCCATTAAGATAGCAAAATAAGCGTATTTTTCAAATTTCAAGCCAAATATACGAATATAGGTATAAAATTTTTGAAATTCGCTATAAGTATAGCATTGCTTTGGGGCAATGTAAAGAGAATTTTATCAAACCTGCCGGAATTCTGTTTCATTTTGAAGTCTGATGTGCTATACTGAATCAAAATCATCAATTTGGCGGAGCGAAAAGCCATGTGGGGGAAGGTTCCGTAAAGCGGCTTCTTCTGTTGCTTCTTATACTGCTCCAGCACCTTACCCACGGAGGATTGGGGCACACATGGAAGGGGTGAGACACTTGGACCAGAAGCACCTTGTTTTACAGCAATATTTTGGCTATACCGTCTTTCGGGGCGGGCAGGAGGAGCTGATTGATGCCCAACTAGTGGGCAGGGACGTGTTGGGGATTATGCCCACCGGCGGCGGGAAAAGTCTGTGCTATCAGATTCCGGCGCTGCTGTCCCCGGGGATTACCCTGGTGATCTCCCCTTTGATCTCTCTCATGAAGGATCAGGTGATGGCTCTGAAAAACGCCGGTGTCAGCGCCGCCTTTCTCAACAGCTCTCTGACCCAGGAGCAGATGCGCAAGGCTATGGGAAATATACGGGCGGGGATGTATAAAATCATTTATGTGGCACCGGAGCGCCTGGAGACGGAGGGCTTCGTCACCCTGGCCCAGAGCCTGAATATTTCCCTGGTTGCAGTGGATGAGGCCCACTGTATTTCCCAATGGGGGCAGGATTTCCGGCCCAGTTATCTGAAAATTGTGGACTTTCTGGACCGGCTGCCTCAGCGGCCGGTGGTGTCGGCTTTTACCGCCACGGCCACGCTGCAGGTTCAGGAGGATATCCGTCAAATGCTGAAGCTCCGGGACCCTTTGTGTGTGGTCACAGGCTTTGACCGTCCGAACCTTCGCTTTGAGGTGGTTCGGCCCAGCAACAAAGAGACCACTCTGCTGGGGCTTGTGACGGAGCGGAAGACCAAATGCGGCATTGTCTACTGCGCCACCCGAAAGGCCGTGGAGTCCGTCTGTCAGGACCTGCAGGAGAAAGGCATTCCCGCCACCCGGTACCATGCCGGGCTTTCCGATGAGGAGCGGCGGCAAAACCAGGAGGATTTCCTCTATGACCGCAGTACCGTGATGGTTGCCACCAACGCCTTTGGCATGGGCATCGACAAATCCAACGTGGGCTTTGTAATCCACTACAATATGCCCAAGAGCCTGGAGGCCTACTATCAGGAAGCGGGCCGAGCCGGCCGGGATGGCGAAAAGGCGGACTGTATTCTGCTCTATTCGCCTGGGGATATTCAGACTGCCCGGTATCTCATCCAGAATTCGCCGGACAATGAGGACTTAACGCCGGAGCAGCGGGAGCTGGTGCGGCGTCAGGATCTGATCCGGCTGAACACCATGGTCAGGTACTGCACCACCGGCGGCTGTCTTAGGGGATACATCCTGGATTATTTCGGTCAGCCCCATGAGCCCCGCTGCGGAAACTGCGGCAACTGTCTCCGAGAGCTGGTGGAGGTGGACATTACCCGCCAGGCCCAGATGATTCTCTCCTGCGTTCATCGGATCCGGGATCACCTTGGCTATGCCGTGGGGGCGTCGCTGGTGGCCGGAGTACTGGTTGGGAGCCGCGAAAAGCGTCTGCTGGAGCTCCGCCTGGACAGGCTCTCCACCTATGGCCTTCTGAAGGATACATCCCGCCGGCAGATTCGGGACATGCTGGAGTGCCTGGAGAGCCAGGGATATCTCCATACCGATCCGGCCTATGGCAGCATCAGCCTCACCGCCCAGGCCAGAGAGGTGCTGTTCCAGGGGAAAACCGTCTGTATGCCCGTCTGGGAGCAGCCCAGGGAAAAGACCCCTGTCAAGCCTTCGGCTGTGCTCCAGACCGACCAGGCCCTTTATGATGTGCTGCGGGAGCTGCGGTATCGCCTGGCCAAGACGGAAAACGTCCCGGCGTACATCGTCTTCTCCAACGCCACCCTGGGGGACATGGCTGCCAAAGCTCCGGAAACCATGGACGAATTTTTGCAGGTTTCCGGCGTGGGCCAGCAAAAGGCCAGCCGGTATGGCAAGGAATTTTTGGAGGCCATTCGGCAATACAAGTCCGAAAAGACATAAAATCAAATAAAATCAAAGAGAAACCGCCTGTACAAGCGCTGGAGCCGCCGGTACAGGCGGTTTTTTCTTTGGGCGGCAAACCACAAAATGGTTGACAACCGGAAAATCTGTGCTATAATGTCCGAAAAGTTATCAGTGATAACTTTTTAAGAAATTGTTAAAAATGTGAAATTACATGGAGGTATTCTACTATGGTATTCGATGCTGTTGTGAAGGTTATTATGGAGCGCACGGACTGCGCTGCTGAGGATGTGAAGCCGGAGAGCACCTTTAAGGAGCTGTCCATCGACTCCCTGGACACGGTAGAGCTGCTCATGAATCTGGAGGACGCTCTGGGCATTGAGATTGAGCTGACCCAGAAGGTAGAGACCGTGGGCGATCTGGTAAAGTTCATCGAAGAGAACTGCATGGGTTAACGCTATGATTCAGTCAAGATTGTGTGATTTGCTGGGAATCCAGTACCCGGTGTTTCAAGGCGGTATGGCCTGGGTGGCCGATGGGAAGCTGGCCGCTGCGGTCTCCGAGGGGGGCGGTCTGGGCATCATCGGCGCGGGCAATGCCCCGGCCAGCTATGTCCGGGAACAGATTCACATTGCGAAAAGCCTGACTGGGAAGCCCTTCGGCGTCAATATCATGCTGCTGAGTCCCTTTGCGGACGAGGTGGCTCAGGCGGCTGCGGAGGAAAAGGTGGCGGTTGTGACCACCGGCGCGGGCAATCCGTCCAAGTATATGAAGCTCTGGCTGGATGCAGGCATCAAGGTGATTCCCGTGGTGCCCTCCGTGGCAATGGCCAAGCTGGTGACCCGACTGGGTGCCTCTGCGGTGATTGCCGAGGGCGGCGAGAGCGGCGGTCATGTGGGAGAGCTGACCACCATGGTTCTGGTTCCTCTGGTCTGTGACGCAACGGATCTGCCGGTGATTGCCGCGGGAGGCATTGCGGACGGCCGGGGTATGGCGGCGGCTTTCCTGCTGGGCGCCTGCGGTGTGCAGATGGGCACCCGGTTTTTAAGTGCCCAGGAGTGTGGCATCCATCCCGTCTACAAGGAGAAGATCATCAACGCCGGTGACCTGTGCACCACAGTCACCGGAAAGCGCCTGGGCCATCCGGTTCGCAGTCTGCGGACCCAGTTTGCCCGGAACTATACCAAGGCTGAGTACGGCGGAATGCCGGATGAGGAGCTGGAGCAGCTGGGCGTGGGCGCCCTGCGTCTGGCGGTTCAGGAGGGCGATTTGAAAAAGGGCTGCTTCCTGGCTGGTCAGGCTGCCGCCATGGTTCATGAAATTCAGCCTGCGGCGGAAATTGTCCGGGATGTTGTGGAATCTGCGGAGCCGCTGCTGAAGGGAGCATCCCAATGGGTAAAGTAGCCATTGTCTTCCCCGGCCAGGGAGCCCAGTATACCGGCATGGGCCGGGAGCTGGCGGAAGTCTCGCCCGCGGCAGCCGAGGTTTTCCACCAGGCAGACGCCATCCGGCCTGGAACCTCAGACCAGTGTTTTCATGGCAGCGAGGCGCTTTTGCGGGAGACCAGGGTCACCCAGCCCTGTATGCTTGCCGTTGAGCTGGCAGCGGCTGCCGCCCTGAAGGAACGGGACGTTATCCCGGACGCCGCCGCAGGCTTCTCCCTGGGAGAGATCTCCGCGTTGACCTTTGTTGGAGCGGTGGACTTTTCGGAGGGCTTCCGCCTGGTGTGCAGGCGGGGGGAGCTGATGCAGGAGGCCGCCCAGTCGGTTTCCACCGCCATGTGCGCCGTGGTCCGTCTGGACAACGAGACGGTAGAGCGCCTGTGCGGCAGCTTTGACGGAGTCTATCCCGTGAATTACAACTGCCCCGGCCAGGTGGCGGTGGCAGGCCTCGCGGAGGCCATGCCGGCCTTCTCCGCTGCCGTAAAGGCGGCTGGGGGCCGCGCCATTCCGCTGAAGGTCAGCGGCGGCTTTCACTCCCCCTTTATGGAGGGGGCATCGGTTCAGTTCCGGAAGGAGCTGGAGGACATCTCCTTCCGCCAGCCGGAGATCCCGCTTTACGCCAACGCTACGGGACTTCCCTATGCCGGGGACTATGAGACGCTTCTGGCGAAGCAAATCTGCTCTCCCGTGCGCTGGGAGTCCATTGTCCGGCATATGCTGGCCTCCGGCATAGATACCTTTGTGGAGGCAGGACCCGGAAATACGTTAAGCGGACTGATTTCCAAGATTGACAAGCAAGCACGCACCTTCTGTGTGTCCGATGCGGACAGCCTCATGGGTGCGGTTCAGGAGGTGGGCAAATGCTGAAGGGAAAAGTGGCCCTGGTTACCGGCGGCTCCAGAGGCATAGGCAGGGCTGTTGCTCTGAAGCTGGCCTCTCTGGGGGCTGATGTGGCTGTGGTATATGCCGGGAACCAGGAGGCTGCCCAGGGGGTATGCCTGGAATGCCAGGAGCGGTACGGCGTGAAGGCCCAGGCTTACCGGTGCAATGTGGCGGACTTTGGAGAGGCTAAGGAGACGGTCAGCCAAATCAAAAAGGATTTCGGCACCGTCCACATTCTGGTGAACAACGCCGGAATCACCCGGGATGGCCTGGTTGCCACCATGGGAGAGCAGGCCTTTGACGATGTGCTGGCAGTGAACCTGAAGGGCGTGTTCAATATGATCCGCCACTGCTCCGGCCTGTTTATCCGCAACCGGGGAGGCAGCATCGTGAGCGTCAGCTCCGTCACCGGCATTATGGGAAATGCCGGTCAGGCCAATTATGCCGCATCCAAGGCGGGTATTATCGGCCTTACAAAGTCCGTGGCCAGAGAGCTGGCCCCCAGAGGGATCACCTGCAACGCCGTGGCCCCGGGCTTCATTGACACGGATATGACAAAGGACCTCCAGGACAGTCCCCTGGCTGCATCCATCCCCCTGGGGCGCATGGGTACTCCGGAGGAGGTAGCGGAGGCCGTCGCCTTCCTGGCACAGGCCAGCTATATCACCGGCGTTGTCCTGCAGGTGGACGGCGGAATCGCAATGTGAGGAGAGATCAAATGGATAATAGAATTCGCAGGGTAGTGGTCACCGGCATGGGTGCAGTCAGCCCCGTGGGCAATTGCGTGGAGGATTGCTGGAGCAATCTCACCGGCGGCGTTCATGGCATTGGTCCCATTACATGCTTTGATACCACCAATTACAAGGCAAAGCTGGCCGCCCAGGTGAAGGGTTTTGACCCCAGAGCCTATATGGAAAAGGGGGAGGTGCTTCGCAGCGACCTGTATGCCCAGTATGCCCTGGCCTCTGCCTGTCAGGCCGTGGAGGAGAGCGGCGTTATGGGAACTCTGCCCCCTGACCGGGTGGCGGTATACTTTGGCTCCGGCATCGGCGGTATGCGGACCTTCTCCGCAGAGTATGACAAGCTCCGAAATCGCGGCCCCAATCGGGTGTCTCCCTTCTTCGTGCCTATGATGATTCCCAATATGGCAGCCGGAATGATTGCCATTC
>JALETK010000009.1 GCA_022781505.1 Clostridiales bacterium | reverse complement strand
AGGGGGGCAATGCCGGCCCGGGGGTGTGACCGGCCTGGGGGCCGGTGCAATGCTGCCGCATTGCTTAGGAACGGATTGCCACGTCGCTGCGCTCCTCGCAATGACAGCTTTGGGGGCCGGTTCCTTGGGGCGAAGCTGCTGATCAGACCTGCAGCTGCCCGGCGGGGGCGAGCCCCCGCCCTACGGGTGCATGACCGGGTGCCTTTGGACAAAGCTGCCGAAACGGTCATTGTTATGAAATACCTGCCGCACCCCCGACCTGTCATCCTGAGCCAAAGGCGAAGGATCCCGCGCAGGAGGGTTTCGATACGGAAGCCCCGGTGCATGAGATCCTTCGGCTGCGCCTCAGGATGACAAGGGAGGCCTTTCGTTTATGGTGGCGTGAAAGCACATGATGATTGCGGGGAGGGGGATTGCCACGATCCCTGCAGACGGGAAAAAGCGGCTCAGACGGTTTCCACCTTGATGGTGTTGGTGTTGCCGGGGCGGCCGTTGATGCGGCCACCGGTGAGAACCACATTGTCCCCCTTCTTGAGGCCGCAGACCACCTTTGCCTGCTGCATGGCGTGGTAGAACATCACGTCCATGGAGTCGAACCGCTCGCTGAGCACCGGGGTGACGCCCCAGCTCAGGGCCAGCTTCCGCCACACCCGCTCGTCGGTGGTCATGCCGATGATGTCCGCCGGGCAGCGGAACCGGCTGACCATCCGGGCGGTGCGGCCGGACATGGAGCTCACCACGATGCACTTGGCGTCCACGTCGATGGCCATGGCGCAGGTGGCGTGGGAGACGGCGTCCAGGGTGTTGTGAATCTGGAACTGGGTGGTGTTGAACCGGTGGATATAGCTGATGTGCTTCTCCGTGTACTCAGCGATCTCCGCCATGTTCTTCACCGCCGCCACGGGGTACTTGCCGGCAGCAGTCTCCCCGGAAAGCATCACCGCCGAGGAGCCGTCGTACACGGCGTTGGCCACGTCGGAGATCTCCGCCCGGGTGGGACGGGGGTTGTGAATCATGGACTCCAGCATCTCCGTGGCGGTGATGACCCGCTTGCCCAGGAGGCGGCACTTGTTGATGAGATACTTCTGAACGGCGGGCACCTCCACAAAGGGGATCTCCACCCCCAGGTCGCCCCGGGCCACCATGACTCCGTCGGCGATCTGGCAGATTGCTTCGATGTTGTCCACGCCGGAGCGGTTTTCGATCTTGGCCACGATGTCAATGCCCCGGCCGCCGTTTTCGTCCAGGAATTTCCGCATGTCCTCCATGTCCCGCTTGGTGGACACGAAGGAGGCGGCCACGAAGTCCACCCCGTTTTTGATGCCGAAGAGGAGGTCCTCCTTGTCCTGGTCGCTGAGGAAGGCCTGGGTCATGACCCGGTTGGGGAAGTTCATGCTCTTCCGGTCGGACAGGTCGCCTCCGGCCACCACCCGGCAGTGGGCGTTGGTGCCCTCCAGCCGCTCCACCCGGAAGATCACAAGGCCGTTGTTCACCATGATGGTGTCCCCCACGGACAGGTCCTCAATGAGGCCCTTGTAGGTCACGGAGACCCGGCTCTGGTCGCCCACCACATCGTCGGTGGTGAAGATGAACTCGTCCCCGTCCTTCAGGGTAATGCGCTTATTCTCGAAGGTCTTGATCCGGTACTCCGGGCCCTTGGTGTCCAGCATGATGGCGATGGGCAGCTCCAGCTTCTCCCGGACCATCTTGATGAGGTCGATCTTCCGCTGCTGCTCCTCGTGGGTGCCGTGGGAGAAGTTCAGCCGTGCCACGTTCATGCCGGCCTGGCACATCTGGGTGAGGATCTCCTCATTCTCACAGGCCGGGCCAATGGTGCAGATGATTTTCGTTTTCCGCATGTGTCTACCTCCATATTGTGTGTGATGAAAGGGGTGAAATATCGGTTGGATTGGGGCCGGGGGACATGGGACAGGGCTGCCGGGGAAGGCTGCGATTGCCCGGGAGGGTCATGCCCCCCCTACAGATGTGCTTTCGGGCCTGGCCGTAGGGGAGGGTCATGACCCTCCCGGGCACCTGCCGGAACCCTGGCACATTCGATCAAACCCGCCACACTCCCAAGCCTGTCATTGCGAACCAGCGCGCACGCTGGTGTGGCAATCCGTTCCCCCTGCAAGCCGCAAGGCTTGCGCGCCCCGGCAGGGGCGCTATACCGGCCCGGGGGTATGACCGGCCTCACGGCCGGTGCAATGCTGCGCATTGCTTAGGGACGGATTGCCACGTCGCTGCGCTCCTCGCAATGACAGGTTTGGGGGGCTGGTTCTTTGGGGCGAAGCTGCTGATCAGACTTGCAACTGCCCGGCGGGGGCGAGCCCCCGCCCTACGGTGTATCCCTCACAGGGCAGTTATTTGATCAATTCCTTCTCATACAGCGGCCTGCCCGGCTCATAGCCCTGGGGGCGGTAGGTCACCGAGGCGATGGGCTTGCTGCCCAGGCCGTATTTGGCGTTGTAGCCGAACAGGTTGACATAATGTATCAAATCCTCCCGCTCCGCCTCCATGGCCCGGAGCACCGCCACGGTGGCCAGGACGTCGTCGATGGCCCGGTGGGAGTTTTGCACCTGGCCCTGGAGGCCGTAGGCCTCAATGGCGGAGGCCAGGCGGTGGGGATAGGGGCGGCGGTCCCGGTAGACCGTGAGGAGATCCAGCTTGTCCTTCCCCTTGAGAAGGGCGGGATTTCCCTCCCGGGCCAGGGTGTAATAGAGAAAGCACAGGTCAAAGTGGGCGTTGTAGGCAAGAAGCAGGGTATCTTCGCCCCCCAGAAGCTCCGCCAGATCCTCGCAGAGCTTTGCCCTGGGAATGCCCCGGGCCAGAAGCTCCTTGTCGGTGATTCCCGTGAGGGCCTGGATGTTCGGGGGGATGTGGCGTCCGGGGGACAGGGAGATGAGCTCGTCGTATTCCCGGGTGACCCCCTGGGGCTCCAAGACGGCGGCGGCGAACTCGATGATCTCGTCCTGGGCAGGGCTCAGGCCCGTGGTCTCCGTGTCGAAGACCAGAAGACGCCGGTACCGGGAGAAGAGGCCCTCACCCATGGGCGCTTCCCAGGGCCGAGGCCCGGGCGAATTTGCTCCGGGTCTCCTCCGTGAGACCCTGCTCCCGGGCCAGGGTCTCGCACCACCGGCCCAGGGCCTGGCCGTCCCCGGCCTTCAGCTCCGCCTCCAGCTCCCAGAAGGGCAGCTCCTTGGAGCCGCCCAGGAGAACCCCCCGATCCAGAGCCAGCTCCGCCGTGGCGCCGGGAAGCTCCACAATCCGCCGCAGGCGGCGGAACCGGGCGCCGCACACCGGGCGGAAGCTGGCCTGATACAGCTCCATCAGCTCCTCCGGCGCGCCCCGGCGCACCAGGGCCATGAGCCCCGTGGGCAGGGTGCCCTCTACGACCTCCCACTCCCCCCGGAGCCTGCCCTGGACGGGGGTCTTCACCGTGAGGACGCTGACCCCGTTTTCGTAGCGAATCCGGAGGGTCCAGTTTTTGGCCGCCAGGCGGCGGTCCGGGGTGTCGTAGTAATCCGTCTCCATTTTTATGGGCTCCCAGTCCCCTGGATACCGGGTCTGGAGCAGCTCCCACAGGGCGTCAAACTGGGACTGCCCCGCCAATGTGTATTTGAATTCCAGTTCTTGTGCCATTAGTCTTCCTTGTCGTGCTTCTGCTGCTTCATCCAAATCTCCATCACCAGGCGGTGGGGCAGCAGCTTGACCCCCCGAACCTGCCAGCGCACGGGAGCGCCATGGATGGACAGATCCTTCTTCGTGTGATACAGATGGTGGACGGCGGTCTTGACCACGTCCCGGGCCTCGTAGAGCACATTATAATAGGTGACGGCCTTGGGATTGGTCACGGTGGCGTGGCCGAAGAACTCTGTCTTCACCCAGCCGGGGCTCACGGCCATCACCCGGATGCCCCGGGGCTTCAGCTCCCGGTTCAGGGCCCGGCTGTAGCTCAGGACGAAGGCCTTGGTGGAGCCGTAGACGTTGATGTAGGGCACCGGCTGAAAGGCGGAGAGAGAGTCCAGCTCCACAATCTTGCTCCCCCGGCCCATGTAGGGCAGGGTCAGCTGGGTCATGGCCACCAGGGCCTTGCAGTTGAGGTCGATCATGTTCATGCAGTCTTCCAGAGGAATCTCGTCATAGCGCCCGAACCGGCCAAAGCCGGCGCAGTTTACGAGGACGGACACCTCCGGCTTCTCCCGGGCAAGAAGGGCCTCATACTGCCGGAAGCTGGCGGGGTTCAGAAGATCCAGACACACCACCCGCACCGGGCAGGGCACCAGGGGCTTCAGGGCCTCCAGGGCCTCGGCCCGCCGGGCAATGACCCACAGCTCGTCGAAGGCCTCCGCCTGTGGCAGCTGCAGGGCAAACTCCCGGCCCATGCCGGAGCTGGCGCCGGTGATCACCGCGATTTTCATGGAAACACCTCCCGGGGCCCGGACCCGGATTGGCCCTACGCCCCCATTCTGACTCTTTCATATCACTTTTTTTCCCCCATGTCAAGAGAAAATCCCAAATCCGGCAGTTTCCACAAACATCACCGGAAAAGGGGGAAAAGGAATCGTAAAGAGGTTATAAAGGGGGCCGGGGGGAGGGTGACGGCGCCCCTGGCGGGGAACAGACTGCCGGTGCGAAGCGCTTAACCTTCCCCCGGAGGGGGAAGGTCTGCTGCGCCCCTGCGGGGCGCGCAAGCCTTGCGGCTTGCAGGGGGGCTTGGTGGGTGCACCCTAAACCTTCCCCCAGTGGGGCAAGCGCGAAGCGCCATTGGATATGATCCCTTGCCGGTGGCAAGGGATACCACAATTCCAGGTGGCCCGGCGAAGCCGGGTCGGATGAGGGTCGGGGAGCACTGGCGGCGTGATTGGCAGCTTCGTCCGGGGGGACAGGGGGGACTTGGGCGTTTGGAGGGAGGCTTTCAGGTTGGGGCGGGTGCACCCCTCATCCGGCCGCC
>JALETK010000161.1 GCA_022781505.1 Clostridiales bacterium | reverse complement strand
TGTGCTAGAATCAAGGCTGTTAGAGCTCCCAAAGAGCTTTGACATAAATGAAGGGGAAACCCTTCCAAACAAGTTGGTGTTGATTGCTGTGAGGGTCCACCTGTTCCCATCCCGAACACAGAAGTTAAGCTCACATGCGCCGACGATACTTGCCGGGTGACTGGCCGGGAAAATAGGTAATGCCAACATAATGGAACCGGCAAGTCTTTGACTTGCCGGTTTTTTCATTCCTATTATTACAGGCTTGGAGGAAAGGATATGACGGAACTGGAGACCATGCAGCGGGCGAAGATGTACCTGGATAAGCTGGCCAGGGGAATCGATCCCATTTCGAATCAGGTGCTTCCGGGGGATTCTGTGCTGAATCAGCCTCGCTTGTCCCGATGCTTTACTTATGTATCTGACCTTTTGGCTCGGGTGATCCTCAACGACGGATATGTAGGTGCCAAACCGAAGGGGCCAAAGCTCCCGGAATTTAATGCCACGGCGGAGGAATTGGCCGGTGTTCCCGTCTCCTCAGAGCCTGTTCGGATTAGTAAGTTTTTGGATGGTATCTTCGTTGCGCTGAATCGTCCTCAGATGCGCAAGCTTGGCACCACCACCGTCACCGATTGGCTGCTGAGGAAGGGACTACTGGAGAAGCGCACCTCAGCAGATGGTACCAGTCAGCGTCTTCCCACACAGGAAGGGGCTCAACTGGGCATCTTTACGGAAACCAGGCACGGACAGTATGGTGACTATACCGCTGTCTTTTATGATATGCAAGCTCAGAAGTTCATTCTGGAGCATTTACCTGAGATTTTGGAGGAGAAGCGGGCCAACACGGATAATTGCGATTCGTGAAAAGTGTTTGGGAACTGGGTTTGGCTTCATGAGGCAAACCCAGTTCCCAATTGTGAAGAATCCATGATGTGTATTTCTTATCGGACTGTTCCCCACATGAGGCTCCTGTGGAGGGGAGGAGCGCCAACGGGCAGAATAGCACCCTGTGGGCCAATGTGGAGCTACACCTGGTATCCTGCCGCCCAGAGGCTTTCCCGAAGGGCGGCGATATAGTGAGGGCCGGTGCCGCAGCAGCCCCCCAGGAGATTGGCTCCCAGCTGGGCGGCCTGGGTCTGAAGGACGGCAAATTCCTGGGGCTCCATGGGATACTCCGCCAGGCCCTGGGGGGAGATTACGGGATTACCGGCGTTGGGCTTGGAGAGAAGGGGGCCCTTCACATACCGCCGGAGCCTGGACACCAGGGCTGGGAGCTGCTCCGACGCTGCCACGCAGTTAAAGCCCACGGCGGCTGCTCCGGCCTCCTCCAGCTCCCGGAGCACGGGGCCCGCCTCCATGCCGGAAAAGAGGCTGCCGTCCGGCTGCATGGTGAAGGAGTAGAGCACCGGAATCCCGGCGTCCTCCAGCTCCGCCGCAGTGAGGACAGCCTCCGCCTCCTGGGGATAGAGGAGCGTTTCCGCCACCAGGAGGTCAGCGCCTCCCTCCAGAAGCCCGGCAATCTGACGGCGGTACAGCTCCACCATCCGCTGGAAATTCTCCGCCGCCCAGGATTCCAGATCCCCGGCCATGGTTGCCATGTCCCCTGCCACAAAGGCGCTGTCACCGGCTGCCTGGCGGCACAGCCGCACAAGTCTGGCATTGAGGGCTTCCGTATCGGCCTCCCGCCCGGCCTTTGCCAGAGCTGCTGGCTGGGCCTGGAAGGTGGGGGCGTAGAGAATCCGGCTTCCGGAAGCCCGGTAGGCTTCCTGCAGCGCCAGGCACACCTCCGGGTGGCTGTCAGCCCAGAGCTCCGCGGAGGCTCCCTTGGACATTCCGCTTTTTAAAAAGTTGGAGCCCGTCGCTCCATCCAGCAGCACAGGGCCCTTCTGCACCAGCGCTGCGAATTCCGCTTTTGTCATACTGTGTCCTCCATGGGATTTTTTAGGTTAGTATAGACGCTTTTCCTAAAAAAAGCAAGGGTTTTCATTGACTGTACTGTATAAACCTGCTATAATTTTCCAAGAGTTACTCGGAAAGGAGAACTTTTATTATGAAGAAAACAGTACTGCGGGAGTACGCCAGACTGATTGTCCGCTCCGGCGTGAATGTGCAGAAGGGACAGGACGTCATTATTTACGCGGAGCTGGATCAGCCTGAGTTTGTGCAGATGGTGGTGGACGAGGCCTATAAGGCCAAGGCCAGAAAGGTCACGGTGAACTGGTCCTACCAGCCCCTCCAAAAGCTCGATGTCCGGTATCAGAGCCTGAAGACCCTTGGGACCGTGGAGGCCTGGGAGGAGGCGCGGCTGCAGCATTATGTGGATGTGCTGCCCTGCCGCATTCATCTGGTTTCCGACGACCCGGACGGCCTGAAGGGCATGAACCTGGAGAAGCTGGCCAAGGGCCGCCAGGCCATGTATAAAATCACCAAGCCTTACATTGACCAGCGCCAGAACAAGGAGCAGTGGTGCATTGCGGCGGTGCCCGGTGCGGCCTGGGCGAAGAAGATTTTCCCGGAGCTGAGCAAGCGGCAGGCCATGGAGAAGCTGTGGGAAGCCATTCTGGCAACCTCCCGGGTAGATGGGGACCCGGTGGCTGCCTGGGAGACCCACAACCGGGATCTGGAGGCCCGCTGCAATTACCTCAACAGCCTGGGAATTGACAAGCTCCACTATACGGCGGACAACGGCACGGACCTCACCGTGGGCATGATGCCCGAGGCCCAGTTCTGCGGCGGCGGGGAGACCAGTCTCCAGGGGATTTTCTACAATCCCAACATTCCCACGGAGGAGTGCTTCATCTCTCCCAAGCGGGGAGAGGCGGAGGGCATTGTCTATGCCACAAAGCCCCTGTCCTACCAGGGCCAGCTGATTGAGGGCTTCTCCATCCGGTTTGAAAAGGGAAAGGCCGTGGAGGTTCACGCAGAGAAGAATGAGGCGCTTCTGAAGACCATGATCTCCATGGACGAGGGCGCCGCCTACCTGGGCGAGTGCGCCCTGGTGCCCCAGAGCTCTCCCATTGCCCAGTGCGGCTATCTGTTCTACAACACCCTGTTCGACGAGAACGCCGCCTGCCATCTGGCCATGGGCATGGGCTTCGCGGACACCATCCGGGACTACCAGAACAAGACCCTGGAGGAGTGCCGGAGCTATGGGGTCAACGACTCCATGATCCATGAGGACTTCATGATCGGCTGCGACTCCATGAACATCGACGCCTACACCCGGGACGGCAAGGTGGTTCCCATCTTCCGCAAGGGCGAGTGGGCCTTCTAAGAAGGGAAGCTTATGCGCCCCACAGGGGCCTGCCTGAACTGCTTCAGGCGGGCTGCTGTGGGGCGCTATTTTAAGTGGACGATGAACCCTGACCCTCTGACCAGGTGACAAACCGCATGAGCATGGCGGCGATTTGGGCCCGGGTGGAGGGGGCCTTGGGGCTCAGCTCGGTGGAGGAGGTGCCGTAGAGGATTCCGGCGCTGACGGCCCAGGACATGGGCGTTTCGGCGTAGGAATAGATCTGATCCCGATCCGCAAACCGGGACAGATCCGCTTGCCCGGAGACATCCAGGCCGGACAAGGTGGCGAAGCGGTACAAGATGGCCGCCGCCTGCTCCCGGGTCACCGGCGCGTTGGGGCGGAAGGAATCCTCCGTGACTCCTTTTACAATGCCGCTGCAGGCGGCCCAGTTCACGGCTTTGGCGTACCAGGCGCTCTGGGGAACGTCGGTAAAGCCATAGACCTGGTCAAAA
>JALETK010000160.1 GCA_022781505.1 Clostridiales bacterium | reverse complement strand
TAGCTCTTGGCCGTATAGCCGGTGTAGGGAGAGGTGATGGTCTCGCCGTCTTCGTAGGAACCGTCGGTGATCTCCTTCTCCACGGTCTTCCAGGGAGTGGTACTGGTGATCTCCGTGCGCATCTCGATATAGTAGTCCTTGGTCTCTGTGCCCACAAAGGAGATATCCACCACGCCGTCGTGGACGGAGGCGTCAATGCGGATGGGATAATCCGTGTTATTCCGGAACTTGTAGTCCAGAGAGCCCCAGTAGACGGTGGCATCCAGGCCCAGGGGCACATAGCTCACCTCAAAGGTGTGAACGGCGCGCTCCACAACCTCCAGATCCGCGTACAGGGTACACACATAGAGGGTAGAGGCCACCTGGCACACACCGCCGCCCACCTCGGGCTTGGACTCCATACCCGCAAAGACCGTGGCCTCCCGATAGCCCTTGGCCTCCGTCCGCTCGCCCACCACCTCATTGAAGGAGAAGGTAGCCCCGGGCTTCAGAATGTAGCCGTCAATGGCCTCACAGGCCAGAATCAGGTTGTTGGTACGGTTATTGTTCCAAGTGTGCTCTGTCTCCGAATGGGACAGCACATCCTTGAACAGATCCGCCTCCAGGGAGGCCTTGGTGTGCTCCGGCACCAGAATCTGGTACTCCACCTCCAGGCTGCCGCCCTCAGGCAGCGCGTCCAACTGCAGCTGAACCTCCTCCGGAACGAAGCCATAGCCCAGCGTCTCCTTGGAGGCCACATAGGTCTCCTCGTCCAGAACGGCGTCCACCGGCTGGGTGCAATACTCCTCAAATACCTTTGCGAGATCCAGAGCCTCCGGCTGCACCTCGTCATAAGTAATGGAGATGGTGCTCAGGTCTCCGGCCCCGTAGGCCTTCAGAATCCGGTCATACAGAGCGTCCGTATCCAGGTGACGGCCGGAAACACCCGCCTGAATGCGCATAATCTGGCCGTCCTCCACATAGAAGGGGCCCTCTCCGGTCAGGATTGTAACCTCACTCTCCTCGGGATCGTCCTCCGGCTCCCGGTCGGCGCGGTCCGGCAGGGCATATTTGGTGAGATCCGGCTTTGCGCCCTCCACGGTGACGGAGGGCTGGGTCAGAGTGCTCTCAATCCCGGCGCCCAGCTGATTCACCGCCTCCCGGATATAGGCGGTGTCCAGGCGGAGATAATCCGATACGTCAATGGTGTAGGTGGTGAGGGCTGCGGAGGAACGGGCCTTGGCCCGCTGGAACATGTTCCCGTCCCGGCCGTATTCATAGGCGGCCTTGGCCACCGCCTGGGCATCCACGCTGGCCCCCGTATCCTCCGGGGTGAGCACCAGCGTCCGGTCCTGCAGCTGAACAGTCAAGCCCTGGGCATAGAGGGTACCGGCCTTATCCGCAATCGCCCGGGCCGCCTCCTCCTGGGTCATGCCCTCCAGATTCACATCCAAAGCATAGACATTTTTGAAAATCAGGCCGTCGTCCCTGGAGTACATATAGAGGAACACCCCGGTTCCGGCCAGAATCACAACCAGGAAAGCAGCCAACACAATGAGCAGCTTCTTTTTCCAGCTGCCGGAGCGCTCCGGCTCCTGGTACTGGTCATCCCCGGTCATGCGGCGGAATTCCTGCTCCAGCCGATCCCGCTCCATGGCGGCACTGCTCTTACGCGGCTGCTCGAATTTTCCTTTCTTTATAGTAATCTCTCCAATCTCCCGTGAGAAAGCTCCCACACATAAATTTCCCCGCCCGTTTCCGGGCCGGCACCTATATTTTAACACATTTCCCACAGAATGCAATTACATTTCCGAGTCAACATGTAACAATTATGTGAACCTCTGGAAACAAAACTGTATCCCGGGTAAATCGCTTGCCCATGGCCCCTTTGCCCTTCCATCGGCTTCCATGGGGCGAAAGGGGTCACTGGGCCCCAAGCTGCTCCACCAGACTTCTCGCCTGGCGCAGGGGGTCCGCACCCTTGGGCAGCGTCAGGCGGAGGGTGGGCTTCTTGGCGTCGGCGGCCAGAAACAGGCGGTTTTTGTACTGGGGGGCGGCGCAAACCTGGCTGATCTTCTGGAAGTCCAGACCCGTGAGGGTCACATTCAGCTCGGCGCCCTTCTGGCGGATGTCGCACACCCCAACCTTCTGGGCCATGGCCCGGAGGAGGGCAATATCCACCAGGTTGAGGACGCCCTTGGGGGGCTCTCCGTACCGGTCCACAATCTCATCCAGCAAATCATCCGCGTCCTCCTGGTTGCGGATGGCCGCCATGCGGCGGTACAGGTCCATCCGTTCCTCTCCCCGCTCCACATAGGCCTTGTCGATGTTGGCCGTGACATTCAGATCCGCCGTGCACTCCGGCTCCGCAGGCGCCTTGCCCTGCTCCTCCCGGACGGCCTCGTCCAGGAGCTTCAGGTACATGTCATAGCCCACGGACATCATATGTCCCGATTGCTCCGCACCCAGGAGGTTGCCTGCCCCGCGGATCTCCAGATCCCGCATGGCGATTTTGAAGCCGGAGCCGAACTCCGCAAAGTCCCGGATGGCGGTGAGCCGTTTCTCCGCCACCTCGCTGAGGGACTTGTCCGGCTTGTAGGTGAAGTAGGCAAAGGCGTGGCGGCTGGAGCGGCCCACCCGGCCCCGGAGCTGGTGCAGCTGACTGAGACCCATGCGGTCGGCATTTTCAATAATCAGGGTGTTGGCGTTGGGAATGTCCAGGCCGGTCTCAATGATGGTGGTACACACCAGCACCTGAACCTGGCCGTCTGCCATGGCCTGCATCACATCCCCCAGGGCCTCCTCCCCCATCTGGCCGTGGGCCACGGCGATGGATACCTCGGCACCCAGCCGCTGCCGGAGTCCGGCAGCGCACCGGTCGATGGTCTCCACCCGGTTGTGGAGGTAGTACACCTGGCCGCCCCGCTGAAGCTCCCGGCGGATGGCGTCGTCCAGAATGCCCTGGTTGTGCTCCATGACAAAGGTCTGCACCGGATACCGGTCCGCCGGGGGCACCTCAATGGTGGACATGTCCCGGATGCCGGACAGGGCCATGTTGAGGGTTCGGGGAATGGGGGTGGCGGACAGAGTCAGCACATCCACGCCCTTGGAAATCTCCTTGAGCCGCTCTTTATGGGACACACCGAAGCGCTGCTCCTCATCCACCACCAGAAGCCCCAGATCCTTGAACTGCACGCTCTTCTGGAGCAGCTTGTGGGTGCCGATGATGATATCCACCGTACCCGCCCGGAGGTTCTGAAGGGTTCTTTTTTGCTGGGCCGGGGTGCGGAACCGGCTCAGCACATCCACATTCACAGGAAAGCCCCGGAAGCGGCCTACCACCGTCTGATAGTGCTGCTGGGCCAGCACCGTGGTGGGCACCAGAATGGCCACCTGCTTGCTGTCCAGCACCGCCTTCATCACAGCCCGGAGGGCCACCTCCGTCTTTCCGAAGCCCACATCGCCGCACAAGAGACGATCCATGGGCACGGGAGACTCCATATCTCCCTTGATCTCCCCGATACACCGGAGCTGGTCGTCCGTCTCCGGGTAGGGGAAGTTGTCCTCAAATTCCCTCTGCCATGGGGAGTCCGCCGCAAAAGCGTAGCCTGTCTGGCCCTTTCTGGCGGCATAGAGCTTGATAAGCTCCCCCGCCATGTCCTTGGCGGCTTTCCGGGCCTTGGCCTTGGTTCTCTGCCAGGCGTCGGTGCCGATTTTGTTCAGCTTCACCGGGGCATCCTCGCCGCCGCCGATGTACTTGCTGATGAGATCCAGCTGGGTTGCGGGAACGTACAGGGTATCCGAGCCCTGATACGCGATTTTCACATAGTCCTTTACCGCCCCGTCCACCCGGATCTGCTCCATGGAGACGAACCGGCCGATGCCGTACTGGTCATGAACCACCAGATCCCCCGGGGAGAGATCCGTGAAGGAGGCCAGCTTCTGACGGTTGGTGCTGCCGGACTTCTTCGCCTTGGGCTTTGGGGTCTCCCGGGCCATAAGCTGTCCCTCAGACAATACCGCCAGCTTGATGTCCGGATACTCCATACCGCTGGGGAGGATTCCCTCCGCCAGAAGAATCTGCCCGGGCTTGGGAAGGCTGGTCAGGGGAAAGGCCAGGAAGCCGGACAGGCCCTTCTCCGAGAGCATGGTCTGCAGCAGCTCCGCCCGGCGGCGGGAGCCGCAGAGCACCAGGCAGGAGAAATCCATCTTTTGATAGTGGCCCAGATCGGACGCGGCAGTCTCCAGGCTGCCGCCGTAGCCGGGCAGCTGCTTGGCGGTGAAGGTGAGCAGCTCCTGAGGCGGCCGCTCCTCCGGGTAGGCGGCTCCCGCAAAGGCGTCAAGGTAAGCCACCGGCCGCCCGGCCAGCCCCCGGCAGAAGTCCTCCCACTGAAGGTCAAAGTCACACAGCTCCCCGGCCACCGCGCCGGTGGGCAGGAGGCTGTCCAGCTGCAGGCCCAGCTCCTCGGTCCGCCGGTGGGCGCTGCGGCGGAGGCTGCCCTGGTCGCAGACCACAAGCACCGTATCCCGGGAGAGATAGTCCAGGGCCGTGGCAGGCTCCGGGTAAATGAGAGACAGATACCGGTCTGCCGCCGGTAGGGTCACGCCGTTTTGCAGCTTCTCCACATCCTGCTCCAAGGTGTGAATCAGAGCCTCATTGGGATTCTTCCGGCGGCGCTGCCGGGTAATCAGCTTCTCCAGATCTCTGGCCAGCCCTTCCGTTCCCCGGGGATGGAGGCCGGGCTGGGTCTCCGCCACCGGCAGGACGGTGATCTCAGAGACGTTTTCCGTCCGGCGCTGGGTGTCCGGGTCAAAGAAGCCCATGGTGTCCAGCTCGTCGCCAAAGAACTCCGCCCGGACAGGGCTTCCCTCGCCCGGGGAGTACAGGTCCAGGATTCCACCCCGGAGGGCGAACTGGCCGGGCCCCTCCACCATGGAACAACGGCTGTAACCCATGGAGATGAGCCTTGCGGTTAGCTCTGAAATATCCAGGCTCTCCCCCAGCCGGAGCCGGAAGGAGGCCCGGAGCAGCACCTCCCGTGGCATGGTGCGCATACACATGGACTCCCAGGAGAAAATCTGCAGCCGGGTCTCCCCCTTGGCCAGGGCATAGAGCTGCCCCAACCGCCGCTGCTCCCAGACCCGGGAGGTGACGGCGGCATCATAGAGATTCAAATCCCGGCTGGGAAGCACCGGAGCCTCCAGGTGCAGAAAGTCCTTCAGCTCCTCCCGCAGACGCTTGGCCGCCAGATCGTCCTGGCAGATCACCGCCATGGGGCGGCTGCTTCCGGCGTAAAGGCCCGCAATCACATGACTGCGGTTAATCTGGGCCAGGCCTGTGGCGGCAGCGGCGCCGCCCTCCTCCACCGTATCCGCCAGCCGCCGGAATCCCGGCAGGGCCTTGGGCGCGGAGAGTAATAAATCCATTGGTGTGACCTCCTTTCGGTCTGTCCGGGCAAGTGAGGGGGAGTGTCCCGGCTTTTCAGACGGTTTCTCCCCACGCAGGAATGCGGAAAGCAGGTTTTTCCCCACTTTCCGTCAAAAAAGGTATACACCGGGGCCCCGGGCCCACTGGCCCGGGGAATCCGGTTATTTTCCGTTAAAGCGGTTGGCCGCTTTCTCCACCCCCTGGGTGGCAATGAGCAGGGCAGCCTGGGCGGCTCTCTCCCACACCGGCTCCAGCGTCTTTTCCTCCTGAGCGGAGAAGGTGGAGAGCACCCAGTCCGCCAGATCGTAATCCGGATGGGGCTTGGCGCCCACGCCGATTTTCACCCTGGGAAAGGACTGGCTCCCCAGCCGGGCGATGATGCTCTTCAGGCCGTTGTGCCCCCCCGCGGAGCCGTCACCCCGAACCCGGAGCCGTCCGGGTTCCAGGGAGACATCGTCACACAGGACAATCACCCGCTCCGGCGGGAGCTTGTAAAACCCGGCGGCCTGGGCCACCGCGTCCCCGGACAGGTTCATATAGGTCTGGGGCATCAGGAGAATCAGCCGCCGGCCCTCAAAGCTCCCCTGGCCCATGAGGCCCTGGAACTTCCCCCGGTCAATCCGGCAGCCGGTCTCCCGGGCCACACACTCCAGGGCCCGGAACCCGGCATTGTGCCGGGTGCGGTCGTACTGCTTTCCGGGATTTCCCAGGCCGACGATCAGCCAATCCGCCGATGATCTTCCCAGCATCAGAACAGGCTGGAGATGGAGGTCTCCGTGTAGACCCGGTTGATGGCCTTGGCAAACAGGGGCGCCACGTCCAGCTGCCGGATCTTGCTGCCGGTGTAGCCGGTGGGCATGGGGATGGTGTTGAGCACCATGAGCTCCTGAATATAGCTGCCCTCCACCCGATCCAGAGCCGGGCCGGACAGGACGCCGTGGGAGGCGCAGGCATAGACCTCCTTGGCGCCGCCAACCTCCACCAGAGCGGCGGCAGCGTTGCACAGGGAGCCGGCGGTATCCACCAGATCGTCATAGAGGATGCAGGTCTTGCCCTTCACGTCGCCGATGACGTTCATCACCTCGCAGAAGTTAGCCTTCTGGCGGCGCTTGTCCACAATGGCCAGATCCATGTGAACCTTGGCGGCGAAGTTCCGGGCCCGGGCCACGGAGCCGGCGTCGGGAGAGACGACCACAAAGTTGCTGTGGTCAAACTTGTCCTCCGGGAACTTCTCCATATAATACTTCACAAACACAGGGGAGCCCAGCATATTGTCCACAGGGATGTCAAAGAAGCCCTGAATCTGGGCGGCGTGGAGATCCATGGTGAGCACCCGGTCCGCACCGGCGGCGGTGATCATGTTGGCCACCAGCTTGGCGGAGATGGGGTCACGGCCCTTGGCCTTCCGATCCTGCCGGGCGTAGCCGAAGTAGGGAATCACCGCGGTGATTCGGCCTGCGGAAGCCCGCCGGAAGGCATCCATCATAATCAGCAGCTCCATCAGATTGTTGTTTACCGGGTTGCAGGTAGACTGTACTACGAACACGTCGCAGCCACGCACCGTCTCATTGACGGACACAGAAACTTCGCCGTCGGCAAACTGCTTGACCTCGCTCCTGCCCAGGTTCAGGCCCAGCTCATCGCAGATGCCCTTTGCAAAAACAGGATTGGAGTTACCGCAGAACACCTTGATTTCTTTACCATGTGCAATCATCGGAAGTACCTCACTTTGAATTATATCTGGTTATATCTGGAATCCGGCCCTGCCGGAATGCCTACTACCTCTTGTGCCTGTTGGCCCAATCTTTTTTGTTGGTCTGGCGGCTGCGCCCCAGAGCCAGCGCGCCGTCGGGCACGTCCTGGGTGATGACGGAGCCTGCGGCGATGTACGCCCCCTGTCCCACCCGGACAGGGGCCACCAGGCAGGTATCGCAGCCCACAAAGGCATTGTCCCCCACCTGGGTCTCAAATTTATTCACCCGGTCAAAGTTCGCCGTAGAGACCCCGCAGCCAATGTTGCAGTCCTGCCCCACCGTGGCATCTCCCAGATAGGCCAGATGGGCCACCTGGGTACGGGCGCCCAGACTGGAGCGGTTGATCTCCACGAAGGCACCGGTGTGTACGCCGGGGCCCAAGGTGGTACCCGGCCGGAGATTGGCAAAGGGACCCACGGTACAGTCCCGGCCAATGGTCACGGACACGCCCCGGCTCTGAACCACGCTGGCTCCGTCCCCCACGGAGGCGTCCGTGAGGCAGGTACCGGGGCCGATGGTGCAGCCGGCGCCGATGCTGTTGCGCCCGGACAAAACCGTGCCCGGCAGCAGCTCGGTTCCCGCGCCCACCGTGGTCCATGGCGTGACATAACAGTTATCCAGATCCCAGATCCGAACGCCCTCCCGGGCCAGGCGAAACAGCTGACTCTTGTTCATGGCGTGCTGCCAAGCCAGAAGCTCCAGATAATCGGACACGGGATAAAAGCCCTCCCGCCCGGTGCAGGCTGTGGCCGAGGCGGCCAGGAAGCGGCTGAAGGAGAAGTCCCCATCCAGGGCATCCATCAGGGTCAGCCGGTTGGTCAGAAAAGCAGCGGATCTCCCCCCATCCCTCACAGAGGGACGGGCGGCAGGCTCCCGAAGGTAGACGCAGGGGCCGGTGACCACCGCCACCTTATCGGCGCCCTCGTCCATAGTGGACAGGAACACATGGAGCAAATCCGCTGCGTCGGACTCCTGGCAGACGGTAAGGGAAAGCTCCTCAGGGAAACAGGCCTTCGCCCGGGCAATGCAGCCGGGCTGGGCCACCAGGAAAAACCGCCTTGCCCCGCTTTGCGCCAGGGCTGCGGCAATCCAGGACAGCAGGGGGACGCCCTGCACCCGCTCCAGCATCAGCGGCTCTTCCCGCCCGGTCTTTCCGGTGTCATCCGGAACAAAAATCACAACAGCGTCCACCGTCATCCGGAATCCATTCCTTTCTCTCTTCAAGCGCAGCCCCGTGAAGGCGCGCGAATTATTATAACATTTCACGGGAGCCAATGGCAACTGTTTTTCTCCATTCGACAGGAGAAAAAGTGCCGAATCTCGGAGTTAAAACCACTCAAAAATTGACAATTCGACAAATTCCGCATTCTGTGTCCATTTGTCCCCGTATTGAAAACACACTTTTCACAGACGGCCAAACACGCCGAGAACGGGGGCTGCCTCAGACAGGTTCCAAGACAGCCTCCGTTCTTTCTCTTATAGGGTCTCCCGATCCTGAAGAATCAGCAGCTTCAGTGCCTCCACGCCAACCCGAATGGCGGCGGAGGTGTCCTCGGTCATGCGCTGGTCGAGGCCCGCCTTCTCCCGCTCCTGATTCCAGATCACATGGAAGCAGCTGCCGCAGCGGACGCCCAGGGCGGCGGCCACCACAAACAGGGCTGCGGACTCCATCTCGCTGGCCTTGACCCCCAGGCGTTTCCAGGCCTCCCACTTCTGCAGCAGCTCGTAGGAGACAGGCATCCGCTCCGGGGCGTGCTGGCCGTAGAAGGCATCCTTGCACTGCACCACACCCAGGTGGGTGCGCAGGCCCAGGCTGCGGCTGGCCTGGCGCAGGGCGGCGGTCACCTCAAAGTCGGCCACCGCCGGGAACTCAATGGGGGCATACTCCATGGAGGTGTGCTCAAACCGGATGGCGCCGGTGGCCACCACCACATCCCCGGATTCCACAGCCAGATCGATGCCGCCGCAGGTTCCCACCCGGATGAAGGTATCCGCACCAATGTTGTGCAGCTCCTCCATGGCGATGGAGGCGGAGGGCCCGCCGATGCCTGTGGAGCAGACGGAGACCTTCTCTCCCAGGAGATAGCCTGTGTAAATATTGTACTCCCGATTCATGCCCACATGAACCGGATTGTCAAAGAGCCTGGCAATGGCCTCACACCGGCCCGGGTCCCCAGGCAAAAGGCAATAGCGTCCCACATCGCCCTGGACGCAGTGAATGTGGAACTGTCTTCCGGTATCCTGCATGTCAATCCCCCGTTTCTGTCAGGCCGGCAAATGCCGGATGTTCATTTTTACTCGATGGTCACGCCCCACTGCCCGGGAATGAGAGACATGGCAAAGAGCTCCCCCATGGCCTTTTCCAGGTACAGAGCGTCCTTCACACCGGCGGTCTCATAGCAGGAGTGCATGGCCAGCTGTGGAAGGCCCACATCCACGGTGTGGATGCTCACCTGAGAAGAGGAGATATTTCCCAGGGTTGAGCCTCCCGCCAGATCCGCCCGGTTGCAGAAGGTCTGGGTGGGCACTCCGGCTCTTTCGCAGGCGGTGCGGAAGATGGCGGCGGAGACCCCGTCGGTGGTATAGCGCTGGTTGGCGTTGAACTTGATGACAATGCCGCCGTTCATCACCGGGCGGTGATTCTGGTCGGCGTACTCCGGATGGTTGGGATGCACCGCATGGGCGTTGTCCGCAGACACCAGGAAGCTCCCGGCAAGGCTGCTGCGGTAATCCATGCCCAGCCCGTGGCAGATTCTCTGCAAAGTGTCCCGGAGGAAGGTGGAGTCCGCGCCCTGCATGGTGTTGGAGCCCACCTCCTCATTGTCAAAGACGCAGCACACGGGGACGGACTTTCCGGGCCTTGCGTTCAGGAAGCCCTCCATGGTGGCCCAGGCGCACTGGAGGTCGTCCAGAGCCTGGGCGGAGAGATACTCCTCCTTGGCGCCCCAGACCTTGGCCCTGTCCCGGTTGTAGAGGAACAGGTCAGAGCCCAGAATGTCCTCCCGGGCGCAGCCGGCGGCCTCCGCCAGGAGGCGGTCAAATTCTCCCTTGGACTCCAGGGAGCCCACCAGGGGGATGAGATCCACCGCCGGGTTATAGGCATAGCCCTCGTTGGCCTTCCGGTTCATGTGAATGGCCACATTGGGAATCATGCACAGATCCCGATCCAGATTCACAAGGCGGGACCGGATTCCCTCCTCCGTCCGCACCAGGACACGGCCCGCCACGGACAAAGGCCTGTCCAGCCAGGGGGCCATAAGCATACCGCCGTAGCGCTCCACCGCCAGACGGAGGCAGCCGGACTCCAGCTCCGGCTTCTCCTTCACCTTAAAGCAGGGCCGGTCGGAGTGGCTGGCGGACAGCATGAAGCCCGTGGGCCTGCCCTCGGGCAGGCGGAAGGCAATAAGGGCGGACTGGTTCCGGGTCACATAGTATTTTCCCCCGGGAATCAGGTCCCAGGAACGCCCCTCCTCCAGGGCGGTGTAGCCCTGGGCCGAAAGGCGGTCTGTGAGGTTTTGAATGGCGTGGAAGCAGCTGGGGCTGGCATCCAGAAACGCCATGAGCTCTGAGAGGGTTCCCATGCCTCAGTCCTCCAGCAGAGCCAGGAACTGATCGATTTCATCGGAGAGAATCTGCAGGCCCTGCTCCCAGAAGGCCTTGTCCGTGAGATCGATGTCCGCCACCTTGGCGGCCTCCTCCACCGTCCGCACAGGAGTCTCGTGGAGGAGCTTTTTGTACTTGGGCAGGAACTCCGCCCCCTCCTTCTCATACTGGGCGTACAGGCCCCGGGCGAACAGGCCGCCGAAGGCATAGGGGAAGTTGTAGAAGCTCACCCCGCCATAATAATGGCTCTTGCACACCCACATGTAGGGATGCAGGCAGCTCTGATCCAGGCCGTCGCCGTAGGAAGCCTTCTGAGCCTCCAGCATCATGCCGCACAGCTTCTCCGCCGGCAGAAACTGGCTCTCCCGGTTGACAAAGACGGCGGTCTCAAAGCGATAGCGGGAGTAGATGTCACAGATGATCTGGGTGGCGTCGGACAGCTGGTTCTCAATCAGGGCCAGCTTCTCCTCCTTGGTCTTGGCGGCGGCGATGGCAGCATTCATCACCACGCACTCGTTGAAGGTGGAGGCCGTCTCCGCCACGGGCATGGAGTAATCCCGGTTCAGGGGCCGCTGGTCGTTGAGAATGTGATTGTGGAAGGCGTGACCCAGCTCATGGGCCAGGGTCACAATGTCCCCGAAAGCGCCGTCGAAGTTGGTGAGAATCCGGCTCTCCCCCAGCTTCTCAATGCCGGCGCAGAAGGCACCGCCGCTCTTGCCGGAGCGGGGGTAGAAGTCAATCCAGGCGTTGGCAAAGGCCTCGGCCACCATGTCCCGGAGCTCTCCGTCGAAGGAGCCGAAAAGGTTTACAAGGTAGTCCCTGGCGTTCTCGGTGGTGTAGCCGCTGCTGAGATTTCCCATGGGGGCAAACAGGTCGTACCAGGGAAGGCCGTTCTCATGGCCCAGGTACTTGGCCTTGGCCCGGAGATACTCCCAGAACTTGGGGAGATACTCGTCAATGGCGGCGAACATGGCATCCAGCGTGGCACGCTGCATTCTGGCGTCCTTCAGCGCCTTGTCCAGGGGAGACTCGTAGCCCCGGAGCTGGGCAACATGGATGGTCTCCAGCTTGATAGAATTCAGGGCAAAGGCCACAGAATCCCGGATTTTGGGATAGCAGGCCAGCTCCGCCTCATAGGCGGCTTTGCGGACGGCGGGGTCCGGGTCATAGGCCAGATTCCGGATGGCGGACAGGTTGGTGACGCCGCCGTTATAGTCCACCTCCACGGTGCTGGTCAGATAGTTCTGCAGGTCGCTCCAGGCGTTGGAGCCGGACAGAGACAGCCGGGCCAGGATATCCTCACCCTGGCTCCCCAGAAGGTAGCGGCTGCCCTCTTTGATCTGCCGGAACAAGAAGCGGTACTGGGAGAGCACCTCGTCCTGCCCCAGAAGCTCCTCCAGGCTGGGAAGTCCGGCCGCGAATTCCTGGAAGCGGGCATTGGCGCCGGCACACTGGCTGTACACGGCCATAATCTGCCCCAGGGCGGAGGCCGCCTCCGCGTCTCCGGTGTCCGCCGACTGCCGAAGGGACGCATACTCCGCCAGGCTGTTTACCAAGGCGGTAATCTCTTCCATATAGTCAATGCCGCCCCGCAGCGCCTGCAGAGGCTCCATCTCCCCCAAGGCCTTGGAGAAGGTGTCAAACCGGGCGCAGGCCACCTTCAGCTTCTGCAGATCTCCCGTAAACTCCGGATCGTCCAGGCTGCGATACAGGGGCTCCAAATTCCAACGTTCGTTCATATTAAATCTCCTTACCGGCAGCATACTGCCTAATTTCGCAAGATAATTGTACCATCAATTGGGAGATTCGTCAACTACAAATACAGGGTTGGCTCTTCTGCTGCCGGATTCTCCGCTCCAGGGCGGGAAGGAAGCAGGCGCAGTGTACCAGGAAGGTGAGCAGCCAGGAGATGGGATAGGAGACATAGAGGCTTGCAAGAGTTCCCACAGAGGCAAACACCGTATGTACCCAGATAATCCGCAGGGCGCAGGAGCCAATGAGGGTCACAAGCGTAGGAAGCCAGGTCCGCCCCAGCCCCCGCTGGCCGCCGCAGCCGATTTCCATGAAGCCGCAGAGGAATTGGAATATACTGATGCACCGCACCCGCAGATGTCCCGTGGCCATGACCTCCGCCAGCTCTCCGTCATCGGCGGAGACGTACAGCCCAAGGAGGGGATCCTGGAACAGATACAAAATGGTACACAGGGCAGCGCCCATCAAGGCGGTCATGCCCAGGCACTGCCAGAACACCCGGCGAATCCTACCGTACTGTCTCGCCCCCAGGTTTTGGCTGATGAAGGTGAGCGCCGCCTGATAAAAAGCGTTGAGAGCGGTGTAAATAAAGCCCTCCAGGCTGGAGGCGGCGGAGTTTCCGGCCATCACCGCCGAGCCCATAGGGTTGATGGCGGACTGGACAATCACGTTGGACAGGGAGAACAGAACGCCCTGGATGCCCGCGGGAATGCCGATTTTAATCATCTCCAGCAGCGGCCCCTTGTGCAGCCGAATCTTCCGGAGCTCCAGCTTATAGGCGCCCTTCTCTCTCATGAGGCAGCGGATCACCAGGAGGGCAGACAGGAATTGGGAGGCCGTAGTGGCAATGGCGACACCGGCCACGTCCAGACCAGCGGCACCCACCAGAATCAGATTCAGAACCACATTCACAGCTCCGGAGATCATCATATAAATCAGAGGCCGCCGGGTATCTCCCAGCGCCCGGAGGATGGAGGCGCCGAAATTGTACACCACCAGCGCCGGCATCCCCAGAAAATAGATTCTCAGATACAGGCTGGACAGCGGCAGCACATCCTCGGGAGAATCCATAAGCCGGAGCATAGGCGTGGAGGCGAAGAAGCCAAAGACACCGGCCATGATACCAATGAGGACACTGGCCCCCACGGCGCAGTGAATGCACCGGCGAAGCCCCTCCCTGTCCTGGGCGCCCTCCAGCCGGGCCACCAGGCAGTTGGCGCCCACGCTGACGCCCATAAAGAGGTTCACCAGCAGGTTTATGAGCGCGCCGGTGGAGCCCACCGCCGCCACGGAGGCGTGGCCTCCGCCCAGCTTTCCCACAACCACAATGTCCGCAGCGTTATAGAGAAGCTGCAGAACGCCGGTCAGAATCAACGGGAAAGCAAACCGCAGCAGCTTTCCCGCAAGAGGCCCGGAGCACATCTCCAGGCCGTTTTTGTTTTCTCTCATGAAGCTCACCCGTTTTTCAAAATAGCAGGCCTATCATAGAACCTTTTTCCCGGCACGTCAATGGCAAAATCGCTGATTTTTCCATGGACCGCCTTGAAAGCGGCCCCGGGCAGTCCCCCGCCGGTTCCGCCGGGCCGGTCAGGGCTCCGGAATGTGTCCCTCGGTAAAGGCCTTCCGGAGCTTCTCCAGGGCTTTCTTTTCAATTCTGGAGATGTAGGAGCGGCTGATGCCGCAACGGAGGGCCACCTCCCGCTGGGGAAGCGGCTCCCCTCCTCCCAGGCCGTAGCGCAGAACGAGCACCTGCCGCTCCCGGTCATCCAGCACCGCCTCCATATACCGCCCCAGCAGCCGCACATCCTCCCGGGTGCTGATTTTCTCAAACAAATCCTCATCCTCGCTGACCACATCCATGAGCGACAGGGCCGTTCCGTCCTTGCCGGTCTCGATATAGTCAGACAGCGAGACATCCATGGCGCTTTTCCGCTGGCTGCGGAAGTACATAAGAATTTCATTTTCCACACACCTGGCGGCATATGTAGCCAGGCGGATTCCCTTTGTGGGGTCGAAGGTGGAGATGGCCTTGATGAGGCCGATGGTGCCGATGGAGATCAGATCCTCCTGATCGTCGGTTTGGGCATAGTATTTTTTCATGATGTGTGCCACCAGACGGAGGTTTCGTTCGATCAGGACGTTTCGCGCCTCCAGGTCGCCCTCGGCGGCACGGCTCAGATACATCTGCTCCTCCTGGGGCGTCAGGGGTTTGGGAAAGCTCCCGGAATTGAGCCGCAGGGAGACGAGCATACTGCTCAGAATCAGCATTGCAGAGAACATATTCTCACCTCGCAATACCATATTCCCTACAGCAAGTCCCTATGTACGCCGAAATCCGAAGACATCCGCGGCACAGGCCCAAAAGTAGGCCGTGGAACGGGCAAAGATACGTTCCACGGCCTCCTTTTTGAGCCGTCTTGTCAGAGGGCTTTACCCGCCGTATTTCCTGATTTCCGCCAGGAATGCCCTTCCGTAGCGCTTTGCTTTCGCTTCGCCCACGCCGGAAACCGCCAGGAGTTGGTCCATGGTCTTTGGCTCCTTGGCGGCCATTTCATCCAGGGTGGCGTTGGAGAAAATCACATAGGCAGGTACCTGCTCCTCCTTTGCCAGACGGGCACGCAAGGTCTTCAGAGCTAAAAGCAGCCTGGAGTCGGTTTGCACGAAACCGGACTGGGGGAATTTCGCCTCCATCTCGGCTTCATCCAGATGGAGGATGACCCTTTCGCCCCGGAACAAAACGCCGGAGGCCGTTGGGGTAAGGCAGACGATCTCATGTTTATCGCAGGTGATAAGCCCTGCATCCTCCAGGTGGGCGATGATGGCACGGATTTCCTCCCGGGAGAAGGAGGCCATCAGGCCATAGGTGCTGAGCCCATCCAGCTTCATCTCCAGCAGGCGCTTGTCCCGGCTGCCGCGCAGCACCAGGACGGTCATGGTGACGGTGCTGCTGTGTCCCAGGGCATCGCTGATGCGGCGGATGCAGGAGAGCACCATCTGGGCTTCTCTGGTGATATCCTTTGTTGTCATCCGACCGGTGGGAACCGGGGCAGCGGGAGCTTTCTGGGGCTTCCTTCGCGCCTCCGCTGCAGTGCAGTTGCCGCAGTTGCCGCAGCGGCCGGTCTGCCGCTGGCCGAAGTAGGCCAGGATGTAACGCCGCAGGCAGCCGGCAGTCTGGCAATAGTCGATCATTTGATAGAGGCGCTTCAGATCCTGCTCCCGAACCACGGCCCGCTCTTCCTCCGGCAGCTCGCTGTCCTCATAGGACTTTTGAATCAGGAACCTGGCGGTCAGGATGTCCTTCTTCTTAAACAGCAGTATGCACTCGGCCTGTTCCCCGTCCCGGCCTGCCCGGCCGGCCTCCTGGTAGTAAGCCTCCAGGCTCAGGGGCATGTTGTAGTGAATGACATAGGACACATTGGATTTGTCGATGCCCATGCCAAAGGCATTGGTGGCCACCATGATGGTCCTGCGGTCATTGAGAAAGTCCTCCTGGTTCCGCAGCCGCTCCTCATCGGAGAGCCCGGCGTGATACCGGGTGGCGGCGAAGCGCTTGCTTTGCAGCAGGGAGCAAATTTCCTCCACATCCTTCCGGGTGGAGCAGTAGACGATGCCGCTCCGATCCTTCCGCAGCGCCAGAAAGGTCAGCAGCGCTTCCTTTTTGCTCTCCGGGGTTCGGACCTCAAAGCGAAGGTTGGGCCGGTCAAAGCCGGTGACGATTTCCAGAGGGAATTGCAGATGCAAAATCCGGATGATATCCTGCCGCACCAAAGGCGTTGCCGTGGCGGTAAAGGCAGAGAGAATGGGCCGGCGGGGCAGCTTTTCCAGAAACTCCGGGATTTTTAAATAGCTGGGGCGAAAGTCCTGCCCCCATTGGGAAATGCAGTGGGCTTCGTCCACCGCCACCAGAGAGATGTTCAATTCCTGCGCCAGGGCGAGGAAGCCCCCGGACAGCAACCGCTCCGGCGCCACATAGACGATTTTATAGCGGCCCATGCGCAGGTTCTGATATACAAGCCGGATTTGCTCCATGGTTAATGAGCTGTTGATGTAAGCCGCCGGTATCCCGGCGCTTTTCAGGGCCAGCACCTGATCCCGCATCAGGGAAATGAGCGGCGAAATCACCAGGGTGATCCCGGGGAGCATCACCGCCGGAATCTGATAGCACAGACTTTTTCCTCCGCCGGTGGGCATGATGCCGAAAGCATCCCGCCCACTCAGCTGAGCGTCAATCAGTTCCTCCTGCCCGCCCCGGAAACCGGTATAGCCAAAATACCGGCTCAGGATTTCTTGCTTTGTATCCAAGCAGCACCCCTCCTCCGGGGACATTATACTGTAAAATGCAGCATCCTTCAAGAAGTCATACCGCCTTTCCCCCGCTGTTTATATCAAAACCCGGCAGGGCTTATGGCGCCATGCCGGGTTTTGTTTCTGCGGCAGCCGGTTCTTTCTTACACAGAATCACAGGCGCCGGTTCTTGCCGCCGTCTTTTTCAGGGACACCAGCAGCAGGAGCGTCCCCACACCGGTCAGAACATGTCCGATTCCCGCAATGCCGGAAATGGCGGCGTCCATACCGGCAGACAGGTTCAAAGCCCACACCTGCACAATGCCCCGCACCAGCAGCATGACGGCGGTCAGGGGCACACCAATGTTATAAGTCCAGAGGAAGAGCCGGAAGGTCTTGTTCTTTGCAAGTTCGTTATGTGCCGCAAACAGCGCAACCACCAGGAACATCACCATGCCCAGCAGGAACAGATGGGTGTGTACCTTTCCCAGAGCCGTCACACCGGTGAAGCCGCTGTACTTAGTAAATTCCCGGTAAAACACGCCGCCTGCCATAGCGGCAATGGCATAGATCAGGGAGAGATTTAAGTATCTTTTCATAATTATTACTCCTTTTTCATGGCGTTGAATCCGATGAGAACCGTCCAGACATAAGCGCAGGTCTTGGGAATCATCAGCATCCCCACCGCAGGAACTTTGTCCGCGAAGAGAACCACCGGGATATAGCAGGCAAAGCTCAGCACCACCGTGAGCCACAGAAAGCGGAAGGGACGGTCCTGTTTTTCCCTTGCGCTGCGGAAAAACAGGACCACAATCAGCGCGCCAAGGAGAGCAAAGGGGATATTCCGGTAAATTCCCCAGGACAGGGGCGGATTTGCGCCGGTCCAGGCATTCTGGGGCATGAGGCACAGGGCCACCCAGGCCAGGGCCAGCACCCAGACCGCCGCCGTGGTTCCTTTGTGTCCGCTGACCTGATAGCGGCTGCGCCAGACATAGTACAAAAGCACATAAAAGACCGTCATGGTGACGGAGGTAATCAGCTTGCCGATGCCCAAAGCCGCCGTGTAGTTTTCCAGCCCCGTGGTACACAGAGCTACAGCCCGGGGAATCAGGTGAAACGCGTCGCCGCAGCCCAGGGTCACCGCCATGGCGCCATACAGCAGGTACTGCCGCCGGCCCCTGCTGCCCCGAAGCATCAGAATCCCCAGGGTGATGACCGTCACCAGGTATACGATGTCAAAAAGGGTTTCAAAAATTGCGGTTCAATGAAAAAACTTGTGTGATTTACATTTTGTAACCAAATTGAATCTTGCAGCTAAAGCAGTGATTTTTGCATCCTGCGCCCCGAAAGAATGTGGACAAGGGTGTGGGATGTTCGGAATTCGACACATACTGCATGA
>JALETK010000118.1 GCA_022781505.1 Clostridiales bacterium | reverse complement strand
TTTTCCGGCTCCAGGGTGTCCTGGGTCAGGTGGTTTGCGCCGCAGATGGCGGCTACGGTGGAGCCGTTGGCCTTGGCCAGGGTCCAGAGGGTGTCCTCCGGGCCGGGGCAGCGGATGATCAGGGAGGGGCGGTTGGGGTCCGGCTTTTTGGCTTCGGTCTGCTCCGCGCCGGAGATAAAGGTGAGATCCCGGCTGGCGAAGCTGTCGGCGGTGATGTCCAGATTGGTTCGCACCGACGCGGTGCCGCCCCCCAGGGACCACTGTACAGGGCCGGAGACCCGGGCCTCCGCCTCCCAGGGGCAGTCGGGAGCCAGAACAAAGCGGCAGGAGGCCGCGGCGTGGGAGGACTGACCCTGAAGAGCCCCGTCTCCGTCATAATATAACACGCTGCACCACACCGGGGTCTCCAGCACCAGCTCTTCCCCCTCCCGGTGGGACTTGGGCTGATCGGGCAGAACGGTGCAGTCTACCAGAGTCCCGTTTCCCACGGGAAAGGACTGCTCCGCCTGGGCCCGAAGGCTCTGCCGGTCCAGGCGGCTTTTGATGGGGACGGTCTGGGTTTGGGGAACCAGACTGCCGGTGAGGCTGTAGAGATCCTGCACCAGATCCACGGTCTGCTGCTCCAGCACCATACATTGGGCGGCCAGGCTGCACTTCAGGTGGAGGCTGCGGCCCTCCTCGTCGGCGGTGAGCTCCGCCCCGGTCATGACCAGCTGGGTCTGGAGCTCCTCCTCCTGGTCATAGGTGCGGGACAGCTCCGTGTACTGGGAGAAGGGCAGGTCAAAATCCCAGACGGCCAGCCGCTCCTCCGGGGTCATGTACACCAGATGGAGGCCGCAGCTGCCCTTGAACACGGCCTTCTCCCCCAGGACCTTGCTGTCTGTCAGCACCGGGGAGAGCTGATAGGCAATGATGCCCTCCACGGCCTGGACACCCCCGGGGAGCTCCAGCTCCTCATCCACCAGGAAGCTCTTTTCCGCCAGCTCCGAGGGAAGCAGCAGGGGAAGCCTGCTCCGCAGCACCTCCAGCTCCCTGGGCGGGTCTGTGAGGGTGCTGAATTGGGCCTCCGCCGGGGCGTAGGCCTCCGCCTTGCAGGCGACGTTCGCCCGCAGCAGGATTTTCCTGGAGTTGAGCATCCGGGCGTCCATGCTCCGGAGGCGGCAGGTCACCTGCATGACCCCGTTCTCCTGGGATTGGGGGAGCTCCCACTTCATGGTGAAGGGCAGGTAGGCGGAGACCTGCCTGGGGGTGCTGCCGTCCTCGGGTACATACAGCGCCCAGGCGGTGACACCCCCGGAGACGCCCATGGTGCGCTCCCGCAGCTCCTTGCTTCGGATGACGGGAATGCCCCAGCAGCCCACGATCCGGCCTACGTCGGGCAGGCTGTCGGGTACCACGGTCTCGGCGGTCTCCTCCTGGCTGGTCGTCTGACTGACGAGCTTCTGCAGATGCTGAATGGCACATTTTTGAAAGGCCAGTTCCATATGGTTCCCTCCTTGCGGTTTCTCCCTAGTATATATGCGGCCGGGGACAAGGCTATGCCTATCTTTTTCTCCGCATGGTCATACAGCCCAGGCCGATGCAGGCCAGTGCCAGGAGAATGGTCAAAAAGGTGGAGCCGCAGGCGCTTCCAATGAGGATGCCCAGGCCCAGGGCCAGCAGGGCCAGAGAACCGACGTTGTGGCATGGAAACATAAAATCGCCCCCCGCTTTCAGTATATGCACCAAAAGTGGGGGACGTGCTATGAAATTTACCGTCCGCTCTCTTTTTCCCGGAAGGCGAAGAAGCGCTGGCCAAAGTAATTGAGGAAGACGAACAGAACCATGCCCACCACCATGGCGGCATTGTCCTGGAGGCTCTGCCCGGCGGACCGCAGGGCCATGCGAACCAGGGGCTTGGCAATGCCATAGGCAATCCCGTAGCAGAACAGGATGTTCACAATGAACCGCCATACCTGGCCCCAGGACCACTCCTTGGCCCGGAAGGTGAAGTATTTGTTCAGAAAGAAGCTGACAATGCTTCCCACAACATAGTTCGCGGCGGTGGAGACCCAGTAGGGCAGGCTGCTCCCCTCCGGTACGGACCAGGGGATGCAGTTGTAGAGGAGAAACATGGTGCCCGTGCCCACCAGGGTGTTGATGCCGCCCACAATCATAAACCGCACCAGGGAATTGTTCTTTATGAGGCCCATGGCCCAGTTCCAAAGCTTTTTCAAAGAAACACCTTCTGTCTTAGTCCATGGATTCCATGCAGGCCTCCAGCACCCTGGACACCATGGGGATGCAGGTGCGGCTGCCGGAGCCGCCGTTTTCCACAATGGCGATAAAGGCCAGGGGATAGTCCTCATCCAGGGTGAAGCCTGCAAAGGTGCCGTCGGCAGCCTGGCCGCCGCCCTGTTCGGCGGTGCCGGACTTGGCGCAGACGTAGAGATCCGGGAAATTGCCCTCGCCGTAATTGTAGACCACGGTGTAGTGCATCATCTCCTGCAGGGTGGCGGCCACGGAGGCGGGGAGCACCCGGTCCGTCATATGGGTGGAGGCCCGATAGCTGCTGAGGAGGCCCGAGGAGACGGACTGCACCAGGTAAGGTTCGGCAGCGGTGCCGCCTCCGGCGATCTGCCCCATGAAGGTGAGGAACCGGCAGGGGTTCACCTGATCCGTGTATTGCCCGATGCCGCCCCAGGCCACATTGACGTTGGCGGCGCCGGACACGTCAAAGCCGCCCCTGGCGGTGGTGATGCCGTCGAAGGTCACAGGCTCCGTAATCTGATACTTCTCCGCATACCGCATCAGAGCCTCCGGCCCCAGCTCCAGGGCAATCTGGGCAAAGGCGCAGTTGCACGAGTGCATGAGCGCTTGCCGGAGCGTCACCTCTCCGTGGACGCCGGTGCAGATCACCTCGTCCCCCTCCACCCAGTAGGAGCCCTCGCACAGGAAGGTCTGGGACTGGATGTCGGGAATCTCCTCCAGGGCGGCGGCGGTGGTCACCAGCTTGAAGATGGAGCCGGGGGTGTAGGTGGCCTGGGTGAAGCGGTTGACGTATACGCCCTCGTAGGCCTCGTCCTCCTCCACATCGGGCACGTCGTCCGGGTCGTAATTGGGGCTGGAGACGGCGCAGAGGATTTCGCCGGTTTTGTAATTGTACACGGCAATCACGCCCTTGTAGCCATCCAGGGCCTCCTGAGCGGCCTCCTGAGCCTGGGCGCTGACGGTGAGGACGGCGGTGCCCCCGGTGCCGGAGGCGGAGTAGATGCCGTTGAGAAGGTCAAAGCCCACCATCTCGCTGCTGTAGCCTGCCAGGGCCGGGGCACTGATGTAGCCGTAACGATCCCCCAGAAGGTGCAGGGTGGACCGGCGGAGGGAGAGCTCATCGCTGTAAACCCGCCCGTCGGAGGAATCCAGGAGCACCACCCCGTCCCGGGAGAGGACGGTGCCGCAGTCCAGATTGGAGCCGGAGTAGACGTGAGGGCTGCCGGAGAAGACCACCCAATCCTTGGCCTGGAAGAGGTACTCTCCCAGGAAGATCACCAGGCCGAGAACCAGAGCTCCGGCCAGAAGCCAGGCGATTTTTGCCCGTCCCGCGATTCGATTCATGCGGCGCTCCCTCCTTTCTTACGGGTGGACGGCAGGCGAATGGCAAAGCTGGCGTTTTGCCGGGTGTCCGCCGCCTTGATGAAGGCCAGCATACCCCAGGCGGAGATCATGCTGGAGCCGCCGTTGGAGACAAAGGGGAAGGTGACGCCGGTGAGGGGCAGCAGATCCACGGTGCCCAGCACATTTAAAATGGTCTGCACCATGAGAATGGTGACTGCGGCGCAGGCGCCGATGTTGTAGAAGCTGCTGCGGCCCATGGAGGCGGCCCGGACTACAAAGGCCCCCAGGCACACCACGCACAGCACCATCATGATGGCCATGAGAAGCCCCCACTCCTCGGACACGGTGGCGAACACCAGATCCGTATCGCTGGCGGCCACATACTTGAGCCAGCCGTTTCCGCCTCCCAGGCCCAGCAGGCCGCCGGAGGCGATGCACATCATGGCCCGGGTCTGCTGGTAGCCCCCCTCCAGGGGCACCTCCCACACATGCCGCCAGGAGGCGAAGCGCCGGAGCACATGGGGCTTCAGGAACCGCAGGGCGGTGATGCCCCCGATGCCCAGGGCGGAGCTCACCAGGGCGATGGTGGCGAAGTTGCCGGAGCGGAGATAGGCGATGACCAGGAAGGCCGCCAGGAAGATGAGGGCGGTACCAAAGTCGTTCATAAGAGCCAGGCACCCACAGATCACCAGAGAGTAGCCGATGAAGAGGGCCAGGTTCCGCTTGGTGACAATCCGATCCATGGTGGACGCGCCCACGAAGATAAAGCACAGCTTCACCAGCTCCGAGGGCTGGAAGGACATGGGGCCGATGGAAATCCAGTTCTTTGCGCCGTACATCTCCTCGCCGAACACCAGGTTCACCGCCAGCAGGAGAAGCCCGAAGCCGGAGGCCAGATACCGAACCTTTTTGGCCCGCTCCAAATCCCGCAGGGACCAGCCGATGAAGAGAAACACCACAAGCCCCAGGCCCATGGCCAGCAGCTGCTTGGTGGCCTCCGAGGGAGCGGCTGTGGCAATGACGGCCATGCCCAGGGTACTGAGGAAAAAGGCGATGGTCTCCACCTCGCAGCCCTTTCGCTGGATGATGCAATAAAATGCAAAGAGAAGCCACTGAACCAGGAAAATCACGGAAAAACCGGTGAAAATACTCACAAGATCCTCCGGATCCGCGGAAAACAGCATCTGAAGGGACAGGAAAAACTGGAAGATGCTCAAAATCACCAGGGTGAGGCTGGGGTGATAGTCCCGCCCGGCCTTGGTGCGCAGGGTGGTCTGGTAGGCCTCCTGATTTTTGGAGATGGGCTCCAGGGTCATGTCCAGCCCGCCCAGGGTGATCACGTCTCCGGGCTCCAGGGCGCACAGGGAGGTGCTCTGGCCGTTTACCTGGATGCCGCCCTTGGAGCCGATGTCGCTGATGGTCCAGCTGCCGTCGTCATACCGGGTGAGAACCGCGTGGCTCCGGGAGATGGTGGGCAGGTCAATGACAATGTCGCTTTTTTTGTTCCGGCCGATGATGTTCTCCCAGTGGGTGATGGGAAGCTGATTCCCGTCGGGCAGACACAGCCAGGCCCAGATCTCCGGCTCCTTCCGGAAGGTCAGAAGGCTCTTGGCGCACCGCAGCAAAATCAGCAGGGCCAAAACCGGCAGCACAAACCGGACGCCGGTGCAGTACAGGGTTCCGAAGGTATACCGCCCCAGGGGCAGCTCCCCCAGATCGTGGAGGAGGGAGAGAAAGCTCTGCAATACCGTCACATCCTTTCGTCAGGCGGGGCCGCACAGGCCGAAATCCCCGCAGTTTACAGCTAAAGGATACTATCTTTCCGGGGAAATGTCAAATTAAGAAATCTTGAACGACCGCAGCAGAGCGATTTCCCGGGCGTAGCCCGGGAGCTCATTGGGGGTCTCCAGAATCATGGGCAGGGCCTGGAGGGCGGGATGGGTGACCACCCGGCCCAGGGCTTCCAGACCGATGCAGCCCTCCCCCAGACAGGCGTGACGGTCCTTCCGTGCCCCCAGGGGATTTTTGGAGTCGTTGATGTGAAGGGCCTTCAGCCGGTTAAGACCCACGACCCGGTCAAACTCCTCCAGAACCCCCTCCAGATTTCCGGCGATGTCATAGCCTCCGTCCCAGATGTGGCAGGTGTCCAGGCAGACCCCCAGACGGGGGGAGGGAACCGCGTCCAGAATGGCCCGAAGCTCCCGGAAGCTGCCTCCAATCTCGCTGCCCTTGCCCGCCATGGTCTCCAGGAGCACCGTGACGGGAAGCTCCTGGGCGAGGGCCTGCTCCAGCGCCTGGGCAATCTGCCCGATGCCCACCTCCGCCCCCTGGGCCACATGGCTACCGGGGTGGAAGTTGTACAGGCAGCCGGGGAGCAGGGCCACCCGCCGGAGATCCTCCGCCAGCACCTGGGCCGCAAAGGCCCGGGCCTCCGGGTCCCGGGTACACAGGTTCATGGTGTAAGAGCCGTGGGCCACCACAGGGCCGAAGCCCTGGGCCTGCATCTCCCCGGCGGCATTTTGAATGTCCCCCGGATCCGGGGCCTTGGCCCGGCTGCCCCGGGGATTCCGGGTGAAGAACTGAAAGGTGTCCGCCCCGATGGACCGGGCGGTTTTGACCATGGCGGCAAAGCCGCCGGTGCTGGAAAGATGACAGCCGAAAAATGGCATAAAAGGCACACTCCGTTTTCCCGGCCCCCAGTACGTTGTAACTTTTAAACTATTACTTTGGAGCATTGTAGGGGAGGGTCATGACCCTCCCGGAACAAAACAGAACTACCCGGGCCTGCTTTGCTCCCGGGCCAGGGGATTCTGCGGGTTCGCCCGGGTGTGCCGGGAGAGGAAGGCCCGTACTGCGGGAGGGTCATGACCCTCCCCTACGGTTTGTAGAATCGCTGCCCGTATAGCGATCTGCAGTCGATTTTTAAAAGTTACAACGCACCAGGGGCCGTATTTCTCAATAGAGTATCACTTTTCGTCGGAAAGTGCAACACCGGTATTCCATTTTTTGCGCTTTTATGATATTCTATACCAAAGAAGAACCAACCGGCGCCGGTGGGGAAAGCTGCCGCAGCGCCGGAGCAAGGGGGAAGCGCCATGCCGAAATCCGACGGGCAAAAGCTGAAAATTCTATACATCCGGGACTATCTGGAGCGGAACTCCGGCCCGGAGCATCCGGTGCAGGCGGGAGAGCTGATGGAGTATCTGGAATCGCTGGGCATTGCCTGCGAGCGGAGAACCCTGGTCTCGGACATCCGGGCCCTGCAGGACTATGGCCTCGATATCGTCTCCGTCCGGGGGCCGGCGGGGGGCTACTACATCGCCTCCGGCTCCTTTCAGATTCCGGAGCTGAAGCTCCTCATTGACTCGGTGCAGTCCGCCCGGTTTCTCACCCGGAAAAAATCCCGCTCCCTGATTCAAAAGCTCCTGCGGCTGTGCAACCGGTATGACGAGAGCCTCATGGGCCGTCAGGTGGTGATCTCCGGACGGGTCAAGAGTATGAATGAGAGCATCTATTACAACCTGGACGCCATCCAGGAGGCCATCGCCGCCAACCGGCAGATCACCTTCCAATATTTTGACTGGGACATGTACCACAACCAGCGCTTCCGCCCCGGCCCCTACGAGGCCAGTCCTTACGCCCTGTGTCTGGACAATGAGAATTATTACCTCCTGGCCCACACCAAGCGCCACGGCGTCACCCACTACCGGGTGGACCGGATGCTGAAAATCCAGCTTCTGGAGGCCCCCCCGGGACCCCTGCCCGGAGCTCACGGGCAAGGCCCTGGAGGACTACGGAAAGAAGGTCTTCCAGATGTTCTCAGGGGAGACGGTGCAGGTCAAGCTCCGCTTCGCCGCCCGCTTAGCCGGGGTGGTCTTTGAGCGCTTCGGCAGCGACACCATGCTGATTCCAGATGGGGAGGATGCCTTCACCGTCACCGTCCAGGTGGCCGTGTCCCCGCTGTTTTTAAGCTGGGTCATGGGCTTCGGCCGAGAGGCGGAAATCCTCTATCCCCAGTCCGTCCGGGAGCAATGCGCCGAACTCTGCCGCCAGGTGCTGGGGCAGTATGAGAAGCAATAACCTGAGGGAACGAAAGAACCGCCCTCCCTTGTCATCCTCCGGGCTTGGCTCGGATGACAAGGGGGGCGGTTTTATGTCTGGCTTACAGCCGGTCAATGGCCGCCTGGATTCGGGCTGCGGAGCGCTCCGTGCCCAGAATCTGCATGACGGTGTAGAGGTCGGGGGAGTTGGTCTTGCCCGTGAGGGCGATGCGCAGGAAGGTGCTGATATCGGCCACGGAGCCGGGCCAGGCGGTGGGGTCCTGCTTGTAGAGCTTCATGTTGGCGGTGAAGCCCAGGGACTCGGCCAGGGCCTTGACCTTGTCGAACCAAACCGTGGCGTCGTCCGCCGGGTCGTAGGTTTTGAGGAAGCCCTGGAGGGCGGCCTTCACGGTCTCCGGGGCGAAGGCTTCGGGGAAGGGGGCGTTCCAGTCGAAGAACCGGTCGTAGAAGAAGCCCATGTAGGGCTTGGCCTCCTTCCAGGTGGCAAGATCCTTCCGGGGCTTTTTGCCTCCCCGGCCAATGGCGAAGATGGACACGGCGTAGGCCGGGTCAGCTTCCAGGGCCTGGGCAAAGTCCGGGTCAAACTCCCGGGCATACTCCGCAACCAGGTCATAGACCTCCTGGGCAGACATGGTGGAGATCACGTTCTTGGACACGTCGCAGAGCTTGGCGTAGTCGAACAGGGCACCGGCGGGGTTCAGCTTCTTGGGGGAGAACTTGAATTCCCCGGCGTCTGCGGTGGGATTGGCCCGCCGCCAGTCCTCGTAGTTGGAGTTCAGAAGGGTCATGACGTACTCGTAGACGGCCTTCACCGGGAAGCCCTCGGCTTTATAATAGGTGAGAGCCAGCTCCGGGTCCTTCCGCTTGCTGAGCTTCCGCTTGGAGGTTCCGTCCATCTTCATGAGAGGGCCGATGTGGACGTACTTGGGTAGCTTGAAGCCCAGAGCCTGGAACAGCTGAATGTGGAAGGGGAGGCTGGGGAGCCACTCGTCGCCCCGCACCACATGGGTGGTGCGCATCAGGTGATCGTCCACGGCATGGGCAAAGTGATAGGTGGGAATGCCGTCGGACTTCAGGAGCACCTGGTCGATGTCGTTCTCCGTGATGGTGAGGTCGCCCTTCACAAGATCGGTGTACTTGAACTTGTGCTCAATGGAGCCGGCGGAGCGGAAGCGGAGCACCCAGGGCTTTCCGGCGGCAAGGGCACTTTGAATGTCCTCCAGGCTCCGGTCCCGCCAGGTGGCCCAGGGGCCGTAATAGCCGAAGTTCACCTTCTGGGCCTCCTGCTGCTGGCGCATTTCCGTCAGCTCCTCCTCGGTGCAGAAGCAGGGGTAGGCGCAGCCCTTCTTCACCAGCTCCTTGGCGTACACATGGTAAATGGCCGCCCGCTGGCGCTGATAGTAGGGGCCGTAAGCGCCCACGTCCCCCTCCATGGAGGCGCCCTCGTCAAAGTGAATGCCATAGTGCTTCAGGGTCTCAATAAGCACCTGGACGGCCCCGGGTACCTCCCGCTTGGCGTCCGTGTCCTCCACCCGGAGGAACAGCACGCCCCCGGACTGATGGGCCATGCGCTCGGAGGTGAGGCCCTGCACCAGGTTGCCCAGGTGCACAAAGCCCGTGGGGCTGGGGGCCATGCGGGTGACCACGGCCCCTTGGGGCAGCTCCCGCTGGGGATACCGGGCTTCCAAATCCTCCGGGGTGTCCGTGACCTGGGGGAACAGAAGCTCCGCCAATGTATTGTAATCCATATTCCAATACCTCTGTATCTTCAGAATTGGTTTTATCTTACCATTTATAGGGGGAAAAGTCAACAAATCCTGTGGGAAAGCCTAGGGATTGTTCCCCCGGGGGCGGCTGTTGTAGGCCTTTATGCCCAGGGCCAGGAGATCCATGGCCCGCTCCAGCTCCGGCTGGCTTTTGACGTAGGCGATGCGGATTTCATTGACGCCCTTGCCGGGGGTCTCATAGAAGGGAGCGCCCGGGGCGAACATGACGGTCTCCCCGTGATCCTCAAACTCCGTGAGGAGCCAGTGCTGGAACTTGTCCGTGTCATCCACAGGCAGGGCCGCCATGAGGTAGAAGGCTCCCTGGGGCTCCGTGAACCGGACGCCGGGAATTTGGCGGAGCTTTGCCGTCACCGTGTCCCGGCGGCGGCGGTACTCCTCCTTGGAGGCCGCGAAAAATGCCGGGTCTGTGCCGTACAGGGCAGTGGCCCCCACCTGATCCAGGGTGGCCACGGACAGGCGGGACTGGCAGAACTTCAAAACCGCCTGCTGCAGCTCCCGGTTTTTGGTGACGATGCAGCCCACCCGGGCGCCGCAGGCGGAGAACCGCTTGGACACGGAGTCCACAATCACCAGATTGTTCGCAATGTCGGGAAACGCGGCCATGGTGGGCACCCCTGCCGCCTCATCATAGCAGAACTCCCGGTAGACCTCGTCGGCAATGAGGAAGATGTTCCGCTCCCTGGCCACGTCGGCGATCATCCGCATCTCCTCCCGGGTGAGCACCACCCCGGTGGGGTTGCCGGGGTTGGTGATAAGGATGGCCCGGGTGTTTTTGGTCACCAGCCGCTCAAGCTCCTCCCGGCTGGCGTAGTGATAGCCGCTCTCCGGGTAGGTGGGCATGGCCCGAACCACGCCGCCGGCGGCGTGGACGAAGGTGGTGTAGTTGGGATAGTATGGCTCCGGGATGATCACCTCCGTTCCGGGATCCAAAATGGACAGGCAGGTGAAGAGCAGCGCCTCGCTGCCGCCGGTGGTGATGAGCACGTCGTCGGGCTCCAGCCGGACGCCCAGCCGGGCGTAATAGCGCCGGATGGCGTCGATGAGCTCCGGCGTACCGGGGGAGGGAGCGTATGCCACCGTGGGCGCATGAAAGCGGTTCACGGCCTCATAGAAGGAGGCGGGGGTTGCCAGATCAGGCTGGCCAATGTTCAGATGGTAGATTTTCAGGCCCCGCTCCTGGGCGGCCACCGCCAGAGGGTGGAACTTCCGCATGGGAGAGGGCTCGCAGCGGTTTGCGTTGATGGAGATTCTCATAGCTGTTCCGTCCGGCATGGCCGGACTTCCTTCTTTCTGTCTGTTCAAAATATGTGCCGGTCAGCCGGAGAATTTCCGGGCTGAGGGCCAGTAAAGCGATTAGATTGGGGATGGCCATAAGGCCGTTGACCACCTCCGCCAGGTCCCACAAAAGGGCGGGGGCGATGAGAGCTCCCAGAATCGTGGTGGCGGCGTGGAGCAGGGCAAAGAGCCTGGAGCTTTTTCCGCCGAAGAGGAACTCTGCGCAGCGGGTGCCGTAGAGGCCCCAGCCCAGAATGGTGGCAAAGGCGAACAGGGCCATGGAGACGGCCAGAAACACGGTGACCCAGCTGCCGTACACGGACACAAAGGCCGTCACCGTCAGCTCCGCCCCTGCGTCCACCCCGTAGGGAATGGACACTCCGGAGGTGAGGATCACCAGGGCAGTCATGGTGCAGATCACGATGGTGTCCGCAAAGACCTCAAAGATGCCGTAGAGCCCCTGCTCACAGGGATGCCGGGTCTTCGCCCCGGCGTGGGCGATGGAGGCGGTGCCCATGCCCGCCTCGTTGGTAAAGACCCCCCGGGAGACTCCGATGCGCAGTGTGATGAACAGGGAGCCCACCGCGCCCCCGGTGCAGGCCCGGGGAGAGGCGGCTCCGGCGAAGATGGCCTCCAGAGCCCCGGGAAGGGCCTGACGGTTGCAGGCAATGGCCCCCAGGCTCAGGAGAATGTACCCCAGAGACATGACGGGGATGAGATACTCCGCCACGGAGCCGATGCGCCTGGCGCCCCCCAGAACCACCAGCCCCACCAGCAGCCCCAGAATCAGGCCCATCACCAGGTTTCCCCGGAATCCGGGCGTGTGGCCGAAGGCGGCCAGAGCCTGGTTGATGCTGGCCACGGCGGTGCTCACCTGGGTGGAGTTTCCCACCCCAAAGGCGGCGATGACGCCGAAGCAGCAGTAGAGGCTGCCCAGCCAGCCCCAGGCGTGGCCCAGGCCGTTTCGGATGTAGTACATGGGGCCGCCCAGATAGGCCCCGTCCGGCCCGGGCTCCCGGTAGCGCACGGCCAGAACCACCTCGCCGTACTTCACCGCCATGCCCAGAAAGGCGGCCACCCACATCCAAAACACGGCCCCGGGGCCGCCGATGGCGATGGCCCCCGCCACACCGGCGATGTTGCCGGTGCCCACGGTGGCCGCCAGAGCGGTGCACAGGGCCTGGAAGGGGGAGACGCCCCCCGGCTCCGGAGGCTGGCGCAGCTTTTGCCAGATGGTTTTGAAGGTGAGCCCCAGTTTCCGCAGCTGCACAAACCCTGTGCGGATGCTGAGGTACCCCCCCACGCCCAGAATCAGAAGCAGGGCAGGGAACCCCCACACCAGCCGGTTCAGCCCCTCCAGCAGCCAGGCGATTTTTTCCGTCATGTTCCTGTCTCCTTCCCGGAGGCAAAAGAACCTCCTTAGAATACCATGTTTCCCTTGGCTTTGCAATAGCGCGATAAAATTTTTCCATTGCAAACGAACAGCCTTTTGAAAGTCCGCAGGGGCGGCCCCATGTGTCCGTCCGCAGGGAAAGATGCCGTTCCGAAAAAATCCAATGCGAATTCGTCCCGCTGCCTTCCGGACAATCCCTGCAGTGAAATACACCTGCTTCTGACGGAAGATGACTTTGCCTGCAGGGGAAGGGTGCAAAAGAGCAGGCCGGTGAATTCCGGTCTGCTCTTTTGTACTATTTCCAGTTTTCCCAGACCTGGGGGCAGTAGCCCACGGTGGCCTGCTTGCCGTTTCTCACAATGGGGGTTTTCAGGAGCTTGGGATTGTCGAATACCTTGTCCTCCTTCGCCCGTTTGTCCTCCATGTACTTCATCAGAAGCACCTCCGGGTCCTTGCTCTCCCAGTTTATCAGGTTGTCAATGCCGCCCACCGCCCGGAGGACGGAGTCGAACTCCCCGCCGGACATGCCATAGCGGAGGAGGTCAATGCGCTGGAAGGGAATCCGCCGCTCCTTGAAGTACCGCTCGGCCTTCCTGGTGTCAAAGCACTTGGACGTGCCAAAGATCTGGATGTTCATTGATATGTGACCTCCGTCAAAAATAGTCCTGCGGCGGGCACGGTATACCCCGCCGCCTCCCGGTTTCGTGCCGCCAGAATCCGGGGGATCTCCTCCGGGTCCCGGCGTCCGGTGCCCACCTCCAGAAGGGTGCCCACCAGAATCCGCACCATGTTGTAAAGAAAGCCGTCTCCCGCCACCGTAAACCGAACCTCCGGCCCCTCCCGCCGGATGGTGAGGGAGTAAATGGTTCGCACGGAGGACTTTTTAAAATGCTTGTTGGAACAGAAGGAGAGAAAATCGTGGGTGCCCAGTACCATGGACGCGGCCCGCTCCATGGCGGGAAGATCCAGGGGCTCCTCCATCCGGTAGACATACCGGCGGTCAAAGACGCAGGGCTCCGGGCTGTTCCAAACCCGGTAGAGGTAGGTCTTCCCCGTGGCGTTCAGCCGGGCGTGGAACCGGGGCGCTGCCTCCTCACAGGACAAAACGCCGATGTCCTCCGGCAGATACTTCCGCAGGGCCTCCAGAAGGGCCGGACAGGGCATCCCGCTCTCGCAGTGAAAGCTCGCCACCTGGCCCAGGGCATGGGCTCCCGCGTCGGTGCGCCCGCTGCCGGAGATCTCCACCGGCTCCCCCAGAATCCGGGACAGAGCCGCCTCCAGCTTTCCCTGGATGGTGTTCTCCTCCCCGGAGAGCCTTTGCCAGCCCTTGTAGCGGGTGCCGTCATAGGTCAATATCAGCTTCAGATTCCGCATAGGCCTCCAGCTCCTCTCTGGCCTCCCGCTCGTTGTCCGCGGAGAATAAAAACCGCCCCAGCCGGTCGTAAACCTGCACATGTCCACGGGTATAACGGATCGAATACATAAGACTCACCCTCGCTTTTCAGGATGGCCGTATTCTAACAGATTATATGTGCAATAAAACGGACAAATAATCTGCCTTCCAAAATGATTCCGCTTATACCCTGGACTCCGGATTCCCGGCGGGAATCCTTCGGGCTTTGAAATTTTTTTCGGAGATATGTTCCTCCGCCTCGGATTGAAGGACGGACTCATGGAGAATGTAGTCGTCTTTGGCAAAGGCCTCCCGGCACAGCTCATACAGCCTGCGCCAGGCCGCACTGGGGGGCTGAACCATAATGGCCAGCATCAGCCGGGGAATCTCCGGCGGCGGGATAACCGCCATGTCCTGCATGGGAATTCCCCAGGCGGGAAGCCAGCCGTTCCGGAGGGTGCGCACATCCTGAAGCTTGGATAGGGCGTCCAGCATCATGCGGTTGTTGACGTGAATTGCCTGCCGCCGTTTCCGGATACAAAAATCTGTCAAAAACATACGGATACGGGTGGCGTCCTCCCGGTGCCGGCCCTGAAGGGGGACGATTCCCCACATGTCATACCGCTCTTTGATAATCCGTTGTGCAGTTGGGTTGAACCCGGTAGGCAGAATCCAAAAATTATGGGTCACTGACATATCGAATCACTCCTGCTCTGTTTCAATTATAAAGCATAGAGAGGAGTAAGTCAATCAAAACATATGTTTTAGTTCAACTTTTTTGAGCAGAGAGAACGGAAAATTGGGATACGAAATAATTAATTTTGTGCAGTTTGATAATAATCACTGGGTGGTGTAATACTGGGCCTGGGCCTGCCAGAGCTCCCGGTATTTTCCCGGTGCCTGGGAGAGGGCCTCGTGGCTGCCCTGCTGGACAATGCTCCCATCCTGGAAGACGAGAATTTCATCGCAGAACTTGCAGGAGGACAGGCGATGGCTGATGTAGACGGCGGTTTTGTCTCCGGTGATTTCGTTCAGCTTTCCGTAGATCTCCGCCTCGGCCATGGGATCCAGAGCCGCCGTGGGCTCGTCCAGAATGAGGAAGGGGGCGTCTTTGTACAGGGCCCGGGCGATGGCGATCTTCTGGGCCTCGCCGCCGGAGATGTCCACCCCCTCTTTGTCCAGCTCCTTGTAGAGACAGGTGTCCAGCCCCTGGGGCATGGCTGTCAGCCGGTCGCCAAAGCCCGCTTTGTCCAGGCACGCCTCCGCCAGTGCCCGGTCATATGAGGCGCTGGCCGCCACGTTCTGCCCCAAGGGCAGGGCCAGGAGTTGAAAATCCTGAAAGACTACGGAGAAAAGATCCCGGTAGTCGCTGTAGTTGTACTTGCGTATGTCAATGCCGTTGAGGAGGATTTGCCCCTCGGTGGGGTCATAAAGGCGGCACAGGAGCTTGATGAAGGTGGTCTTACCGGAACCGTTCTCGCCCACCACCGCCAGGCGGCTGCCCACCCGGAAGCCCATGGTCACATGGCGCAGGGCCCAGCTGCTGCTTCCGGGGTAGCGGAAGGATACGTCCCGGAACTCCACCTGGAAGTTCCGATCCGCCCGCTTTTCCGTGGTGAGAGAGCCCATGTACATTTTGTTGGGAATGTCCAGAAATTGAAAATCCGTCTCCAGAAAGGGAGCGTTGTTTCCGGCGTCTCCCAGAACCTGCAGCAGCTGGGAAGCCCCCTGAGAGAGCTGGGTCACCGCCGCCACATACTGGGCCACGGCGCCCACCCCGAAGGCCCCGGCCCAGGCCTTCAGACAGGCAAACAGACATACGATTCCAAAGAAGAGACCCCGGGTTCCGGCGGAGGCAGCGTCCCACAGGCCCATGGGGCCCCGGGCGTATTTGGCAATGGGGGACTTGGTCCCGAAAAAGGGATCAACCTTCATGTAGTGTTTAATGATCGCCTCCTGGCGGTACATCCGGATGTCCGGGGCCCGCTCCCGGTCGCTGCTGATACCTCCAAAGATATTGAACAGGCGGTTTCCCAAAAGCACGTCATCGGTCTGCCGGAGAAAATAGGACTGGGCTTTGGTTGCAAAAACCGGGGCCAGGGCGGTGAGGCCCAGGAACAGAGCAATCACTCCCAGGGAGACTGCCGGGTGGTTCAGCTGGGTAAGATCACCTGCGGGAACGGGACGGGTGAAAAGACTCACGGTGAGCGCAACGCCGCCCAGAATGCCAAACAGGCCGTTCATGGCGGATTCAAAGTACTCCCAGAGCTTGAGAAGTCCCCAGCTGTTCCAATTGGCATTTTGTGTCAGCTGTGCATAGAGATCGTGGGTCTTCTGTTCGTCCAGGTCGGCAAAGTCCATGGAGAGGAATTTTTCGCAGTGAAGCCTCTTCCAGTCAAAAAATGCGGTTGAGCGCTTGGCCTTTTTCCAACGGGTGGCCAGAGAGGCGGCCAGGGACAGGGCTGCCGCCGCACAGACGGTGGTCAGGGCCATGCGCAGCAGAACCTGGGGGTTCCGACCCGCGGAGAGCTCTCCGATGATTTGGGCGGACAGATAGATGGTCACATAGGAGGCGGCCGATTTGAACAGTGCCTCCGCCGTGATGGAGAGGAACATCTGGGGGTTGCACCGCCACCAGAGCTTCATACCCCGCAGGTGCAGGGACAGGACTCTCCGGAAGGAGAGTTTACGTTTATCCTTCATTGGCTCCGGCCTCCTTCTGATAGTATTGGCTCTGCACCCGGAACAGCTCTGCGTAGCCCCCGCCCCGGCGGAGCAGGGCCTCGTGGGTGCCCTCCTCGGCAATGGCGCCCTCCGCCAGGAAGATAATCCGGTCACAGAACCGGGTGGAGGCCAGGCGATGGGAGATGAACAGGGAGGTGCGGCCTGCGGTCATTTGGCTGTATTTCCGATAGATGTCGCTCTCCGCAATGGGATCCAGGGCGGCGGTGGGCTCGTCCAGAACCAGCAGGGGCGCGTCTTTGTAAAGGGCCCTGGCCAGCATCAGCCGCTGGAGCTGGCCACCGGACAGCTCCACGCCGTTAGGGAAGACCTTGCGCCCAATGTGGGTGTCCATCCCTTTTGGAAGGGCGTCGATTTTTTTGGAGAGCCCCGCCTGGGCAAGGCATTGGGACACCCGCTCCCGGTCAAAGCCCTCCACGGACTGGGCAACGTTTTCCGCAACGGTTGCCTCCAGCACGGAGAAGCTCTGAAATACGGCGCTGAACAGCCCGTAGTATTCCCGGCGGTTAAAGTCCCGGATGTCCTGGCCGTTCAGCAGAACCCGGCCCTCCGTGGGGTCGAGAAAGCCGCAGATCAGCTTCACCAGGGTGGTTTTTCCCGCGCCGTTGAGGCCAACCACCGCCAGCTTCTCTCCGGCGCGGAGGTTGAGATTCAGGTCGTGGATGGTGTCCCGGGTTCCTTCCGGGTAGCGGAAGGAGACGTGCTCCAGGGTGATTTCATAGGGCCCTCTGGGAAGGGACTTGCCGCCCTCCATGGAGAAGGGCTCCGGATACTCCAAAAACTCCCGGATGGAAGACAGCTCCAGGCTCTGCTGGTGGAGGGTGGTGAGGTGCTCCAGAATTCCCGTGATCCAGGCGGTGAAGCCGGAGACGGCGGAGAAGTACAGGAGAAATTCCGAGGTGGGAAGCCCCCGGCCCAGGGTGAGGGAGATGAGATACCAGTAGGCGATGCCGCTGCGCAGGAAGGTCAGGGCGATGTCCAGGAGATTGGCCCAGAGGTAGGTGCTCTCCCGGCGGCGGATAAAGCCCCGGTAGAGGCGCATGGTCTTGGCGTACAGCTCCTCCAGCCAGGGGCGGATTCCGAACATGCGGATGTCCTTGGCCAGACGCTGATCCTCGGATTTGCCCTGGATATAATGGAGTTCCTTGATATAGCCCTCGGACTCCTCCCGGTGGCGAAAGCCCCACTCGTTGATCCGCTTGCTCACCAGATATCCCGCTGCGGTGGTTGCGACAATGACTGCCAGAAGCAAGGGGTGCAGGGAGGACAAAAGACACAGGTAGATGAGAAAGCCCACACCGTTTTGCAAAAGGGCGGTGAGGGTGTTCCAGATAGCCTCTGCGGAGGAATCGTTGCTATTGGTGGCCTCCCGGGTCTGGGCGTATTTCTTCAGAAAGTCCGGATTCAGAAGATTGGCGTAGGAGGTCACCGCCATTTTGCGGACAATGTGGTTCGCCTGCTGCACCCGGAGGACAATCCTGCCGAACATGGTGTTTCTGTCCACATAGGCGCTGAGTCCCCGCAGCAGGATGATGGCGGCGGCAAAGCCCCCGATGGTTCCCAGAAGGGCGCCCAGGGAGGCGGCGTTCTCCACCTTGCCAAGGAGCGCCGGGGTTACATACAGCTCCGTGACGCTGGAGGTCACGGCCAGGGCCGCCGCCGCGAGACACAGAAACAGAACGCTTTTTTCGTGGAGCCAGGCTTCCCGAATCATGTACCCGGCGTTTTGCCACATGTTGTATTTGGGCTTGTTTTTCATATGCTTCACCTCTGGAACCATCCTATCACAAAAATTCGCCCCCGGAGCAGTTCGGGGACGAATCGCGTTTTTCCGGGGATGAATTGCAAAGGGTCACTCCTGGGACAGCAGAATTTCCGTGGTAAAGGCCCCGTCCTCGGAGTTGCGGCTGAGGTAGCCCTCCAGCCGCTCCACAATGGTATCAATTCGCACAAGACCCAGGCCGTGTCCCTGCTCCTTCTTGGTGCTGGAAAAGCGTCCCGCCATCTTGGAGAGCTTCTTTCCGGCAGTGAAGTTGGTAAAGGAGATGTACAGCTGGGTGCCTTTCATATCCATGTACACCCGAATCCGCCGTTCCGGCTCCGGCAGCTTCAGGCTGGCCTCAATGGCGTTGTCAAAGAGATTTCCCAGGATACAGCACAAATCCATCTCCGACAGCCGGAGCTTCACGGGAATGTGGGCGTCGGCAATTACCTGGATGCCCTTTGACTTTGCCAGGGAGATTTTGGAGTTCAAAATGGCGTCCGTCATGGGATTCCCGGTTTTAATCACCGTGTCCACCGTGGCCAGATCCGTATCCAGCGCATCTAAGTACCGGCGGATGGAGGAGAGATCCCCTGCGGCGGCATAGGCCTTCATGGCCTGAATGTGGTTTCGAAAGTCGTGCCGCCAGAGCCGCATCTGACGGTACATGTTCTCCACTTCCGCATAGTGGGTCTCCATCAGCTCACGCTGATAGGCGGCGATCCGCTGATCGACCTGCTTTGAAAAAAGGGACATAGGTTATTCTCCATCGTAGTAGCCGGTCTCGCTGGACTGAGGATAGAGCTTGTTAATCCCCATCCCCCAGACGCCGAGCTTATCAGAATCGGGATACACGGCAATATCAATATCGTGAACCACATCGAAATCGATATAAACGAGGTTCTCTGTTTCGGAAGTGTTGGTGAGCTTATGTGCACCCTCCGGCCCGGTGGGGAAAAACAGCAGATCCCCTGCCGAAACCTTTTTGTCCCCACCGGGCGTCTTCAGAATGCCCTCTCCGCAGATGATGTAGAAGGTTTCCTCGTTTTTATGGTGATAGTGATAGGGATAGGCGGATTTCAGCGGTGGAATCTCATAAATGCTGACCAGTGTATTCCTGGCGGCCCCAAAGGGTACAAACTTCCGCCTGTAATACTCGTAATCTTCATGCTCACACTTGTGGCTGGCTGGAATCGCTTCGATTCTGGAATGCCGGATCTCGCTCATGGGAAGAAACCTCCGTTATGTATGTGTGATAATCGCCCGGTTCAGGGGCTCATAAGCCCCCCTGGGCAGGGGCAGAACCGTGCCGTCCGACAGCCGCACTTCCGTCTTGGTGACACGCCGGATGAATTTCAGGTTCACGATCAGCGACCTGCCCACCCGGCAGAAGCGGTCATCCAGCTCCTTTTCAAAGTCACCAAGGGTTCGTTTGACGGTGTACGCCTCCTTACTGTGGACGGTGACATAGTTCTGATGTACATCCAGATAGCGAATGTCATAGAACGGAATCCGCACCATCTCCCCGGAAGCCTCCAGATTCAGACACCGTTCCTCCTGCCTCCGCTTTTCCAGCGCCCGATCCAGGACGGCCAGCAGCTTCTCCCGGTTCACAGGCTTCATGAGATAGTGGAGGGCTGCCACATCGTACCCCTCGGCGATATAGTCGGAGTAACCGGTAATGAATACAATCTGAATTGCCTCATTGTCACGCCGCAGCTGCCTGGCAAGGGACACCCCATCCACGCCGCCCATTTCAATGTCCAAAAGGAGAATGTCAAAATCCTTTTCCTCCGCGTATTGAAACAGAAAGCCCTCTCCGGAAGCAAAAGCGGAAATCCGAACCCGGTGCCCAGCCCCTTCCGCCCAAGCCTGAACCAGGCTTATGATATAGTCACGGTCTGCGGCACTGTCATCGCAGACGGCAATTTTATACGCCATATCCCCGGCCTCCTTTGCGCCTGCCTGCTGGATTACCCATATTATATACAACCGCCCGGCCTATTTCAAGCAAGGCCATATGGGCAAAAATTTTTTTGCGGATTTTGAAAAAAGGACTTGCATTTTTCAACCGGCTGTGTTATTATATCGGAGCGCTGAGGGAAACGGCGCAGAAAACAAAATATCCGGGTGTGGCGAAGTTTGGTATCGCGCTTGAATGGGGTTCAAGAGGCCGTGGGTTCGAATCCCGCCACTCGGACCATCTCCGTACGCAATCATTGATACAATGGTTGTGTACGGAGATTTTCTTTTATTACTGCAATATACCTTAATCTTGGTAATTTCATAACTTTTTTGCCATTCTCTAGCGATTAGGTCGCAAATGAGGATGGTTTTTTAATTTTATGCTAAAGTGCATCGTGCGGATCTTGAAATGTTGATACAAAAGGATCGGTTCAAGGTAGGTTTTCGGCTGGGCGTTCAGCTGTTGACAGCGGCAGCCGGTCACAGAGAATCCCCGGAATAAATAGTACACAATATACCCGAATTTGCTTGGAAAACCTTGTGTATTATATGCCTCAAATATAACTTGCTATATCTCCGATGTAGAGCGAATATGTGTACTACCGAAAGGGAAAACACACAAAAAACGGAGGAAACAGCATGAACGCAAAGGTAGCAAGACAGATTGAGGAAATGAAAAAGCAGACCATCGGAGTAGAGGTCGAGATGAACAATATCGAGCGGAGCGCAGCCGCCAAGCTGGCCGCCACCTTCTTCGGCACCAACAACTACAAAAACACCGCCAGTCGCAATGGCTACAGCACTTGGAGCGCTTGGGATAGCCAAGGCCGGGAATGGAAATTCCAGAAGGATGTCAGCATCCACGGCCCTGACGATGAAAAGTGTGAGATGGTCACACCGATCCTCACCTACACCGACATGGAGCTTTTGCAGGAGCTGATCCGCAAGCTGCGGAAGGCCGGAGCCAAGAGCGATGCCTCCAGAGGCTGCGGAGTCCACATCCACATCGGTGCCAAAGGCCACACCCCTCAGACCCTTCGGAACCTGGTCAACATCATGGCCAGCCACGAAAGCCTTATGTCTTCTGCCCTCAACCTCAATGCCAGCCGCGTCTGCCGCTACTGCCGCACGGTCGATCCCAACTTCCTCGCCCAGGTCAACCGCAAGAAGCCCAGCACCATGGCCGACCTTGCCGAGGTTTGGTACACCAGCCACGGAGCCTCCTACGGCAGAAGTCAGCACTACAACGACAGCCGCTACCATATGTTGAACCTCCACGCCACCTTCACCAAGGGCACCGTTGAGTTCCGACTCTTCCAGTTCGACGAGCCTGCGGACGGCAAGCAGAACGGCCTCCACGCAGGCCAACTGAAGAGTTACATTCAGCTTTGCCTTGCACTGAGCCAGATGGCAAAGGAAGTCCGCACCGCCAGCCCCAAGCCCCAGCAGAACGAAAATCCCAAGTACGCGATGAGAACCTGGCTCCTCCGCCTGGGCTTCATCGGCGACGAGTTCAAGACCGCCAGAGAGCATTTGACAAAACGGCTGGATGGCGATGCCGCATTCAGAACGGAACGCGCCGCTTGAAGGACATAGCCACAGGCCCCCTTACCCGCCTCGGCGGGCTTAAGGTGGTAGAAGCACCTTTTCGCTTTACCAATTAACAGGAGGATTTTACCATGGAAAAACGCTACTATGTCGCCTACGGCAGCAACCTCAATGTACGGCAGATGCTGATGAGGTGTCCCACCGCAAGGATGATCGGCACCTCGGTCATCAAGAACTATCGGCTCATGTTCAAGGGCAGCCAGACTGGTTCTTACCTCACCATTGAGCCAGAGCTTGGCTCGGAAGTACCTGTGGGCGTGTGGGCCGTCAGTACCATCGACGAGCGGGCTTTGGATCGCTATGAAGGATACCCCAGCTTCTACTATAAGAAGGAACTGAGCCTTCCGATCACGGGCATCCGCACGGGGAAGGTTCGGCAGCGGAACATTTTCGTTTACATCATGCACGAGGAGCGTCGCCTCGGCACCCCCAGTGACTTCTACCTGCAGACCTGCATTGAAGGCTACCACAACTTCGGTTTCGATCCGAATGTTCTCTTCGAGGCTTACCGCTACAGCACGGAGGGAACGAAATAATGAAAGAGATGACACGCCCCACAAGCATTTGCCCCAAATGCGGCCGGAAATACACAGGCCACCCCGCTCTATCCAGAACGGACGGTGAAACGTTGATCTGCCCCGACTGCGGCACTAGGGAGGCTTTAGATACGCTGGGCATCACCAGGGAAGAACAGGATCGGATTATCGAGGCCATCCACCGCAGCTTTGAACGCCCCATGCTGGAGATAATCTGACGGACGCTCTTCAGATGGTACTGTTTTCCATCGCCACCTTTCTGGTCGTCTACCTTTTTGGGGTGACCAGTAAGAGAAAATGATGCTTACTTTTACACAGTTTCTACCCGAAAACATTGTGTAGTGTATGCCTCAGATATTGCTTGCTATTTCAGGCAAGTAGAGCGAATATGTGTACTACCAAAAGGAAAACACATTACGGAGGAAAACACCATGAAGAGAATTACCGCTTTTGAGAACGCCATCGCCAACCGGGTCAAGGACATCCGCGCCGAGGGCATCAACGCCACCGCCTTCTGGGCCTACCGCCGCAGCATAGAAAGCGGCAACGACCTCATCGACTTCTCCGAGGTTATTTGGGATGAGGATGTAGAACCCATCGCAGAGACCTTCCGTCAGAACGGCATCACCGAGTTCACCATCAGCAGCACCTTTTCCGGCTTGATTGCCACCCTCTCGGCCTTCGACAAGCAGGGCTTCAAGATGGCGGGTATCACTGAGGTCAATGCCAACTACACCGATTGGATGACGGGCGAGAGAGCCAAGGTTCCCGCCATCCGCATGATGAGCATTTAAGGAGGTACGGACATGGGCTTCACTACCATTGAAAAGCTGCAGCTTGCAGTTTCTGCCTCCTATGGCGCAGTTATTCAGTACGGCGATAAGGTGTTCGTCACCGATATCACCTGGAAGGGCGGTTTCACCGCAGAGATTTTTGAGTTCATCGAGTTCCCGGAAGACACGGGCCTGGGCGAAATCGAATGCAGGCTTTCTCCCTGGGCAACTGCAGAGGAAACCTTCAAGGACAATGGTCACGCATTGAAATGGTGCTTTGAGCAGGTCAAGTAAATAACCCCAGCAAAGGGACGGAGCCGAATGGCTCTGTTCCTCGTTACAGACTGTATCCATATTGCCATAATTTCATATATTTATATGTTTTCAGACCCCGCCGAGGGTCTTTTCTTTTGCCCATTTTACGGAGGTGATCGCATATCAGAAAGCTGAAGAAATATACGCCTACCAAGTTCATGGCAAAAGGCTCTCACTACGACAAGGCCGCCGCTGACTATGCGGTCGACTTCATTGAATGTCTGTGCCACACCAAAGGTACCTGGGCAAGGAAGCCATTTGAGCTGATTGACTGGCAGGAACAGATCATCCGAGATGTTTTTGGAACCATGAAACCCAACGGCTACCGTCAGTTCAATACCGCATACATCGAAATCCCCAAAAAACAAGGGAAGTCCGAACTGGCTGCCGCCGTGGCGCTTCTGCTGACCTGCGGTGATGGAGAGGAACGAGCCGAAGTGTATGGCTGTGCCGCCGACCGCCAGCAAGCATCCATCGTGTTCAATGTGGCTGCCGATATGGTGCGTATGTGTCCTGCGCTCTCCAAGCGAGTCAAAATCCTGGACTCCCAGAAGCGGTTGATCTATCAGCCAACGGGCAGTATCTACCAGGTGCTTTCCGCTGACGTCGGCAACAAGCATGGTTTCAATACCCATGGCGTTGTGTTCGATGAGCTTCACACCCAGCCCAACAGAAAACTCTTTGATGTTATGACCAAGGGTTCTGGCGATGCCCGAATGCAACCGCTGTATTTCCTCATTACCACTGCGGGCAATGACACCAAGTCCATCTGCTATGAAGTTCATCAGAAGGCCAAGGACATCATCGAAGGCCGAAAGATT
>JALETK010000100.1 GCA_022781505.1 Clostridiales bacterium | reverse complement strand
CGGAATCTCCGCCAACTGCACCGGCTGAGCCTGCTGCAATGCCTCGCAGGCAGCCTGGCGAAGCTTCCGCAAACGGTAATAGTACGCATGCTCCGTGATGCCGCGCTCCGCACACCAGTTCTTTACGGTCAGTCCGCTCTCCTTACATTCACAGAGCATCCCACTCCACTCCTGCAGCTGATATTCACGCTTTACGTCGCTTACTCGCACTGGAATCCCCCCGCTTAAATTTCTTGAAAAACTGTAATTTAAGTTTTTCTAGCAACGTCTATTGTCGCACAACTTGAGAAGAAAAGCGAGGTACCGGTGGTTGAGCGTTTACACTACCGGATGGACTCCTTTACTTAGTAGGGTTTTTACTCCATTCCACCCCGCGTTGGAAATTTGATTACTTTTGGCAATATCTGCAGCGCTACCAGATCCCATTGCACCAAATGCAGTACCGACCGCAGTATCTACTACTGTCCCAACGATGGCTTGCCCTATAGTTTTCTCGCCTTTCATCACTGCTTTTGTATTCCCATAGGCGGAGTCTACAAAACTACTTACCGCCCCTGCAACCGTGCCAAATCCTGCAGCAGTAAGTCCACCACTAACAGCACCACAAATACCAGATACAATGACTTCGTCTACTGGCTTTTGCTCGACGACTGCAACCACTACATTTATTACAGCACCAACTACTGCACCGATAACAATATTCAGCCATTCACCATCAGGATCAGAGGAAACGATTGGACTATTATTGCAATACGCAAACATGTTGTAGCCAAGAATTCCCTGCCCTGTGCTGGAGTAGCTGTCGGCATTGATAAACCGGCAAATGGCAGCGTCATAATAGCGGCTTTGGAGATAATAGAACTCCGTGTCGGAATCATAGTAGTACCCACGGTATCGCAGGGGATTGATTTGGGCCATGGAGCCGGTGGTGTAGGTGATTTGGCCGTAGGGGTCATAGCTGTAGCTGGCGACTCTCGTTCCGCTGCCGTTGATTAAACATGTCACATTGCCTTGGAGGTTGGTGGAATCAAAAATTCCGATACTCTTTTTTTATCAGCAAGGACGCCAGCCTGGGATGTGCGGGTGCATGGCACAGGATATAATACCCACCACACAAAAGTAAACTGTATATCAATACCATCGCCCATATGCCGCCAATATTTTTCCGGGCAATCTTCTGATTGTTTTCCATAACAATCTCTTGTGACACCAGGAAAATACCCTCCCCGTCTTGAAGGCTCCACAGTGCGCCGGCGGCTTTACTTTCGTTGCCGCTTGGCGCGAATATTACGGAAAAGGTTCGGCCCTGATCCATGTCGCTTTGCAGAACCTCAAAATCGGCGATTACATCCCGCTGAACCCAAAGCTTTCCATATGCAGTTGCAAAATATACGATATCATTCTCTGTTGACCAACTGGTAATCTGTACATTTCTCCGCAGCGGTTCTTCCGGTGCGTCAAGCAGCTTGAGACTATCGCCTGTTACAAGAACCGCAGCAGCAATGAATAGAACAAGCACTAAGCATGGAAAAAACGCTATTTCTCCGGGATTTCGCACATAGCCATGAAATAGCCGGGGTTCCTTTTGCGGAATGGTACGTCTGCCTGTTGCCTCCTGGTATTTTCCCTCCATATATTTGTAAAACGAAATTTGCCCCACAGCTAGTTGGTCCACAAATATCCGGCCTTTCTTGGTGTGCAATGTGAACTGCAATAGACTGTGACCGAAAGTAACCGCTTCAATCTCCTCATAGGAAAAATGTCGCGTAAAATGGAAGATTCGTTTTACAGTGAAGCCAGCTTCATTGTATACAATGTAAAGACTTCTGTACATCAGCAGGAAAACGCAGGAGATAATGCCCAAGCATATTGCAAAAACAATGCAGATAACAAGTTGCTTTAACCAGCCGACAAGTCCCAGCACAGCGCACATTACGCCAGTGATTACACTGATCATCCAGAAATACTGTGGCATATGTACGCAGCGCATACTTTTATTTACCTCTTTGGGAAGTATCGCCAGGCAAATTTGTACTATAGTAGGGATGACAAGTGCAATTAACACAACTTGAGAAGTCTTCATGGCGGCCCCCTTATGAGACAGAATATCGCTGGGATAATCCCCACGTTGTCAGAGTTCCCGTGACAGACGAAATGCCTCTTGCAATATTGACTTGACGAATGCCGGATTTAATGAGTTTCAAACCCGTCTGTGCCAAGTTGGAGTACGATTTCCCCATCATATCATTTATTTCACTTTTTATATACTTCTGCATACCGTTTATGATTTGGGCCTCTCCATCCATCTTGCGTATGCCAGAGGTAATTTCCCCAAAGGCAGAGCCTAGAAGTGAGCAACCGGCAGCAACAGCAGTATTTCTAATGGTTCGTCCAAAGTCATATTGCGTTTGCTTACCCCTGGCAATGTCATATTTCTGCGTAACAAAATCTCCAACCGCTGCTGTTGCCGCGGTTATTCCAGCTTGGGTAAATGCTCCTAGTCCAGTTGCAGCAATTCCTCCGCTTACAGCACCAACTACTCCCGAAATAATTGTCTTTCCAATATCAATAGAGCCGGTTTCTTTATATGTTTGTATTGCAGTAGTAATTGCAGATACTGCACCTCCCACAATAGCTCCAATTACAATGTTCAGCCACTCGCCATTTGTATCTTTTGCTACAACAGGATTATTGTTGCAATACGCAAACATATTGTAGCCCAATATTCCGGTTCCTGTATTTGTATAGCTGTCGGCATTGATAAACCGGCAAATGGCAGCGTCGTAATACCGGCTTTGGAGATAATAGAACTCCGTGTCGGCTGGGTTCTGTTATGTACCCAGAGGGGAGGAGAATTTCTCCCCTCTGGGACTATTCCTTTTCAGGAGGTTACCTGATGAATCAAAATGTTGTCTACCGACAAGCAACGCCTTTACGATACCTCGGCGCTTGTCAGGGTATTCCTGAAACCTTTATTCGATTTAGAGTATTCCAACAGTGCACTCTTCATCTTCAAAAGTCGATACTTATCGGGCTGTGCTGTTTGTTGTACCTATGCTTTTCCATTACAAAAAGCCAGGAAATTAATTGCCTCTTGTATTTCTGATCCGCATGCATTTTCTACATAATTTGCATCAAGGCCAGCGTAGGTATATATATCTCCCAAATAATCTATTATATGTTCACATAACTGACCATTACCGTAAATCTGGGATGCCACAACAGGAAAACATCGACGGATACTTGTTTCATGAGCACATTGTAAGTACTTATTGATAATTTCGATTGCCTTTTCTTCCCTCACCATATGTTATATTCTCCAATATTTTGAACTTTTGGCCCAACAAGATACTACCTTTCCTAGTTCATTTAAGACAACTGTACTTTGAGCTCCTCTGTATTGTGTTGAAATTCTTCCCAATTTATCAATTTTTGTTACTACATCTACCGGATTCCTTACAGCATCCAAAATTGCAGAAGGCTTAACCCCAACACCATTTCTTCCAATTGCTTGGTTTAGTCCATGCTTTGTATATCCGGTAATAGTATTTGCAACTGTCTTTGGCTCACTTAGCGATGTGGCAACGCTCGCTTTGTTTGCAGCAGAACTCACATATTTTAATGCTGCGCCTCCACATGCAGACAAGCTTCCAAACATGAATCCATTACAAGCACCGTCTATGGCTCCTTGTTTGCCATTGTTTAGATAGCCAACTCCGGCACTCACTGCGGTACTCACGGCCACGCTGCCCACAACCTTGGCAACGCCGACAGCAACTGCAGCAGCTCCACCGCCGGTTGCTACAGTCAATGCAACAGCTCCCGCAAGAGCAACTGCGCCAATTGCAACTTTCGCCCAGTTTGGCAGAGACCAGTTTCCTTCTGCATCGGTGCGATTTACAGGATTATTCAGACAGTAAGCAAAAAGATTATAACTCAATGGGCTGCCGTCTGCGCCAATATAATCTGCAGCATCGGCGTTGATCCACCGACCAACCTCAGGATCGTAATAACGGCTGGATACATAATAGAATCCCGTTTCGGAATCATAGTAGTACCCACGATACCGCAGAGGATTGATTTGGGCCATGGAGCCGGTACTGTAGGTGATTTTACCGTAGGGGTCATACTCGTAGGTTGCAACCTTGGTTCCGCTGCTGTTGATCAGATACGTCACATCACCCTGGAGATTGGTGATGTAGTAATAGGTCACAAGGCTGGCCGTGCCGTTGGTGTAGGTCAGGGAATAGGGGGTTCCTTGGGCGTCGTAGGCAAAGTCCAGAACCTTCGTTGTGACACTTCCATTTGCTGCTGTGGTGGTAATTGTCTCCCGCAGCAGTTTTCCGCCGGCGTAGATATAGCTATGCTCCTCGGTGACGGTGGTTTTCAGAACACGCTCACTGCCGCAACCGGTGGTACTGGTGGTTTCAGCTTCGTCTTCCCCCAAACTGTACGATACAACAGGGGGCTTCGGATCTGTGGGTACGGGAATAGCTTCGGACTTGTATGTGTATCCGCAGCGGGTACAACGGAAGGTTGCTGTGTTGCCGCTCTGCGAAATCTTCACAAAACTGTGGCCCAAAGCTCTCACTTCAGTGTCCTGATAGCTGTAGCCGCAAGCGCACTCGTGAAGGGTATAGCCACCCTCTGTACAGGTGGGCTCCACCACAGTCGTGGTATAGCTGTGCGTATGATCCGTATACGTATCACCGCAGCGGGTGCAGGTATAGGAAATGACCGTGTTGGAGGTATTCCTCACATAATTGTGCCCAAGGGCAGCAGTTTCGTCCGTTCGGTAGCTCTCGCCGCAAGCGCATTCGTGGAGGGTATAGCCGCCCTCGGTGCAGGTGGGTGCTACCACCGTGGTGACATAATTGTGAACCGGAACCGTCTCATAGGTCTTGGTGACCACAGTCTTACTCGTCCGATACCCATTCAAGTCGTAGGCGTAATCAATGGTGGTATCCGTATTACCGGTGCTGGAAGAGGCTGTTGCCAACTGACGCCCATTTTCCCAGGAGAAAGACCACCGGGTGCCGTTAAAATAGCTGATGGGATTGCCGCTTTTCACCGTGCCGCTGACTGTGTCGGTAGCCGGGTTGAAGGTCTGGCCCTCATAGGCAATGTTCTGCTCGTTGAACGCCGTCAGCAGATCTGGCCAACTTTCATTTTCATAGGCGTACCGGTTTGTGTAGTTATCTGAAGTATGACCGGCACTTATTCCAGACGCATTGACGCACAGTATATTTCCCGCATTGTCATAGGAGTACGAGTAGGACAGGTCATCTGCCGGAATATTAGCTCCTGTCAGCTGACCTTGTGTGTCATAGGTATACGTGGATTTACTATCATTGTTTATCCACTGACTGGAAATATTACCGTTGGCTGTATAGGCATAATGGTAAGTGGGCGCACCGGTAAATCCAGCATAGCTCAGAGCAGAAATTTGGGTGGTCGTCTGATTCCCAGAGATGGTACGGTAACTGTAGGTCTTTGTATACCGGGAACCTGCTGTCACCTTCTCCAACCGTTTAATGGCGTCGTAAGTGAAGGACAGCGTATCCCCATTGGCAGTATCCATGGATTTCATACTGCCGTCGTTGCTGTTGTATTTGTATTCCTCTGAGAAACTGCTTGCGCCCAGCTGGTAGCTTTGCCCGGTCAGGCGATTATCCGCATCGTAGAGATGCTCCGTCCGAAGCACCGTCTCGCCGTCCGAAACCTGGCTGCTGCGGATGAGCCGCCCCAGGGAGTCGTACTCATACCGGTAGTCGTCTGTGAGATTGCCGGAACCATCCATCACCTTGCAGCGCCCGGTGTTTCCGTTGCCGTCATAGATATAGGATTCGGTGTAGTTCAGCGCACCGCTCTTTGCGCGGTGTTCGATGGTCACGATCCGCCCGTAGCGGTCATAGGTGTAGGTTTCATAATCCCCGTTGGCATGGGTCATCTTTGACAAGTACCCATTATTCCCGGCATATTCATAGCTGTCCAGGGTGGGCCCTGTGAGCCAGGAGCTGGGGGTTATTCCTGTGGCGCTCTGAACCTGAATCTTTGTGGTGTTTCCCCATGGATCCAAGGTCAGGTGGTACCGCTGCCAGGGCCGCGTTTGGCTGTTCTCGGAATAACGGCTGGCATCGGTTTGGACGCCATTGGTATACCCATAGTATAGCACAGCACCGCTGGAATTGGAAGTCCGATATTGCCGGTCGTTACCGGAAACATAGTTGTAGTTGGTCGTGGAGGTTACTCCAGTATCAATTGGTGTGCTGATGGATGTATTGCGGCCCAGCTTGTCATACTCGAAGTTGGTCGTTCCGCCGTTGGCGTCGGTCACACTGGCTGTATGATCCTTATCTGTGGTGTATGTGGCATGGGTCTGCAAATAGATGCCTGTTCCGTTGCTTTTTTGCAGCCTGGTGCCGGTGCTGTTGCCGGCCTCATCGTAATCGGCTGTGACAGAGACGCCGTCATTGGTGGCCTTAATCATATTGTGGTTTTGATATTCGTAATGATAAGAGCCGTATCCGCCCGCCGTCTGGTCAATCAGATCCGCGCCGTTGTATTGGAAGGTCTCATCGCTGTTCCCGGTGGAGGTTGTGGCCTTTAAGTTGCCCTTGTCATCATAGGTGTAGGTTTGTGCTGGCTCTTCTACCAGAGAGATATCATCGAAATGGCCTACGTTGATATTATAGTCATAGGCCGTGATGACCGTAATGGTGGAGACTGTCTTGTTCGGTTGCTTCGGTACCACGGAACCGGAGGCATACTGCCAGCCGGTGTAGTTGCAGTCAAAGGGGACGTAGTGATAGTCTGCCGCTGTGCCGTCCGCATAGTCCACCTTGGCAATGAGGCCAAAGAACCGCTTGCTCTCGCTGTTGTCCCCTTTCATGTCCGTGGCAGAGGCGCAGTTGGGCGCGGAGTGGGCTTGCGCCCAGCCGGACAGAATGTAGGTGCTGTTGGAGGTCTTATAAATGGGAACGGCTTGGGTTGCCCGGCGTTTGTCCGTAATTGCGCCGGGGATATACATACTGTAGCCTTCCAGTGCCCCATCTGTGCTGGGCGTGGCCTTGCTGGTATCGTAGTTCCAATAGGTGGGATCCAGGCTGCGATCTGCCGTCGTGCCATTCCACAGCTCAAAGGAGCCAAGCTGTACAAGATTTGCGATAGAAAACCGTGATCCACATGCTGATGATTACCGGCTACCGCCGGGGTGAAGTTGTGGGGCTTAAATGGGATCGGGTGAACTGGGAGGATTCCTCCATCCGCATTGACACAACGCTTTTATATACGCCGGAGCGGGGCGTATACGAATCCACCACAAAAACAGGAGCGGAGCGGGTAATCAAGCTCTCTGCGGAGACCATGGCGCTGCTGCGGCAATATAGGCTCTGGCAGATTGAAACCCGCCTCGCCAGCGGAGACCGTTGGACGGGCAGCGGATTTGTGTTCACCCGGGAGGACGGCGGGCCCATGGCTCCGGACACTCTCAGCGGCTACCTCCGGCGGTTTGAGAAGAAATACAACCTGCTTCACATCCACGCCCACAAGTTCCGCCACTCCATGGCCTCCATCCTGTATTTCTCCGGATCCGACCCGGTGAGCATCTCCAAGCGGCTTGGACATGCCCAGGTAAGCACCACCCAAAACATCTATGCGCACCTGATCGCCCAGGCAGATACCCAATCGGCGGAGCGAATCGCAGACGCCGTTTTCCGGGCGGAAAAACGCCACGGCTGACCCATTTTTTTGCGAGTGACCCAAAATTGACCCAAAAACTCAAAACAGGCAATTCCATTTTTCATCAAAATGTTAATAAAGCAGCCGCTTTCCATTGGAAAACGGCTGCTTTTCATGGTACGCCAGAAGGGACTCGAACCCCCGACCTACTGATTCGTAGTCAGTCACTCTATCCAGCTGAGCTACTGGCGCATTTGCACCTCGCGTGCCTGGATATAATAGCACACGACGGCTGAAAATGCAAGTGGTTTTTTTGAAATTTGAAAAAGTTTTTCCCGGGGCGTCGGTTGGATGGAAAAAGCCCCTGCTTTGCCGCTCATGCCACCGAATTGCGGGAATTGGCGTGCCGGGCCGGTTTTCGGATTTCTTTGGATTTCCGGTATTTACTTGGGGAGGATGGTGTGGTATGATAGGCGGGAAGAAAATAACCTGCGGATGCAGGCCATGAAACGGGCTGGGATGCCCACGAGTCGGTCACTGTAAAGCTCCCTGGGAGGAGATAAGTCAGGAGATGGTCTTGGAAGACGGGTTCCTCCCCTCTTCCGCCGGCGCCGCTGCCGGAACCGGCGGCGCCGCAGCCTGCCGCGCCGGAATTGGGTGCGGCTTTTTCTTTTGGGAGGCGCTGCATGATTGATTTGACCGGGCGGCTGTGTCTGTCCACCATTGGGGCGGACTGCCGGGAGGAGGCCCTGGCCCACGGGCTGGGGCTGGAGATCGCGGAGTTCTGCACGGCGGCGAACCTGGAGCAGGATTATGCGGCGCATCTGCGCCGGGCCCGGGCGGCCATGGCCGGGCTGGACTGCTTCTGGTTTCACGCCCCCTTCGCGGAGCTGTGTCCGGCTGCCATTGATCCCGGCGTCCGTCGTCTCACAGGGCAGCGCTACTGGCAGGCCATGGACACCGCAGCCGCCCTGGGCATCCGCCGGGTGGTGATTCACGGGGGCTTTATTCCCATGGTCTATTTCCCCCAGTGGTTTGTGGAGCAGTCCGTCCTGTTCTGGCGGGAATTTCTCCCCTGGGTTCCCGGGGATTTCACCCTGGCCCTGGAAAACGTCATGGAGCCGGAGCCCTCTTTGTTGACGGAGATCGTCCGTCAGGTGGACGACCCGCGGCTGGGGCTCTGCCTGGACGTGGGCCACGCCAACACCGGCACCTCCAAAACCCCGCCTCTGGCCTGGATTGACCCCATGGCTCCCTGGCTCCGGCACGTCCACCTGCACAACAACGGCGGGCAGTGGGACACCCACAGCGCCCTGGGGGAGGGCACCGTTCCCATGGAGGCGGTGCTGGAGCGGCTGCTGGAGCGGTGCCCTCAGGTCACCTTCACCATTGAAAACCAGACATGTGCCCCCTCCGTCCGTTGGCTTTCGGAGCGGGGCTACCTACTGTAGAAAGGAATGTATCCCAATGACAGACGCAGAATTACAGACGCTTTTGAACACCGCCGCCCCGGCAGATGCCGGGGCTATGGATCGGGCCGCACGGCGGCAGGCCCAGCTGGCAAAGCCTCCGGGCAGCCTGGGAAAGCTGGAGGACATGTCCATTCGCCTGGCGGGCATCACCGGCCAGGTGTGCAACACCCTGGACAGCTGCCGGGTGCTGGTATTCGCCGCGGACAACGGAGTTGTAGCGGAGGGCGTAGCCTCCACCCCCCAGTCCGTGACCCTCAGCCAGTCCATCAACATGACAAGGCATCTCACGGGTATGTCCGCCCTGGCCCGGTATTTCGGCAACTCCGTGGTGGTGGTGGACGTGGGCATCGACGCGGAGCTCCATCACCCCCAGATTCTTGACCGGAAAATCCGCCGGGGTACCCGGAACCTGGCCAAGGAGCCGGCTCTCACCCGGGAGGAGACGCTGGCCGCCATCGCCGTGGGGCTGGAGACAGCCGGGCAGGCCAAGGCCGAGGGAGTTCAGGCTCTGGGCATCGGAGAGATGGGCATCGGCAACACCACCACCTCCTCCGCCGTCCTGGCGGCCCTCACAAAAAGCCCTGCGGAGGCCGTGACGGGCCGGGGCAGCGGCCTCACCGACGACGCCTTCGCCTTAAAAAAGCGGGTAATCCGGGACGCGCTGGCCCTTCACCGCCCCAATCCCGCCGATCCTGTGGATGTGCTCTCCAAGGTGGGCGGGCTGGATGTGGCTGCCATGACCGGGGCCTTCCTGGGCTGCGCCATCCATCGGATTCCCGCTGTGGTGGACGGGTTCATCTCCATCGTGGCAGCTCTGGCCGCCGTGCGGCTGTGCCCGGTGGTGCGGGACTTCCTGTTCCTGTCCCACGCCTCCTATGAGGTGGGCTACCGCATTGCCCAGGAGGAGCTGGGGCTGGAGCCCTTCCTGCTCCTGGGGATGCGCCTGGGAGAGGGCAGCGGCTGTCCCCTGGCCTTCCAGATTCTGAAGGGGGCCTGCGCCGCCATGTCCGGTATGGCCACCTTTGCCGAGGCGGCCATCGACGATGGATACCTGGCCCAGCTCCGGGTCGGGGACGCCTTTACGGTGTCATGAGGATTCTCTTACTGGGGGGCAGCAAAAGCGGCAAAAGCGGCCTGGCCCAGACTCTCACCAGAAACCTTGCCGCAGGAGGCCCCATGATCTACTGGGCCACCATGGAGCCTGTGGACGATGAGGACCGGGCCCGGATTCAAAAGCATCTGGAGGACCGGGCCGGCTGGGGCTTTGAGACCGTGGAGCGGGGGCAGGATCTCACCGGAGCCCTGCCTCTGGCGCCGGGGGCCTCGGTGCTCCTGGACAGCGTGACGGCGCTGCTGGCCAACGAGATGTTCGGAGCAAATCTGGACGAGGAGGCTCCAAACCGGGCCGCCGGGGCGCTGCTGGAGGTGAGCCGTCAGGCGGCCCATCTGGTGTGCGTCTGCGACGACCTGTTCCGGGACGCCGGGCGGTATGATTCCTGGACGGAATGCTACCGCCGGGGGCTGGCGCAGATCTGCCGCAGGCTCGCCCGGGAGTTTGACCTGGTCTGCGAGGTCACGGCAGGGATTGTGAAGGCCCATAAGGGAGCGGAGCTCCTGGGGCAGCTTCTTTCCCCGTAGCCCCGGCGAATTCGGCCACCGCTCCTGCCGGGACGAGGCTGCCGGTCAAGCCTGCAGCTGCCCGGGAGGGTCATGACCCTCCCCTGCGGTACGGCCCGGGGGGTTGTTTCTTCTTTTGGGTAATGGGAGGTTTTCGCCTTTGAAAAGCTGGATTTATGGTTTTTTTATGACCTGGGGGATGTTTTTGGCCATTCCCTGTCCCTTTCCCCGGTGGGACGAAGGGGCCCGGGGTAAGATGATGGTGTGTCTGCCCTTCATCGGGGGCATCATCGGGGGGCTCTGGGCCCTGGTAGCCTGGGTGCTGGGGCTGTTTCCCTGCCCTACCCCGGTGCGGGCCTTGCTTCTGAGCGCGGTTCCCTGGTGCTGCACCGGATTTATTCATCTGGACGGGTTCATGGATGTGTGCGACGCGGTTTTGTCCCGGCGGGATTTGGAGACCAGGCGGAAAATCCTGAAGGACTCCCACTGCGGGGCCTTTGCGGTAATCTCCCTGGGGCTTTTGTTTCTGGCCCAGTGGAGCCTGTTTTTCTCCGGGGAGGAGCTTTCCCTGCTGCCTCTGGCCCTGATTCCCGTGGTCACCCGGGCCTGGGCAGGATTCGCGGTGCTTACCCTCCGAACCATGGGCACCAGCCAGTACGCGAAGATGGAGCGCACGGGAAACCTGGGAAAGCAGGCCGCCCTGGTGATTCTGGCGGTGGGGGTCTCGGCCCTGCCCATTGCCCTGATGGGCCTGGAGGGACTGGCGCCTCTGGCCGCCGGGCTGGGGTACTGGCTGGGGGTCTGGTACGGCTTCCGGCAGCTGGACGGCATGTCCGGGGACATCTCCGGATTTGCCCTGACTCTGGGCGAGCTGGCAGGCGTGGCCGTTTTGGCCCTGGTGAGGACCTAGTCCGCGCCTTACAGATGGCCGGATCAATACTTTTATGAGGTGAACCACATGGATTTGGTATTTGGAGGGGCTTACCAGGGGAAGCTGACCTGGGCGGCCTCCCGATTCTCTTTGGATGGGAAGGTTCTCTGGGATTTGGCCCAGGGAGCGCCGGAGGAGGCTGCGGACTGCTTTTATCACCTGGAGCTCCTCACCTGGCAGGAGGCTGAGGCGGGAGGCAGCGCCCGGGCCCTGCTGCAAAAAATGGAGCCTCTCTGGAAGGACGCGGTGATCATTTCCCGGGAAATCGGCTCCGGGGTGGTTCCCATGGACCCCACGGAGCGGGTTTGGCGGGAGCTTCACGGCCAGGTGCTCCGGGCCCTGGCAGAGGCCTCCCGGTCGGTCACCCGGGTTTTCTGCGGCCTGCCGGAGGTGCTGAAATGAAGCTGACCCTCCTTCGCCACGGGATTACCCTTGGAAACGCCCGGCGTCTGTACTACGGCAGCACAGACCTTCCCCTCCTTCCCCAGGGCCTGGAGGCCCTGGGGAAGCTCCGTCAGACCTGGACATATCCCACCGGAGCCCGGTATTACACCAGCGGGATGCGCCGCACGGAGGAAACCCTTCTGGCCCTCTACGGCCCCGTGAACCACGGGGTGCTCCCGGGGCTGCGGGAGATGGATTTCGGAGCCTTTGAGATGAAATCCTATGAGGAGCTGAAGGAGGACCCCGCCTATCAGGCCTGGATCACCGGGGACTTTGAGGCCAATGTCTGCCCCGGGGGCGAGAGCGGTGTGCTTGTGACCCGGCGGGCCCTCCATGCCCTGGAGCCTGTGCTGGCGGCGGGGCAGGACACGGTGTGCATTACCCACGGCGGGGTCATCGGGGGACTGCTGGCCCACTGGTTCCCGGGGACGGGGCGGTATGACTGGACCCCGGAGCCGGGGCGTGGGTTTCAGGTGACCTTCCAGGCCGGACAGCCGGTGGCAGCCGAACCGGTTCCCTTCCCCGGTTCAGGCCGGGCATAAATCAAAGGTCGTCCGCGTCCTGGACGGGGACTTCGTGCGGGTCGGCAGGAACGCCGGTCCAGCTTCCCTGGGGATCGGTGGTGCTCTCCCGGAAGCCCGTGAGGGGATTGGTTTTGAGCTTCTCCTTCACGTTCACACCTCCTTTCCCCAATAGGGTTTGCGGACAGGGGAAAAACATACAAAATACGGCGCGGCAGGACTGATTCTCCAAAAGGGAGAACCGGTCCTGCCGCGCCGCTGTAAAAAGGCGCCGGACAGTGTTGCAGGAAATCTGTTTTTATCCCTTGTGTTTGCCGCATCCGTTGGTTATTCACCGGCAACGGTGAGGATGTGGCGGAGAAGGATCTCCCGTCCGGTGCGTTTTTCAGCGGAGAAGGGAATCAGGGGGCAGGTCTCCGGCAGCTCCAGATCCTTCCGGATCTGGGCCAGGTTGGGCTCCACCTCGCTTTTTTTCACCTTGTCCAGCTTGTTGGCCACCACCACAAAGGGGCAGCCGGTGGACTTGAACCAATCCGCCATGGTGCAGTCGTTGTTGGTGGGGTTGTGCCGGGCGTCCACGATGAGGACGCCCAGGGAGATCTCCGCCTCCTCAAAGTAGCTCTCCATGAGCCGGCCCCACCGCTCCTTCTCCCCCCGGGAGACCTTGGCAAAGCCGTAGCCCGGCAAATCCACGAAGTAGGCCTTGCCGTCCACCCGGAAGTAGTTCACATGAATGGTCTTTCCCGGGGCCTCCCCCACCCTGGCGAAGTTCTTTCGCTGGAGGAGGCAATTGATCACCGAGGACTTGCCCACGTTGGACTTTCCCGCGAAGGCAATCTGGGGAAGTCCGTCCCGGAAAAAGCCCTGGGGCTCGGCGGCGGAGCGGACAAATTCCACGTTTTGCAGATTCATACGCCCTCCTACTGCCGGATCTCCGGCTTCCGCCCGGGCTTCTCCGCCGGGATGGTGACCTCCGCCTTGGGGCCGGAGGCGTGGGTTCTGTCTATGAGCAGGGCGGACTCCAGAACCTTGTCCACATGCTCCGCCGTGATGAAGTTCAGGGACTTGCGCACAGTCTGGTCAATCTCCTCCAGATCCCGGCGGTTGCCCTCGGGGATGATCACGGTCTTGATGCCGTGGCGCAGGGCGGCCATGGTCTTCTCCCGAAGGCCGCCGATGGGCAGCACCCGGCCCCGGATGGAGATCTCACCGGTCATGGCCACATCCCGGCGCACAGGGGTACCCGTGAGGGCGGAGACCATTGCGGTGCACACGGTGACACCGGCAGAGGGGCCGTCCTTGGGCACGGCGCCCTCGGGGAAGTGAACGTGGATGTCCTTGGTCTTATAGAAATCCGCCGGAATGTCCAGCACCTGGGCCCGGGAGCGGATATAGGTCAGGGCGGCGTGGGCAGACTCCTTCATGACGTCGCCCAGGTTGCCCGTGAGCTCCAGCTTGCCGGAGCCCTCCAGCACGTTGACCTCCACCTCCAGGGTCTCGCCGCCCACCGCCGTCCAGGCCAGGCCCGTCACCAGGCCCACAGGGTCCACAGGGGGCAGCTGATCCGGCAGGAAACGGCGGACGCCCAGGAACTCCTCCAGATTGCCGCCGGTGACGGTGAGGCGCTTGGGAGCGTCCTCCTCCAGGAGCTTCCTGTCCGCCTTCCGGCACACGGCGCCCAGCTGCCGCTCCAGGTTCCGGACGCCGGACTCCTTGGTGTAGCAGGTGATGATCTCCCGGATGCAGTCGTCGCTGATCCGGAGCTGGGTCTTCTTCAGGCCTTGCTTCTTCATCTGCTTCGGGAGCAGATGGTCCTTGGCAATCATCAGCTTCTCCTCGTCAGTGTAGGAACCCAGCTCGATGACCTCCATCCGGTCCAGCAGAGGCCGGGGAATGGTGTCCGTGGTGTTGGCGGTGGTGATGAACATGCAGCCGCTGAGGTCAAAGGGCACCTCGATATAGTGATCCCGATAGGTACCGTTCTGCTCGCCGTCCAGCACCTCCAGAAGGGCCGAGGAGGGGTCGCCCCGGTAATCGGAGCCCATCTTGTCCACCTCGTCCAGCAAAAGCAGGGGATTTTTGGTACCGGCCTGGGCGATGGCGGTCATAATCCGGCCGGGCATGGCACCCACATAGGTCTTCCGGTGGCCCCGGATATCCGCCTCGTCGTGGACGCCGCCCAGAGAGATCCGGGCCAGCTTCCGGTTCAGGCTCCGGGCGATGGAGTAGGCCACGGAGGTCTTGCCCACACCCGGAGGGCCTACCAGGCAGATGATCTGCCCGGGAAGCTCCGGGGCCATCTGCTTCACCGCCAGAATCTCCAGAATCCGCTCCTTCACCTTCTCCAGGCCGAAGTGGTCGTGATCCAGAATCTTCCGGGCGGCCTCAATGTCCACCCGTTCCTTGGTGGTCTTGTTCCAGGGGAGCTCCAGGACGGTGTCCAGATAGTTCCGGAGCACGGCCCCCTCGGAGGAGCCGAAGGGCTGCTTCTCCAGGCGGGACACATCCTTCAGGAGCTTTTTCTCCGTGTCCTGGGGCAGACCAAGGGCCTGGATTTTGCTCCGGTAGGCGGCGGCGTCCTCGTCCTCCCCTTCCTCACCCAGCTCCTCCCGGATGACCTTCATCTGCTCCCGGAGGTAATACTCCCGCTGGCCCCTGTCAATCTGCCCACGGGTCTTCTCCTGCATCTCCGACTCCAGGCGCAGCACCTCCAGCTCCCGGCGGAGAAGCCGCAGAGTTTCCTCCAGCCGGGACACAGGGTTCAGGTTCCCCAGGAGGCGGGCCGTATCCTGATAAGCGATGGTGCTGTGCTGAAGGATGGTGTCCGCGATGTAGCCCAGATCCCGGGAGGCCAGAATGCGCAGCTGCAGCTCCCGGGCGGGCTTCTGCATCAGCTCCAGGTACTCGTCAAAGAGCATGGAGGCCTCCCGCATCATGGCCTCGGCCTTGGGGGTGAGCTGGGCAGGCGCCCGCTCCTGGACGGACTCCACCCGGGCGGTCATGCAGGGCTCGGTCTGGAGCACCCGCTCGATTTTGGCGCGGTACTCCCCCTCCACCAGAATCCGGGTCAGGTTGTCCTGCATCCGGAGAATCTGCTTGATCTTCGCCACGGTACCCACGGGGTACAGCTGCTTTTCCGTGGGGTCGTCGTCGATGATGTTCTTCTGGGTCACCAGGAACACCCGCTGGTCCGCCAGCATGGCGGACTCCAGGGCCTTGAGGGATTTCTCCCGGCCCACGTCAAAATGAAGCAGCTGCTTGGGAAACACCACCAGGCCCCGGAGGGCCAGGACGGGCATCTGCTCCGATACGATAATTTCACTCATGGAATCGTCTCCTTATCTGGGGTAGGGCTGTGCCGCTGTGGCGAAGGGTGGGAATGGGGGGCCGGGGAGATAGACGCAGGGACTGTCCCGCCGGTTACGCGCCGGTGAGGCAGCCCCTTATTTTCGTCACGCCCCGGGGCGAACCCGGGTCTTGGCTCTGGGATGCTCCGCGTCCCGAAGGATTGTGGGGGAGCCGCCGTTGGCGCAGTCCTTGGTGATCACAACCTTCTGAATGGAGAGGTCCGAGGGGATCTCATACATAATCTTGGTCATGATCTCCTCCATCACCGCCCGGAGGCCCCGGGCGCCGATCTGCCGGTCAATGGCCTTCTGGGCGATCACGGACAGGGCCTCGTCTTCAATCTCCAGCTCCACATGATCCAGCTCCAGAAGCTTCTGATACTGCCGGGTGAGGGCGTTCTTGGGCTCGGTGAGAATCCGGATCAGATCCTCCTTCTCCAGGCCCCGGAGGCAGGTGATCACCGGCAGGCGGCCCACCAGCTCCGGAATGATGCCGAACTTCAGCAGGTCATGGGGCTGAACCTGGGCCAGAAGCTTGCCCACGTCCCGCTCGTTTTTGCTCTGCACCGGGGCATCAAAGCCAATGGCGGAGCGGTCCGTGCGGCTCTCAATAATCTTATCCAGGCCGTCGAAGGCGCCGCCGCAGATGAACAGAATGTTGCTGGTGTTCACCTGAATCATCTCCTGCTGGGGATGCTTCCGGCCGCCCTGGGGGGGGACGTTGGCCACGGTGCCCTCCACAATCTTCAGAAGGGCCTGCTGGACGCCCTCGCCGGACACGTCCCGGGTGATGGAGGTGTTCTCGCTCTTCCGGGCGATTTTGTCCATCTCGTCAATGTAAATGATGCCGTGCTCCGCCAGGTCGATGTCAAAGTCCGCCGCCTGCAGCAGCCGCAGGAGGATGTTCTCCACATCGTCGCCCACATAGCCGGCCTCGGTGAGGGTGGTGGCGTCGGCGATGGCGAAGGGCACATTCAGAATCTTGGCCAGGGTCTGGGCAAAAAGGGTCTTGCCGGAGCCCGTGGGGCCAATCAGGAGAATGTTGCTCTTTTGCAGCTCCACGTCAGAGTCACCCCCGAAGTAGACCCGCTTATAATGGTTATACACTGCCACGGACAGGGCGATTTTCGCCTCCTCCTGGCCCACGATGTAACCGTCCATGAAGGTCTTGATCTCCATGGGGGTGGGCAGGGTCTCCGGCACCCGAAGCTTGCCCGAGGTGCTGGGGGTGAAATCATCCTCCAGAAGCGAGCTGCACAGCCGGACACAGTCGCTGCAGATATATACACCGGGGCCGGAAATCATCCGCTCCACCTGGGTCTCCCGCTTGCCGCAAAAGGAGCAGCGGAGCCCCTGTTCTTCCCGTCTTGCCATGCAATCGTTCCTCTCAGCGTTTGGTAATGACCTTGTCAATGAGGCCGTAGTCCAGGGCCTCCTGGGCGGACATGAAGTTGTCCCTCTCGCAGTCGGCGGTGACGGTCTCCACGGGCTTTCCGGTGCGCTCGGCCAGGATCTCATTGAGGCGCTTTTTAATGGTTTCCAGGCGCTTCAGGTGCAGGGCCATGTCCGTCACCTGGCCCTGGGTACCGGCGGAGGGCTGGTGAATCATGATCTCCGCGTTGGGCAGGGCCATCCGCTTGCCCTTGGTTCCGGCGGCCAGGAGGAAGGCGCCCATGGAGGCGGCCATGCCCACGCAAATGGTGGCCACGTCGCACTTCACATACTGCATGGTGTCGTAGATCGCCATGCCGGCGGTGACGCTTCCTCCTGGGCTGTTGATATAAAACTGAATGTCCTTGTCGGGGTCCTGGGACTCCAGGTACAGAAGCTGGGCCACGATCAGGCTGGCCGTGGTGTCATTGACCTCCTCCGACAGGAAAATGATGCGGTCGTTCAGGAGCCGGGAGAAAATATCGTAGCTGCGCTCTCCCCGGCTGGTCTGCTCCACTACATAAGGTACTAAACTCATGGTTAAAATCTCCTTTCCAAGCTGAGACATTCTAACCGGAATCCGGCAGGATTATTCCTCCGTCTTGGTCTCAGCTGCCTTGGGGGCCACGGGGATGGCGGACTCGGTGATGACCTTCACGGCCTTCCGGGTCAGGAGATCCTCCTTCATGCTCTCGGCGGTGACGAAGGTCTTGACCTTCTCCACCTCCATGTCGTAGGCCTCGGCCAGGCTCTTGTACTCGGCCTCCACTTCCTCCTCGGAGACCTCCAGATTCTCTTCCTTGATAATCTGGCCCAGAACCACATTCACCTTGGCCTGCTTCTCGGCGCCGGGACGGAAGGCGCGGCGCATGGTGTCCAGGTCGCCGCCCATCATCTTGGCGTACTGCTCCAGGCTCATGCCGCCGTTCTGCAGCTGATAGGCAAACTCCTGCAGCTTCTGATCCAGCTCCATATCCACAAGAGCGGCGGGCATATCCACGGTGGCGTTGTCGGCAGCCTTCTCCACGGCGGCGTTGTCAAAGGCATTCTGGATGGACTTGGCCCGCTCAGCCAGCTGCTTCTCCCGGATGTCGGCCTTCAGGTCCTCCAGGGTCTCAAACTCGGACACGTCCTTGGCAAACTCGTCGTCCTTCTCCGGCACCAGCTGCACCGTAACCTTGTTCACCTTCACATGGAACACCACGGACTTACCGGCCAGGGCCTCGGCGTGATAGCTCTCGGGGAAGGTGACGTCAATGTCCTTCTCCTCACCGGCGGACATGCCGACCACCTGCTCCTCAAAGCCGGGGATGAAGGAGCCGGAGCCCAGAACCAGATCATAATTCTCGCCCTTACCGCCCTCAAAAGGCACGCCGTTGTCGAAGCCCTCGAAATCAATGTTGGCGGTGTCGCCGTTTTCAGCAGGGCGCTCCACGGTCTCGGTGCCGGCCACGTTCTTGGCCATGCGGTCCAGCTCGGCCTCCACCTCTTCGTCGGTGACAGTGGCCTCCGCCTTCTCCACCTCCAGGCCCTTGTACTGGCCCAGGGTCACCTCGGGGTACAGCTCGGTCTCCAGGGTGATGGTGGTGGTGCCATCCTCGCCGATGTCCAGCTGGGTGAGGCTGGCCTGACCAACGGCCTTCAGCTCCTGATCCACCACAGCGAACTTGTAAACCTCGGAGTAGATCTCCTCCAGGCCGTCTTCATAGAACACATGGGCGCCGTAGATGGACTCAATGAGCTTCCGGGGCGCCTTGCCCTTCCGGAAGCCGGGGAGCTGAATGTCCTTGCGGGCCTTCAGATAGGCCTGATTGGCGCCCTTCTCCATGAGCTCCTTCTCAATCTCCACGGTGATTTTGGCCTTGGAGCCTTCCTTTTCCAGGTTCTTAACGATCATGATTTTATATCCTCCTAATATGGCCGGCCCCCTTGGGCCTCCATTGTTTATGAATGTTCAGGCCCGCAGGCCTCCATTTTCGGTATCCGTGCTATTCTATCAAATAATCTCCGGATTGTCCACCATTTTCTTTCATTTCTTCGGAAAGAATCTGTACCGGCTGAAAATCCACATAATCCGCCGCCACCAGGTGGTAATCCACCCCGTCCCACAGGCCCTCCATGGCCAGCTTGTGGCTGTCGGCGTGGAGGTGGCCGTAATAGCAGGCCCGGACACCGTAGCGGCTCAGGAGCTCCAGAATCTCCGGGCAGGTGTAGCCCCGGTACCGGGGGGGATAGTGGAGGAAGCACAGCTTCTCCCGGTCTCCCGCCTCCTTTAGAGACGTCTCCAGGCGCATGAGCTCCCGGCGGAACACCTTCTCGTCGTGCTGGCCGCTGCGCTCCTCCTCAAAGAACCAGCCCCGGGTACCGCACAGGGCTACATCATTATAATAGTAGCAATTGTTGTTGAGAACGTACATGTTCTCAAAGCCGTTCTCCTCACAGAACCGGTAGAACTTGGCGGCGGTGGTCCACCAATAGTCGTGATTTCCCTTGAGAATGATCTTCCGGCCGGGAATCCGGGAGATCCAGGCAAAGTCCTCCCTTGCCCCCTTTAAATCCATGGCCCAGGTGAGATCTCCCAGGAGCACCGTGGTGTCCTCCGGGCGAATTTTCTCCATGCCCCGGGCCAGCTTTTCCATGTGACCCACCCAGGCTCCCCCGAAAACGTCCATGGGCTTTTCCGCCTCCAGGGACAGGTGCAGGTCTCCGATTGCATACAGGGCCATTTAATCCACCTTTCGTCTGGCAGCCGCCTGCGCCTGCAGCTGGCCGATCCGGGCCGTCAGATTCTCCGTGGGAAGCCCCAGGGCCTTCAGCACATCCTCTCCCCACTTGAGAGGGCTCTCCTCCGCCAGGAGAATGGTTGGGGTTCCCTCCCCCTCCAGGGAACGGAAGTCCATAAGTCCCGCGTACACCAGGGCGGTGCAGGGGCTGAGGAGGTAGTCCGAGGTCTTGTAAATTCTGGGAATCAGAGCGCCCGCCCGGGCCGTACCGGTGACGCTGACGGAGAAACCCTCCCGGGCCGTGGCCTGCTGCTCCGGGTTCAGGGAGAAGCTCCTTCCCCGGGTTCTGGCGGCGATGTAGTCCTCCGCCGCCTGGGGCCCCAGGCTCTGGGCCACCAGGCGCTCCAGGTTGCAGGGCAGACCCACATCCAGAAGGGGCAGCGCGGTTTTGGTGACGGCCCCGTCCAGCCGGGCCTCGCCCCGGTGGAGCAGCTCCCAGGTCACCCCGTTTTCGTTGCAAACGGGAATCACAGTTCCCAGGGGCAGACCCATGCGCCTGGCATACCAGGCGGCCAGAGGCATGGTGAACTCTCCACAGGCCAGCGCCAGGTGCACCGGCTCGCCCATACGAACCCAGCCCGCCCGGCACACGGCGCCGTACACCCCAAAAAGGAGGGCCACATTCACGGCCACATAGGGCCAGTTGCCCCTGGAGCGCAGAGGTGAACCCAGCTTGGCACACAGGGTGCTTTGGAGACCCCCAAAGCCGCCGCTTCTCCGGTCCCACAGCTCCGCCACGGCGATTTTGTGGCGGATGAACACCGTGGCCGGGATTTCCAGCTCCCGGAAGTCCTCCCCCTTCAGGCGGACGGGGAAGAACTGATTCAGAACCTCGGCAGTACAGTCCCAGAAGTCCCGGCGCAGAAGGGCGTACAGGGCCTCCCCCCGGTACTCCGGCAGAGCCAGGGGGCAGAACAGGCCCCCGTCCGGGCCGGTGGCCCGCTCCAGGGTTGCCTGAGCCGTATATGTAGCCGAGTTCATCCGCGTCGTTACATAGAGCATTGTTTCAGCATCCTCATTGCGTTGTTCCAGAAAAGATCCTCCAGGGTTTCCACGGGGACGCCCTTTTCCAGAAGGGCCTGGCCCAGGCGGGGCCAGCAGTCCACCCCCGTAAAGCCCTGGGGCAGAGTCTCGCAGCCGTCCAGATCGCCGCCCAGGGCGATGTGCTTTTCGCCTCCCAGCTCCAGCCAGTGGAGCACATGGTGGCAGGCGGTGTCCAGGGTGACGGGAGCCTCCCCCAGGAAGTCCGTGTACAGGTTGAGTCCCGCCACGCCTCCGGTCTCGCAGATTGCCTTGAACTGCTCATCCGTCAGGTTCCGGCTGGCCCCCCACACCGCACGGCTGTTGGAATGGCTGGCAGAGACAGGGGCCTGGGTCATATCCATGATGTTCCAGAAGGCCTCGTCGCTCAGATGGCTCACATCCACCGCCATACCGTACCGCTGGGCGTTTTTCACATACTCCCGGCCCTGGGCCGTGAGGCCGCCGCCGGTTTTGTGGGAGCCTGCCAGGGGATTCTGCTCGTTCCAGGTGAGGGTGGTCATGCGGAAGCCCTCCCGGGCCAGCTCCTCCAGCCGCCCGGGGTCGAAGCCGATGCCGGCAGGCCCCTCCACCGAGAGGATGGCGGCAATTCTCCCCTCCTCCACGGTCTTCTGAATCTCCTCCGCGGTTCTTACCTGGGCCAGAAGGGCCCGGTTCTCCTCCAGCTCCCGGCGGAAGTTGGCCAAAACCGCGTTGAAAATATCCTCCGGAGAAAACCGCCCGCTGGGGTCCATGCCCGGAGTGGTAAAAATGGCAAACAGCTGGGCGTAGCCCTTCAGGGCTTTTCCCCGCTCCAGATCAATGTGCCCCCGGCGCTTGGCCAGACGGCCGGCCGGGCGGCACTGGCTGTCCAGAAGCTCCAGAGCGGTATCGCAGTGGAGATCAAATACAGGTAAATTCATTGAAACGCATCCTCCCAATGGTGGATTTCCGGCCTTCGGGTGTCCGCACCCTCCGGGGCGTAAATCTCAATCACATCAAACCGGGGCTGAAGCCCCGTGGGGTTTTGGCTCAGCCACAGGCCGGCTGTTTTTCGGAGCCGCTCCTGCTTTCTCAGGTCCACATACTCCACCGCCGCCGCAAAACTTGATGATTTTCGCAGCTTTACCTCCACAAAGACCAGATAGCTCCGGTTTTGCACAATCAGGTCAATCTCTCCGAAGCGGCAGCGGAAATTCCGGGCCACCAGCCGGTAGCGCTTTTTTCGCAGGTACTCCGCCGCCAGGGCCTCTCCCCAGGGGCCGGTTCGGTTACTTCCCGGCATAGAATTTCTTTAAAAAGCTCTGCCGGTGGATGGGGCATGGTCCGAATTCCTCCAGGGCGGCATAGTGGCGCTTGGTGCCGTAGCCCTTGTGAACCTCGAAGCCGTACTGGGGGTATTGCTCCCCCATGGCGAGCATCACGTCGTCCCGGCTCACCTTGGCCAGGATGGAGGCGGCGGCAATGCTGGCGCTGAGGCTGTCCCCCTTGATGATGGTCTCGGCGGGAAGGCCCAGCTCCGGGTCCCGGTTGCCGTCCACCAGGCAGCAGGCCGGGGTCATTCCCATGGCCTCCACCGCCCGGCTCATGGCCAGGAAGGTGGCTCTCAGGATGTTGATTTCGTCAATCTCCTCCGGAGAGGCGGAGGCGATGCCGTAGGCCAGGGCGCAGGCCTTGATTTTTTCAAACAGCTCCCGGCGCTTTTTGTCTGTGAGCTTCTTGGAGTCGTTGAGGCCGGGAAGGGCCTGAGCCAGGTCCAGATCCCGGGGCAAAATCACGGCGGCGGCATACACCGGCCCCGCCAGAGGGCCACGGCCCGCCTCGTCGATGCCGCAGACGGGGCCTTGTTCCCAATGGGCCCGCTCACAGGCCCATAAATCCACTTCACTCATTCCAATCCCTCCGGCAGCTCCAGGGTGAATCTGCCCAGCTTGCAGCTCCGGTACTCCTCCAGGAGTACCCTTGCCATCCGTTCCGTATCAATCTCTCCCCGGGCCAGGAGGAAGCCCCGCTTCCGGCCCGCCGCCTCCAAAAGGGCGTAGCCGGGGGTGTCCGGGGGCAGTTCCTCCAGCTTATACCGGTCCTTCAGCGCCTGGGGATACCGGGCCCAGAGCATCTCCATCAGATGCATGGCCAAAGACTCGATATCCAAAATATCGTCCTTCACCGCCCCGGTGTAGGCCAGGCGCAGACCCACCTCCGGGTCCTCAAACTTGGGCCAGAGGATGCCCGGGGTGTCCAGCAGCAGGAGGCTCTCGTCCACGGTCACCCACTGCTTTCCCCGGGTGACTCCGGGCCGGTTCTCCGCCTTGGCCCCCTTCCGGCCGGAGATCTGGTTGATGAAGGTGGACTTTCCCACATTGGGGATGCCCACCACCATGATCTTCAGCGGCCGGTTCTGGCCCTTGGCGGCGTTTCTCTGAATTTTCTCCTGCAAAAGCTCCCGGATGGCCGGGACGAAGGCCGCCACGCCCTTCCGGCTTTTGCAGTCCGTCGCCACGGCGGCCAGACCCTGGCGGCGGAAATAGTCCCCCCAGGCCCTGGTGGCTCCGGGGTCCGCCATGTCCATGCGGTTGAGAATCACCAGCCGGGGCTTGCTGCCGCAGATGGAGGCAATGTCCGGATTCCGGCTGGACAGGGGGATTCGGGCGTCCAGAATCTCACACACCGCGTCCACCAGCTTCAGATCCTGCTCCATCTGGCGGCGGGTTTTGGTCATGTGGCCGGGGTACCACTGGATGTTCAACTCGTCCATGGTTCCTCCTTATGACACGCCGCCGATACGGCCAAAGTCCCGGCTGTCCCCCTGGTACTTATCCTCGCCAGGGAGCATGATGAACACCACCTTGCCCAGGATATACCGGGTGTCCACCTGCCCGATGAGGGCCAGACGGCTGTCGGAGGAATCGTTCCGGTTGTCGCCCATGAGGAAGACATGGCCCTCCTCCACGGTCAGGGGGAAGGTCACCCCCCGGTCATAGAACTGCTTGTGGGTGGGCTCGTTGATATAGGGCTCCTCCAGAGCCACGCCGTCCACATAGACGATGCCCTTCTCAAAGTCAATGTCCACAGTTTCACCCGCCGTGGCGATGACCCGCTTCACCAGGGGCTCGTCGTCAAACCGGGGGGCCAGGGCCACCACCACGTCTCCGTCCTTTATATCGGAGCCATTGTAGATGACGTTGCTGAGAAGGGCCACATAATCGCTGTTCACCAGGGTGGGGTACATGGAGTAGCCGGAGACGGAGACCACCCTGAGCACAAATACAAAGATCAGGGTCAGGGCCGCCAGAATGTACACCAGGTCATGCAGGCAGGTGTAGCAGCTCTCCAGCAGGGTGGGCTTGGGCTTCTCAGGCTTCTCCTTTTCGGGCTTGGCCTCTCCCTCGGGCCCCGCCGGATTCACAACCTCACTGCCGGCGGTCTCGTTCTCCCGGGCTTCGGGGGCCGGCTTTTCCTCCGGCATCAGGGAATCGGTTTCATTCTGCATCGTTATCATCCTCTGATTCAGCTCCCCGCCGGAACCGGCGGAGAAAAGTACGGTTTTCCATGTACCATTATACACGGAATTCCCAATAAAAAAAGGGGGCACTCCCCTTTTTTTACAGTTTGTTTATTTCTGGAAGGCCGAAAAATGGACGCGCCAAATCCGGCGCGTCCGTTCCCTGGGCAGATGATTACACTCTCTCTTTGACCTTGGCGGCCTTGCCGAAGCGATCCCGCAGGTAGTACAGCTTGGCTCTGCGGACCTTGCCGCGACGGACGGTCTCCACCTTCACGACCCGGGGGCCATGGACGGGGAACACCTTCTCGCAGCCCACGCCGTAAGAGACCCGGCGAACGGTAATGGTCTCGCCGATGCCGCCGTGCTTGCGGGCGATAATGGTACCCTCAAAAACCTGAATACGCTCACGGGTGCCCTCAGTGATCTTCTGGTGAACCCGGACGGTGTCGCCCACCCGCATCTCGGGGAGCTCAGGCTTCATGTATTGGCTTGTCAGTGCCTTCATCAAATCCATTTGTAATGTCCTCCTTTAATTTAGGCGTTCATGCCCGTGTGACACCCGGAAGATACCCCGGCACGGCAGAGGACGCACCTTTACTCAGACCGGTTTATTCTACCACAGAAGCGGAAGAAATGCAAGAACTTTTTTCAAAAATGAAACCATTCTAGCGCACCAGGGGCACACTTTCCCGTAGGGCAGTCGCAAGTTTGATCAGCAGCAAAAGGATGCAATACCCGGGCCTCCGGCGCGTCACGGAAGCGGGGGGATTTCTTTCCCGGCGTAGACCTCCCGGTACAGAAGGGCCGCGGCCTCCCTCGCCTCGCCGTCGGTCATGGGGGCGGGGCGGGACATGAGAAGGAGGGGCAGAGCCGGGTCTCCCGGGTGAAGGCCAGGCATGAGATAGGGATAGGTGCCGTTCAAGTGGAAGCCGTTTCGCTCATAGAAGCCAATCCGGCGGCGCTGGAGCTCCCCCTCCGGCGGCTCCACCTCCAGAAGCACCGGCTTTCCCCAGCGCGCCGCCACATAGTCCAGCATATGGCTGCCGATCCCCCGGCCCCGGCACTGCCGGGACACGGCAAAGTTCTCCAAAAACGCGAGCTCCGGCAGGTTCCAGACCATGAGAAAGCCCAGAACCTCCTCCCCCTCCAGGGCCAGCAGCAGCTCCAACCGGGTCGTCCTCAAAAGACTGTGAAACTCCTCCAGCCCCCGCCGCTCCTCCGGAGGAAAGGCCTCCACCAAAAGGCCGTCGGCCTCCTCCCGAAGCCGGGGCGGCACCTGCTCCCAGGCGGTATATATGCGATAATCCATATGCGCTTACTCCATTCCATCTTGTAATGGCCCCATCATAGCATGTTCCCTCTTCCGGGTCAACCGTGCGCCCAGGAACTGCCTCTTTTCTTTTGTTCTCCGGTTTGATATAATGGACGCAAATACGCAGGATGGCTTATCCTGTCCACAGGAGGCATTGCTATGCCGGAATTTTTACCCATCTCCCCCCGGGACATGCAGGCCCGGGGCTGGGAGCAGTGTGATTTTGTCTATGTTATTGGGGACGCCTATGTGGATCACCCCTCCTTCGGTCACGCCATCATCAGCCGGGTTTTGGAGGACGCGGGCTACAAGGTGGGCATCATCTCTCAGCCGGACTGGCGGGATCCCAAATCCGTGTGTCTGCTGGGAAAGCCCAGACTGGGTTTTCTCGTCACCGGCGGGAATATGGACTCCATGGTGAATCACTACTCCGTGTCCCATCACCGGCGGAAGACCGACGCCTTCACACCGGGAGGCGTTCCGGGCAAGCGGCCGGACCGGGCCACCATTGTCTATTGCAACCTCATCCGCCAGACCTACCGGGATGTGCCCATCATCATCGGCGGCGTGGAGGCCAGCCTCCGGCGGCTGGCCCACTATGATTACTGGTCCGACAAGCTCCGACGGTCCATCCTCCTGGACGCCCAGGCAGATCTGCTGCTCTACGGCATGGGAGAACGGAGCATCCGGGAGGTGGCCGACGGGCTGAACAGCGGCCTGTCCATCTCCAACATGACCTACATCGACGGCACCGTTTACCGCACCGAGGCTCTGGATGACAGCCTCCCCACCCTGATTCTCCCGGACTATGCCTCTCTCCAGGAGAATCCCCGGCACTATGCCGAGAGCTTTCAGCTCCAGACCCGGAACACCGACCCCTTCACCGCCAAGCGCCTGGCGGAGCCCTACGGGCCCAGGTGCTTCGTGGTGCAGAATCCGCCCCAGAAGCCCCTCAGTCAAAAGGAGATGGACGCAGTTTACGATCTCCCCTACTGCCGGACCTACCACCCCAGCTATGAAAAAGCCGGAGGCGTCCCTGCCATTGAGGAGGTCAAATTCAGTCTGGTGTCCAACCGGGGCTGCTTCGGCGCCTGCTCCTTCTGCGCCCTCACCTTCCACCAGGGGCGCATCATCCAGACCCGGAGCCATGAATCCATCCTGGCGGAGGCGGAAGCCATGACCCACGACCCGGACTTCAAGGGCTATATCCACGACGTGGGCGGCCCCACCGCCGATTTCCGGAACCCGGCCTGTGAAAAGCAGCTGACCAAGGGGGTGTGCCCAGGGCGTCAGTGCCTCTACCCCACCCCCTGCAAAAACCTGAAGGCCGACCACCAGGATTACCTGGAGCTTTTGCGAAAGCTCCGGAAGCTCCCTGGGGTGAAGAAGGTCTTCATCCGCAGCGGCATCCGCTTCGATTATGTGCTGGCGGATAAAAAGGACACCTTCCTCCGGGAGCTGGTGCGCTATCACGTCTCCGGGCAGCTGAAGGTGGCCCCGGAGCATGTGTCTGACGCGGTACTCAGCAAAATGGGCAAGCCCAAAAACGCGGTGTACCGCCAGTTCACGGAAAAATACTTTGCCCTCAATGAGCAGTATCATCTGAAGCAGTACCTGGTTCCCTACCTCATGTCCTCCCACCCGGGCTCCACCATGAAAGAGGCGGTGGAGCTGGCGGAGTTTGTCCGGGACATGGGCTATATGCCGGAGCAGGTCCAGGACTTCTACCCAACCCCCTCCACCATCTCCACGGTGATGTACTATACGGGTCTGGACCCCCGGACCATGGAGCCGGTGTACGTCCCCCGGGACCCCCACGAAAAGGCCATGCAGCGGGCTCTCATTCAGTACCGGGACCCCAAAAACTACGCCCTGGTTCACGAGGCCCTGACCCTGGCAGGCCGCCAGGATCTCATCGGCAGCGGCCCCAAATGCCTGATCCACCCCCCCAGGGGGGCGAAGCCCGGTGGGACGCGCAGGGCAAGAAAATAAAAACCATATTGCAAAAGGCTGCCCCATGGAAGCAACATCCCGTTGCTTCCTGGGGCAGCCCCCTTGTTGGGCCAGCCGGTCAAGAAGCCGGCCGGCCCAACGGGCTATGGAAATGGATTCAGGAAGGAGCGATTATTCGGCGGTGAGATACCGCATGATGATGGTGGCAATCTGGGCCCGGGTGGCGGTGGTGTTGGGGCTCAGGGTGGTCTCGCTGAGGCCGGTGATGAGGCCCTGGGACACGGCCCAGTTCATGGCGTTCACGGCGTAC